>NZ_CP042476.1:619850-929775 GCF_007993795.1 Antarcticibacterium arcticum | reverse complement strand
TAAACCCATGACGGGAGAGGGGCCAATACTTGAAAATATAGATTTTCAACTTACCCTGGATGCCATGGCACTTAGTTTATATGACTGGACACAAGCAGTCTTCCGCGCTAAAATGTTTGCCAAAGATGCCAGGGTGATCTCTTTTACCAGTGAAGGCAATCAAAAAGCCTGGGCGAATTATGCAGCTGTATCGGTGGCCAAGGTGGCAATGGAATCTATAACCCGCAGTATGGCACTGGAATTGGCACCGTATGGGATAAGGGCCAATTGTATTCAGGCGGGCGTTACCGTTACCCGCTCCTTTCAAATGATCCCGGGAAGTGAAACCCTTAAAGAACATGCATTAAAACACAACCCATTTCGCCGGCTTACAGTGCCAAAAGATGTGGCCAATGTGGTATACCTGCTTTCCAAAGATGAGGCTTGCTGGATAACAGGGTCTATTATTCCCGTTAACGGAGGGGAACATTTAAAATAATAAAACCTAAACATAGAATTGCCAACTTAGAAGGAACTACTACATTTCCGGAAAGGAACAAATATTTATACATATTGAAGTTAACAGAAATCATTTCCCATCTGCCTTATTCCTTCCCCTTTCTATTTGTTGATGAGATCACAAGGATCGATGAGAAGGGAGTGGAAGGAAATTATTTATTCCGGCCAGACGCATTTTTTTATCGGGGACATTTTAAAGATGCTCCTGTCACTCCCGGTGTGATCCTTACTGAATGTATGGCCCAAATAGGGGTGGTATGTTTAGGGATCTATTTACTGGAAACAGAGAGGTCACAGGAAAAAAATATTCAAATAGCTATGAGTTCTTCTGAAGTAGATTTTTTCCAGCCTGTTCTCCCGGGTGAAATGGTTAAAGTGGTATCCCAAAAAGAATATTTCAGGTTTAATAAATTGAAATGCATTACAGAAATGTATAATAGCAAGGGTAAGCTCGTATGCAGGGGTAAAATTGCCGGGATGGTTTTTCAACCCGAAAATAAATTTAAAAAAGAGATTCTTGACAAATAATTCTATGAGTCGTCGGGTTGTAATAACGGGAATGGGCGTAGCAGCTCCCAATGCTGTGGGATTGGAGGAGTTTGAGTCGGCAATCAGATCTGGGAAAAGCGGAATACGGTTTTTCAAGGAGCTTAAAGAATTAAAATTCAGTTGCCAGATAGGAGGGAAGCCCGAAATTTCAATGGAAAAACTGGAAGAAAATTTTACCCCGCTGCAATTACGTGGCTTAAACAGTAGCGGAATTATATATGGTGTTATTGCAGGATGTGAGGCGTGGAAAGATGCCGGACTTGAAAAAGCCCCCGAACAGTCACCAGATTGGGATTCCGGGATCATATTTGGAACAGGTATCCTGGGGGTAGATAAATTCAGGGAAGCCATTCATTTAATAGATGAGGGAAACACCCGCAGGCTGGGCAGTACCAGTGTAATCCAGACCATGGCCAGTGGTATTAGTGCATATTTGGGCGGGATTCTTGGCTGCGGAAATCTTGTAACCACCAATTCCTCTGCCTGCACCACGGGAACCGAAGCGGTACTTATGGGATATGAAAGAATTAAAAGCGGAAAGGCTAAACGAATGCTTGTGGGAAGTTGTGCCGACCATGGCCCATACGTGTGGGGAGGGTTTGACGCAATGCGAATTTTACCGGGAAATTACAATCATGCCCCACAGAGCGCTTCCCGGCCTATGAGCAAAACAGCCACAGGTTTTGTGCCAGGAAGTGGGGCAGGAGCACTCCTTCTGGAAGATTACGAGGAGGCAATAGCACGGGGTGCAGTTATTTATGCTGAAGTACTTGGAGGAGAGGTGAACAGTGGAGGACAAAGAGGAGGGGGGAGTATGACGGCCGCAAATAATGAAGCGGTGCAACGATGTATCACAGGTGCACTTCAAAATTCAGATATTTCTGCCTCAGATATTGATCTTATAAATGGTCACCTTACAGCTACTTCGCGGGATGTAGTAGAAATTGAAAACTGGATCACAGCATTGGACAGGAACGGACGGGATTTTCCTTATATTAATTCGCTAAAAGGAATGACGGGGCATTGCCTTAGCGCTTCCGGCAGTATAGAATGCGTTGCAGCAGTGCTGCAACTTCACAAAGGTTTTGTATTTGGAAATGTGAACAGCGGGGATCTTGCTCCTGAAATAGAAAAACTGGTACCTAGACAGAATATTCCACTTCACACTGTGGAGGGAAATTTTAATATTCTGGCCAAGGCAAGTTTTGGTTTTGGTGATGTAAATGCAGTAGCGATCTTTAAAAAGGTCAATTCCTGAAAATAATTAACAGATAATAAAAATTTATATGACAGATCATATCCTGCTGAAAAAACTAAAGAGAATAGTTACACCCTATGTGCAGCATAAAGCCGGCTTAGATGAGTTTGGAGAGCAAACAGATCTTTTAAATGACCTCCAGATCAACTCTGCCAACCTGGTAGATGTGGTCCTGGATGTTGAAGATGAATTCAATATTGAAATAGACAACGACTCCATGGATGGAATGCTTACTGTGGGCGACGCCATGAATGTTATCAAATCAAAAACTGCTTTGACGTGATTGGGAATGATATTGTTGACCTCAGGCTTGCAGCAGTGGAAAGCGATCCAATGCGCCAACGTTTCCTTGATAAGGTTTTTACAAAAAGGGAGCAGGCAGTTATTTTCAATGCTTCAAAGCCTTTAAAACAGTTGTGGCTGTTGTGGACCATGAAAGAGGCAGCCTATAAAGCCCACCAGCGGCGCTTTTCCTTAACAAGAAAATTCAATCCGCTAGTACAGCAATGTGTGATCTTAAGCCAATCCGGGGATTCTGCTTCGGGAGAGGTTAAAATTGGTACCCGGGTTTACCATATTACAAGTATTTATAATGAAAAATACATTCATAGTTTAGCTTCAATAAATCCAGGAGCAACGAATTTCCTTTGGGAGATCCTTCCTTCTTCCGCAGATCTCAGGAAAGACTTCTTATTGGATATTTCACAACAATACGGGATTCCTGCATACTCCCTGGCCATTGAAAAGGACAGAAATTTTGTACCTGTATTGATGTACAAAAACAAAACCTTCCCAATAGCTTTTTCCTTTTCAAAGCACGGAAAATTTGGAGCTTTTTCACGCGAGTTAATGAACTATTAAATCCTCGTTAAACTGTATTAAATAGGATTGCAAAACTTTGCTGCAGTTGTAAATTGATCCTCTAATCAAAAATCATTTTGCTATATGAAGACAGTGGATAAAATGCAGATTTTGCATAGCCAGAGTGCCGAATTTATTGAACAGGGAGAAACCGGTAAATTTTTAAAATTGATTCCCGATACCTTTATAATCAAAGGAGGAGAAAGGGAGGGTGGTGTGCACCAGGGTTATGCAATAAGACATCTCAACCGTAAAGATATTATTCTTATTGACGTTGTGGAAAGTGCTACGAAAGAAGCAGTTAAAAAACTTATTACAGATGGTTATTCTATTAAGGGTATCTTGATCTCTAATAGTGATGTTTACAAAACAGCTTATGATAGTTTAAAAACAATTTCAGAAGATGCAGGGGGAGCACCTGTTTTTATGCATCCAAGAATTACTGTTAATAATGGAGATAAGGTGAAAGATATTACTTCAAAAAATGAAGTGATGAAACATTTTGGCCTTACAGTTACAGACCTTCCGGGAAATGGGGGTGGCTCTGTATTGATCTATTCTGATATTAATGACGGTATGTTATTTACGGGCGCAGATGCTGAAGGTTCTCCATACGATAGTAATGAGAATACATTTATGCGCCCCAAATTGGAGCATAAAAATGATGAATTTGGGCTTGCAGAAGCCTGGAATGCATATGATAAACCTTTTGCCTATTTATTTCCGTTAAAAGGAAAGCCTGGTTTTAACCTTGAAGATGGGCAACAAACTGATATTTTACAACAATTAGGCAAAATTCAATCATAAAAATTTAAAGGGGACTTTTCCCAAAGCATTTTCTCATATTTCACAATTTTGTTACCCCTGTTCCAAGGAATATAGGAATATAAATTCTGTTTTATGTACAAGATGTTTTACGAGGAGTCCCCTTCTTTATTGATTTCTTCTAAACCTCTTTAACTTCCTCATTAACTTTTATTTCCTGGTCCTCTTCAGGTACTACATTATTTTCTCCTGTAGTTCCACTATCCTCAGTACTATTTAGATTTAAAGATAATTGTCCATCTTCCTGATGTATCATTGTGCGAATGGTAATATATATCATGGTAATAATGGAAATAAAACTTCCTCCAAGAATGGATGCTATAGCAAGAATTATATAATAGATCGTAGAATATAAAGCATCTGGAATTGCCCGAAGCCTTGTGAAAGGGATGTTTAATAAAAGTATTACTACTATTGAAAAAATTATTAAGAGAGTGGCGAGTTTGGCAATGCTTAAAAGCGAATTATAATGCTTGTGCCTTAAACCCATTTCCATGGGTAACCGCGCACTTAGCAAGTGAAGAATGATCACCAGGATATAAATAGATCCAATGCTAATTACATAGCATAGGGATATGATCCCCGACACCGAGTTTTCTAATAATTCCCTTGCCAGTATCCCCGTCATTTCAATAAATGTGAGGGATGAGATAGTAAGAATTATTGCGAATACAATGCCCCCTAAGATAGGCCTTCGTAAACTTAAATGAACCATAGCCGAAAATTAAAATAAGATCCGGGGGTTCTTATAAATCGCTATTAATTTACAACATTTTCAACATTTTATAATGCGGTTACGCGTTAAATATGAAACTTAATCTATTGTATGCCAGTATTTTAAATTTTATCATAACCTAAAAGATAAATATAAAAAAAAGCCTTCCGGGAATGCCGGAAGGCTTTTTGCCATCTAAAAGCAGGTTATTAATAAGCTTTCATCTGGGCTTTACGCTTTTCTAATTGACGTTCAAGATCTTTGATCGTCTCTACAGCCGAAGCTTCAAAAGAATCCTCATTGGATTCTGCAAAAATATTTTGTCCCGGTGCACTTAGACTTATATTGCAAATGTGGCCTTTTGGTGCCTCAGGTTCATGTTTTTTGAAATGCACTTCAGCACTTATCAACCAATCATATCGGTTTTCAAGTTTATCAAGTTTTTTTTGAGTGAAATCTTCCAGACTTTCGCTTCTGTCAAGTTTTACATATTGAAATCTCGCATCCATATTTTGTAATTTTAATTTGAAACAATAACCGCAATTTAGGGTAATGCCACAAAGGTTTCAGGCTAATTATATAATATTTATGATATTTCTTATTCCTCTAAAAAATAGGACCGGATTGGGCAATATTAGATCTGGCTTTTATGAAAAATTTAAAAGGTCTGTAATTAAAATATCGTAAATTATGGAGGTATAAAAATAGAAACCAATGAAATCAATTTCCGGTTTGTTCATACTTTCTTTTATAATCCTGTTAAGCGCAGGCTGTGGGTCTTCCAAAGTTGAAGGGGGAGATCAAAATTATGATGCGCTCCTTAGCCTGGTAAATTCCAGGGAATTTGAAATAGAACAGGAGTGGGCTATACCCTTAAGTGGTAATACAATAAATCTTCTTGGAAATCCGAATTATATAAGGTTTAAAGGAAACCAGGTTGATTTATTCCTACCTTATTATGGAGTAAGGCAATCTGGCGGGGAATATGGTGGTGGAGATGGAGGAATTAAATATGTAGGACCGGCAGAGAAACTTGTCATTGAAGAAAATACCCGGCAAAATAACATTCAGATTAAATTTGAAGGCAGGCAGGGTACAGAAGATCTGCAATTTTTCATTAGTTTAATGCCCGGAGGAAATACCCACACATCTGTAAACAGTTCAGAACGTACGGCAATCTCATACCGCGGAAATGTAAAAGTTCTAAAATAGACCAAAAATTAGTGTTCTGAATTTTCGCCGGTTTCTCATAATATGAAAGGGGATGGAAATACGAAGAAAACCTTCAGTACAAAATCCATTACCTATATAGATTATTCGGGGAGAGGTTTTAAAGTTTTGCTATTTCCTTACAAATCCTATTTTACATAATATAAATTATAGGACAAATTATCATCATAGTAAAATACCCAATAGAACCCAACAGGGTTCTATTTTACATAGTTGCAGATATGACGCCTTCAGGCACATATCGATAGCAATTATGTAACAGCTATTTTGCGACCTAGACTTTTATAATAGCTAATAGAACCTTTGCTGTTCTATTTTACATTGTTGCAGATGATGCCTTCAGGCTCATATCGGTAGCATTTATCTATCAGCTATTTTGCAACCTACACTTTTATAATAGCCAATAGAACCTTTTTCGGTTCTATTTTACATACTTGCAGATATGACGCCTCCAGGTTCATATCGGTATCCATTTTTGTAAAAGCAATTAAAAGCCTGGGTTAATTAGGTATTTTCTGAGTTATAATTTTGCATTTGCAGAATTATCCTTTTATAAATTTCCTATCTTCGAAATACTTAATCTTAAAACTACCACTTAACAAATTCCTTCATTATTTAAAAAATGATCAAATTTTCTTCTTTCCTTTTAATAGTAACCATACTTACAGGATGTGATTTCAAAAATAAAACCAGCACACATATGAACAACAATAAGGACCAGGATAAATCTTTAGAACCTGATGATACAATTCCAAAAGTAACAGGAATTGGCGGTATTTTCTTTTTTTCAGATGATCCTGAAAAGACCAAGAATTGGTATTCTGAAAATCTGGGGCTCGAAACAAATCAATGGGGTTCCAGCTTTGAGTTTAGAAATGCCAACAGGCCGGAAGAAATTAATTATTTGCAATGGAGCCCCTTCAAAAATGGAAGTAATTATTTTGAGCCTTCTAAAAAGGAATTTATGATCAATTACCGGGTACAGAATATTGAAGCCCTGGTAAGAAATTTAAAAGCCAAGGGAGTGACTGTTCTGGATGAAATTGAAACTTTTGATTATGGGAAATTTGTTCATATAATGGATTCTGAAGGAAATAAAATAGAACTCTGGGAGCCTGTGGACAAAGTTTTTACCGCAATGAATTTAAAAACAACCAAATAACCCTCACTATGACGGCTCAAACCCGGCAAAAATTATCCACGTATGCTTAAACGTGAAATTTCCCGCTGGGATCTTGTTCTATTATTAGTAAACAGTACCATTGGTGCCGGAATTTTTGGTCTTCCATCCCAGATCTTTAATTTATCTGGTTTTTATAGCCTGCCCGCACTCTTTTTGTGCGCCCTGATCGTGCTGGTTTTAGTGTTGGTTTTTGCTGAAGTTGCAAGCCGTTTCTCAAAAACCGGCGGCCCTTACCTTTATATCCTTACAGCTTTTGGGAAGATCCCGGCTTTTATTATAGGCTGGCTTATACTTATTACAAGGGTTTCCACCTACGCGGCACTCATAAATTTAATGGTCACTTACCTTGGTTATTTTAACGAAGTGTTGGTTACTCCTCCATTTAAAATAAGTATTATAATGGGGATCACTGCCATTTTTACCTGGGTGAATTATCTTGGAGTGCGCAATTCAACTCTTTTAAGCAATTTTCTTGCAATTGCAAAGATCCTCCCGTTATTGGTATTTGTAGTTGTTGGGTTTTTCTTCATTAATCCGGAATTAATAGAGTTTTCCCAATCCCCTCCTCCCCTTCCCGATTTTGCTGCCTCGGTATTGATCCTCATTTTTGCCTTTACCGGTTTTGAGGCAGTACTTGTTGGCACAGGAGAAATAAAAGAACCCCGGCGAAATATTCCCTTTGCGCTCATTGTTTCCCTGTCTTTTGTAGCCGTTTTCTATGCTTTGATACAATATGTAAGCATTGGTACATTACCCGGATTGGCATTTTCAGAAAAACCAATTACCGAGGCTGCCTACCTTTTCATGGGGCCGGTGGGGGCAACAATTATAACCCTGGGTGCAATTGTATCTATTGGAGGTACGCTCAACGCGGTGATGTTAATTGGATCGCGCTTACCATTTGCGCTTAGCGAGGAAAAACAATTTCCCAAATTTTTCTCCTATCTCCACCCCGAAAACCGCACTCCAATTTATTCCCTGTTTATTTTTACCGCCGTTACCGTTATCGCCTCAATTACGGGTTCTTTTATTTATGCGGTATCTATAAGCGTTATTAGTAAGATCCTGATCTTTTTACTGGTATGTGCAGCAATGATAAAATTGCGAAAAAAAGATACTGGCACCCCCCGGTATTTCAAACTTAAATATGGATATTTCTTTGCGTTTACCGGAATTTTGGCTTCCCTGGCTTTATTGCTAAGTTCCGGGATCTCAGAATTTCTGGATGTGATAATAACTGTTGCAGCGGGATTGAGCCTGTTTGGACTTTATAAATATTTATCGGCCAAAAGAAAGCCTTCCTAAAGAATCCCAACTCTTTCCCTACTAATTATTTATTCCAGGTGAAGTTCCCTGTTTCCCGGAATTCTAAGACCTTTATGGCTCTTGTCCGGTTCCGGTTTAAAGAATTGGAGGATCATGGCAATAACACCTGCAAAAACAAGAAAATAATCTTCGGTCATTCCCAAATTATAAGCTGCTGAAAATCCAATGAGAGACCATAATAATGGAATGATCATAATGTACCATCTTACTCTTGTCAGGGAAAACAAAAGAATTCCGAATGTAAAAATAGTTGTGGGACAGGGCAAACCGAAGGTGGGTGTTTGGGGATAGATATGCCCAAGATCATTTGCAAAAACAGGATAGATAAGCAGAGAGTAAAGGATAAAAATGATCCCTACAAATCCTGAAATATTTAATTTAAACCTGTAGCTAAGATTTTCAGGCCGGAAATAGGCAAAATAGGAAAAGATCAAAGCCTGCAAAACAAACAATGCACCAAATAAAAAACCAATACTGCTAATGCTGGTAAAATACATTATTTGATACACCAGGCCCATCCACAACCACAGAAAGATCAAAACCCCGTTAATGACTGCCGATTTCCCTTTTAAACTTGAGATCAACAGGAAAAGGCAAACCACCGCTAACAGATTAAGGATTATCTGCATAGGCCATACAGCAGCATTATAGGATTCAAAAACGCCGAGAAATTCTTCTATTGTAAAAGGCATGGCGAGAAAAATTTAGTTTTCAAAAGTTACCCAATACCTACCCAAATAACAATGATAAATGTCATAGAAACCGGGTACTCCTGCCCGGACTATTTTTCGATTTCTTCTGCAATTCCTTTTCCCGGCTTATTCCAAAATCTGGAATATATTACCAGTTTTTTACGGGTATTAATAAAATAAACACCCGTTAGGAGTACGGTTGCAGCAATTACAGACTGCAGGGTGATTTGCTCATTTAAAAAATACCAGCCGAGCAAAAGAGCGATTATGGGATTAACATAGGTTGAAGTTGCAACCTTTTCCGGAGAAACTACCTTTAAGAGATAATTAAAAGAAGTGAAGGCCACGATACTGCCAAATATTATCAACAGGATCATGGAATATTGTGTTGGAAGGCTCCAGACCGCAGGAGAACTCCAGGGCTCTCCAAATGCTAAACTGGCCAGCATCAATAAAATTCCGCCTGTAAACATCTGGTATCCCGTATTCACAAAATAATTTGTTGGAAGGCTTGCTTTAGATACGAATAAACTCCCATACGCCCAGCTTAATAAACACAAAAATATCATTCCCATTCCCAGTATTGAATTTTCATTGTTTATAAGAGCCTTTTGACTTACCAGTAAATAGATACCCACTATTCCCAATATTACTCCCACCATAGACATTGGTTTGATCTTTTTACCGTCTATAAGCCACATTAATATGAGAATAACCAAGGGTTGAGCAGAAATTTGCAAAGCTGCAAACCCACTGTCAACATATTTTAAGGCCCATACCACTACTCCATTTCCAAATGCCAGAAAAAGAAATCCCGCAATAATGGTATTGATCAACTGCTTTCTGGTAATAGCCAGGCTAATTCTCATGATCTTACACAGGAAGAATATAAGAAGACCGGCTATAGTAAAACGTATAGAGGCAAGCATAAAAGGTGGAAGTTCTGTAACGGCTACCTTATTTAAAAGATATGTTGACCCCCAGATCACGTAAATGGAAAAAAAAGCTAAAATAACCAGAACGGTGTTTGGAGCTTTGAGCATGAGAAGTTGTTTTTATATGCTGCAATATTAGTGATAAACTTTGTTATGATCTCCTTTTAATTATGGAAGAAATGAAGGCATAGCGCTTAAGCTGAAAACTATTTTCCATTGAAAAACTTCGTTTCTCGGCAATTTATAGGTCTACAAAAAAAAGGGCAAACCAGTGGTTTGCCCTTTTATAATTTGAATATAGAATAATTTAGATCTTTTTCACACGAACGGCGTTCATACCTTTCATTCCGCGTTCCAGTTCAAAGGTAACTTTATCATTTTCTTCAATCTCATCTATAAGACCGCTCACGTGAACAAAGTATTTTTCCTGGTTCATGCTGTCAATTATAAAACCAAAACCTTTAGAGTGGTCAAAAAAGGACACTTTACCTTCTTTGTCTTTCTTTGTTTCTTCTTCTTCACCTTCTTCTTTCCTTGGTACTCCAAGAACTATATCCTCTGCATCCACCTCGATCTTATTAGAGGGATCTGGAGGAGTATTGGTTAGATTTCCATGTTCATCTACATACACTAAATCAAAATCGCTTCCTTTTGGATTGGATTTGCGCTCCTCCTTCTTCTTTTTCTTTTCTTCACGTTTTTTGGCGCGTTGTTTTTCCTTTTCAATTTTATTAAATGTTTGCTGCGATTTAGCCATAGGTATAAAATATATTTTTAAGATTAAAGACAAAGATAAGATATTGATTTTAATTATTTAAAAATGATTTTCTTAAGCTTCTTTTAAATCTTCAACATAATTATAACCCCCATAAATCTACATTATGAAAAATTTATTTTAAAGGTTGACTTAACGTTTACATCAATCCGCGGGGTATATTATGAATAAATTTGAGTGCATACTTTATGGTTAAAACCTGTTTTCATATTTGTTCAGATTTGACATTTTAACACATTATTAGAATTAAACCTTTGAATATTTCATAATATTGCTAATACATACCAAAAAACATAAAATCAATATGAAAAAATTAACTTTAATTTTCGCCTTAGTAGCAATCGCTTTTACCAGTTGTGATGACGGGTCAAAAGATCTTAATGATAAGCATGCAAAGCTTATGAAAGATAGCGACAGCATCCAACAGGCTCACACCCAACTTAAGGCAGATCTTGAAACATTAAAGCAGGATCATATGACTCTAACACAGGATAGCACAAGAGTTATGAAGGATTCCACTATGCTTGAAGATCTTGCTCAACATGAAGTGATGATCCAGAAGCATGAAGGTTTGCTTGCAGGTCATGAAACCATGATTAAGGGGCATAGTGCATTAAGGGATAATTTTGCAAATCTTTCAAATGATGAAAAGAAATCTCAAATGGATGAAATGGAAAAAGTTCACGAACAAATCATGGACGACCACGAAACCATTAGAGATGAAATGGAACAAATGAGAGAGGAACATCAATCTTTAAGAGATAAATGGAGAGATGATGAAGCTAATGAAGCAGATGACACTCCCGCAAATCAATAAATACTAACATTTACATAAGTGTTAATTGAAGATAAAGGCTCACCCGAAAGGTTTGAGCCTTTTCTTTTTTCCTTAATTATCTTAAAAAGGAACATGAAAAAATCCCAAATGCCTGAAGGAATTTGGGATTTTTAAATTTCAAATGTATGCTTATGCAGGCTGCAGTTCTTTATCCTTTTTGGACTTTCTATATAGAAAGGAAGTAAAGATGTTGCGTTTGGCAAAACGAAATTGCCTGTCTGAATTTATTAGTTTTATAAAAAGAGGTTTTGAAACCCCAAAGTACTCATAGGTAGTTCCATCTGTAAAAGTGATCTCCAAAACATTCCCCTTATGCTGAAAATCGGCAATCCCCGCTTCAGAGGTAGTTTTATTATACTCTTCCAAATTTGCCATTTTGGTTTCAGGTGCAATGCTCACAAGAAAATGGTAACCGTCTATGATCTGTTTACTCTTTATTTCTGCTTCGGCATGCCTCTCATCGCTTTCCTGAAATTTATCCGGGTGCCATTCCTTTACAAGATTTCTGTAACTGGTTTTTAACTGCTTAAGATCGATCTCTTTCTCAACACTAAACAATTTCTTGTATTCATTTACACGCTTCATTAATGCTATTTTTAAATAAGCGGCAAAACTACGTCATTTTATTTACTTGTAGAGACTTTTTATTCAGTTCAAAATTTAAATAAAAAAAGAGGTAAATGCTTAGTATCAATCCAATACCTGCAATTACCTCTTTATCTCTTAAAAACGTGTATTAAAGAGAAACCTCTTCGGTTTTCTTTTCATAGTCAAGATATCCTTCTTTACCCGGGGTATAAAAAGTATCCTTGTCCCAATCTGTCAACGGAATATTCTGTTCAAACCTTTCGGCCAGATCGGGGTTGGAAATATAAGGTTTTCCAAAGGCCACGAGATCTGCAAAACCCTCATCTATAACTTTATTTCCTTTTTCCTGGTCAAAGTCACTGTTAATTATGATAGTTCCCTTGTATAAGGGACGGTAACGTTTTGCAATTTCACTTACTGCAAACGGGATATTTGAAACATCTGTAAATGGTTCAGACAAATGAAGATATGCAAGGTCATATTGATTTAATTTTCCTATAATATAATCGAAAGTAGGAATGGTCTCCTCATCCATTGTCATCCCGAAGACATCATTAAGGGAAGGATTTAACCTTAAACCTATCTTGTTTTCCGGCATCACTTCCTTTATTGCCTCAATGACTTCAAAAAGGAATCTTGCCCTGTTTTCTTTACTGCCACCATATTCATCTGTACGCTTATTTGATGTAGCGTTAAAGAATTGGTGGAAAAGGTACCCGTTTGATGAATGTATCTCAACTCCGTCAAAACCGGCTTCCATAGCATTGGCAGCAGCATTTTTAAAATCCTGAACGGTTTGCTTTATTTCTTCCCTGGTCATTGCCTTGGGAGTTACAGTGTCCTTAAACCCCTCTGGAGTAAAAGATTTACCTCCCGGATTAATTGCCGAAGGTGCAAGGGGCAAATCTCCATTATGAAAATCTGGATGAGACATCCTACCCACGTGCCACAGCTGAATAAAAATCCTCCCGTTGGCCTGATGAACTTTTTTAGTAACGTCCTTCCAGCCTTCAACCTGTTCCTTCGTATGAATTCCCGGCGTGTTTACATAGCCAACAGCCTGGGGCGAAACCTGAGAACCTTCTGAAATTATAAGGCCCGCACTGGCGCGTTGGGCATAGTATTCCCCCTGCAAGTCTCCTGTAGGGATATTTCCGGCATTCGCTGCACGGCTTCTTGTCATGGGAGCCATAACCAAACGGTTGGGTAATTGAAGCCCATTTAAATTATATTCTTGTAATAATGCTTGTGTTTTACTCATAATAATTTTCTATCTATTTAATTTTTCAGCCAGTTTTTCCGCAACCTTTTCAGATGATGCGGGATTCTGCCCGGTTATCAATAATCCATCTTCTACCGCATAAGGTGCCCAATCGCCGGTTTTAGAGTAATTTCCTCCTTTTTCCTTTAGCATATCTTCCAGCAAAAATGGTACAACATCTGTCAATTCTACCCCGGCTTCTTCCCCATTGGTGAAACCGGTCACTTTTTTACCTTCTACCAAAGGTCTTCCATCTACATTTTTTACATTTTTAAGAATTGCGGGAGAATGACACACAAATGCTACCGGCTTACCTGCCGCGTACATTGTCTCTATGAGGTTTGTTGATATTGTATCATCCACAAGGTCCCATAAAAGACCGTGCCCACCTGGATAAAAAACGGCATCAAAATTTGCGGAATCTATGTTACTTAAAAGTTGCGTATTTGCCAATAAATCCTGTGTTTCCTTATCTTTATAATACCTATCTGTGGCAGGAGTTTGCGCATCTTCTTTTTCACTGTTGGGATCAATTGGAGCCTGACCTCCTTTAGGAGTTGCAATGGTAATATCAAAACCGCGGTCTTTAAGTAAATAATATGGCGCTGCAAATTCTTCTATCCAAAACCCAGTTTTATGACCGGTGTTTCCCATTTCATCATTGCTGGTTAAAACAAACAATATTTTTTTCATAGCTAAAATTTTAAAAGTTTATAATTTATTTCCCATTTAATTAAAACAGGAAAAATCTTTCAGGAAGTTAATTGATCTAAAATTCAAGAAATATCTTCTGAAGAATTCAAAGATAAAACTGTTAAGGCGAGCGTGTACTTGATGTATGTTAGGGAAACCTGTTAAAAATTGTTAAGCGCTTATAATTCTTTTCTAATTCGGCTCAGGCTTTCAGGTTTCAGCCCCAGATAATTTGCGATATGGGAGTTTGGAACACGTTCTTTTATTTCGGGATAAGCTGCACAAAATTCCAGATACCGTTGTTTCCCCGATTTTTGAAGAGAAGAAAGTACCCTGCTTCTTAAAGCTACAAAAGCACCGGTTATCTTAATCCTGAAAAAACGTTCAAATTGAGGTATGCGATGGTACAATTCTTCCAGGGCGTCCTTTTTTATTTCCAAAAGAACTGAATCTTCAAGGGTTTCTACATACAACTGTGCAGGTTGGCTGTCAAAGAAGGCTTCAAAATCTGAGATCCACCAATCTTCAACCGCAAATTGAAGTATATGCCTGGCTCCCTTTTCATCCATATAATAAGCCATCAGGCACCCGCTCACCACATAATATTCAGCCTTCACCTGTTGACCGGGAGAAATAAGAAATTCCTTTTTCGGGACCTTGACTTCAGAAAGAATGCTTACAAATTCTTCCTGCTCTGTGGGAGTTAGTTGAATTTCCTTTAAGATGTGGCCGAGAATTTCTTTATACATTATTTCTTAAGTGCCACTAAGGCTAAAAATCATTAGAATGTAAAAATAGAAATTCTTTGTTACAATAGACAAGATAAGCAGTACCCCTGGATATTTTCAGCAATATTCTATTAAGAGCTCCAGCAGAAATTCTAGTCTTTTACGGCAATAGCATCTACAGCTTCCTCAAAAGCTATAAACAACACGCAGGGAGCGTCGCCACATCTTCCAGTATGATGTTTCAATGCCGGGCCGTAAGCATAAGATCCCGCTTTCATGGTTTGTTTTTCCTCTCCCTCATATGTAACTTCCAGTTCCCCTTCAATGAGGACCATTCGTTCTGCTGAAGTATGATAATGATTGGGAATTTCAGAATTCGCGGGAAACTGAATAAAAATATCTGAATTTTTCCGGGCCGGATCCCCATGTAATACCGTTAATTTACAACCCTCAGGCATAAAATCGGGACATGGACCCCATTCCAAAGTTGGATCCTGGGCAATTTTGACCAGGGAGTTTTCCTCCTGCGCCACCAAATTAATCGAGATGAGCAGGCTGATAGAAAACAGAATAGTTTTTAAATTTAGAATGTTGGAGAACGCTTTCATAGTGAAGATATTTAAAAATTATACTTTCCACAGTTTTGTAGAAAAATTAAAAGCAACATTTACCGGTTACACCACATGGGGTACCGATAATCCTTTCAAAAACAATTTTTAAAGATAACCAGGATCCAAAATAATTAAAATAGAGGTAATCCCTCGGTTTTTGGAAGATCAGGGATTAGATTTTAAATAAAGTTGTTCTACCTTTTCCCGTGCCCAAGGGGTTCTTCTAAGAAATTTGAGGCTTGATTTTACGGAAGGTTCATGGGTAAAACATCTTATATTGATCCTTTGCCCAAGTTCTTCCCAACCATATTTTTCTACGAGATAGTCCAGGATATCTGCGAGTTTTATTCCGTGTAACGGATTATTGGTTTGTTTACCTTCCATAAATATCAGATTAAGCTTACCCGCACCTTTTTACGTTTCAAACGGCTGTTATTCAATTCGGCAATTAGTTCCCCGGCCTTTTCTGCCGGAACGGCTACAAAAGCGCAATCCTGCTTTAATTCTATATTTCCTAGTTCTTCTTTTTGAAGATTTCCCTGTTTTAAGAACAAACCGGCAATATCACCTTTAGATATCTTATCTTTTCTACCGCCCGAAATAAATAAAGTTTCCCATGTAATTGAAGTTTGGGCGTCCATTTTTTTTACTTTTTCATCTGGCGTGGGGGTTATAAAATCGGGCAAATCTTCCTTTTCCCAATGCAATACATAGGCTGTGCCCTTTTGGTTCATGCGGGCTGTACGGCCATTTCTATGAGTAAATTCCGGCGCGCTGTGAGGTAATTGATAATGTATTATAAATTGAATTTCGGGCACGTCTATTCCCCTGGCCGCAAGATCTGTTGCAAGAAGCAGCTGGTAAGTTCCGTTGCGAAATTTTATAAGGGACCTTTCCCGGTCTTTCTGTTCCATTCCTCCATGAAAAATCCCATGGTTGATCTTATTCTTAAAAAGATGATCACTTACCTCCTGGATAGTATCTTTAAAATTACAAAAAATGATCCCTGGACTGTTTCTTAAGGGAGAAAGGAGATCTACAAGAGTATCCAGTTTATCCCTGCTAGGGGACTTTATAGTCTTTACATTAAGCTGCGCTTTTCCGGAAGAAAGGTAATTTATATAAACAGGATCTTTAATTCCGGCGAAGGCGGGAATTTCTATTTCCTGGGTCGCCGATGTTAAGACCTTTTTCCTGAGTTTTGGAAGAGTTGCCAGGATCTCTCTCATTTCTTCTTCAAAACCCACTTCCAAAGATTTATCAAATTCATCAAGGACCAGAGTGGTTATATTTTCAATGGCAAAAGTGCCCCTTCGTAAATGATCTCCTACCCTGCCAGGCGTCCCTACCAATATTGCCGGAGGATGGCTTAATTCTATTTTGTCTTTTGAAAACGCCCTGCCGCCATAAACTGCATTTGCCTTATAACCAGATCCCATCTCCCTTATTACCTGTTCTATCTGGATTGCAAGTTCCCGGGAAGGGACCAGTATAAGTACCTGGATATTCCTGCATTCAGGATCCAGGTCTTCAAGTATAGGAAGAAGGAAAGCCAGCGTTTTTCCAGTCCCTGTGGGAGATAACAGCACAACTGAAGCATTAGATGAAATTGCATCAAGAGCCTCCATTTGCATGGGATTAAGGCTTTCAATACCTAATTTCTCCAGGATCTCTTTTTGATCTTTTTTAGTTTTAGACATGGAGCAAAGTTAGGTAATTTAATAGTGGAGATTACACCAAAGCATACCTATGAGCGATGGGTAATCTCAGCTAAATAATATAAGCAGGGGAACTTTATAATTGAATTTTTTTACCAGTCGATAGGACGGTAATCTTTTAAAAATTTTCCACACCAGTGTTTCCCGGTATTAATACCGTCAAACAAAGGATCCATTACCCTTGCTGCACCGTCTACAATATCCAGCGGGGGTTGAAAATCATGAACCTCTACCTTCTTTTTGGAAAGTTCGGCGGGGTCTTCATCGGTTACCCACCCGGTATCAATTGCATTCATATAAATTCCATGCTTTGCAAAACCTGATGCCGATGTATGGGTAAGCATATTTAAAGCGGCTTTGGCCATATTTGTATGAGGATGACGGTCCTCCTTTTTAAAGCGCTGGAATTTACCTTCCATTGCAGATACGTTAATAATATGTTTTTTGCCGGTATTCTCTTTTTTCATAAGGCCGGAAAGGCGGTTGCATAAAACAAAGGGCGCCACGGCATTTACCAATTGAACTTCCACCATCTCTGTTGTCTCAATCTCCCCAAGTTTTAACCTCCAGCTATTGGTTTTTCTAAGGTCTACCTGTTGAAGATCTGCATCCAGCTGTCCTTCAGGAAACACTTCTTTTACTGAAAGAGAGTTATCAAAACTGTAAGGAATTTGTGATAATCTGGCAGATGCCCTTAAGCCTATTCCCGGTTCGGGCCCATGCCAGGTGACCGGCAAATTTTGGTTGTTCCCGGTACCTGCTGTAAAGCTTTTCAATTCCTGAAGGCAGTTTATATGATCATGCAAAAGGTCCTGTGCTTGTAGCGGGAGTTCATGAACCGGCAAATTCTCCTTATCCATAAGGTGCTGATAGAATCCCGCCGGCCGTCTTACCGTTTGTGCAGCATTGTTTATAAGGATATCAAGCCTGTCATATTTTTGCTCTATAAAATTACAAAAGATCTCTACGCTTGGAATATGCCTAAGGTCCAAACCGTGAATCTTTAGCCTGTCACTCCAATCCATAAAATCTGCCTCCTTTGAGAATCGGAGGGCCGAATCGGCAGGAAAGCGGGTGGTTGCTACTACAGTTGCCCCGGCCCTAAGCAGCATCAAAGTAATGTGGTACCCAATTTTTAAACGCGATCCCGTTACTACAGCAACCTGGCCGGTAAGATCTGCAGTTTGGAAACGCTTGGCATAATTAAAATCGCCACAATCTTTACACATAGTATCGTAAAAATGGTGCAATTTGGTATATACCGTCTTACACACATAACAGTTGCGCGGCGATTCAAGTTCAGGACTCTTTTCTATAAGTTGTGCGGGTTGCAGCAATTTAGGCGCTTCAAACACGGCGGCTTCCCGCGCACTTCTTATTCCGGTTTCCTTACGCGCGTGCTTATCACGTTCAATCATCTTTCGTTTGGCCGCTTTAGAAGCGTCCTTCCTCCTGCGTGCAAATTCATCTCTGTTTGGCCGGGTAAGGGAACCTGCCGCCATCATCAAGGATATTCGTTGAGCTTCAGGCAAATCGAAAAGTTGGTTCGTGTTCTCAACCAATTTATTCAATACCAAAATGCATTGTTCGATCTCTTCAGCAGTAAGATTTGCCTGCTCCTCCCCTTTTATATTTTTCATTTTCAAAAATTCAAAGTGCAAATATAGCTTTTAAAACAAGTCTTTGATTTGAACAATAAATTTCCGGGTTGAAAATTTACAAACCGCATATTATTATCTTAAGTAAACTGGAATTAAGCGGGTTAATATGACAAACGTCATTTATTTTTTATTCAACATGCCCTAATTTTGCACTCAGGAACTTTTAAAATTTAGCGTTATGAAAACTACCAGAGAACTAGCAAAAGAAGACACACATAATAAACTTGTGCAGAATTTACAGGAATTATTGGTGAAAAATTACGACGCTCACAAAGGATTTATAAAAGCATTTAAAGAAGCCCGCAGCAAAGACCTTAAAGATCATTTAAAAATAAGGGCTTTTTTACACCAACGCAATGCCACTGAAATAGATAAACTCATTCACACTCTTAACGAGACGCCGCTGGAGGAAGGAAGCGCTGTGGGTAGGTTTCATCGTATTTGGATGGATGTTATGATAGCTATTACAGGACATGATGATAAAACAATATTGGAAGAATGTCTTAGGGGTCAAAAAGCTACACTTAATGAATATAAGGATAAACTCAAAAATTATAAATTTCCCGGGAATATTAAAGAGATCCTAAAAAAACACCTGCTGGAACTGGAATTGTCCCTGCAGGAGGTCAAAAGCATTCAAGATATTTAGCTAAAAATAGCTCGCTTTCCCAGAATGGTTTTTTCTTTTTTCAGAGCTATGGGATGGGGTTAATTGGAATAAAAAATATGGGCTGGGAGTAAAAATGCACCCTGGTGAAATTAAATTGTTAATTACACAAACTATATTAACAAGCTTTGTTAAACCCTTCTAAAGATTAATTTAATTGTCCTTCCTTCCTCATTTTCCTGACTTATCTTTAGGTAATTCAAAATTAAATTATAATTATGAAAACCACCAGAGAAGAAGCAAAAGAGAATAGCCACAATGAACTTGTGGAAAATTTGCAGGAGTTACTTGAGAAAAATCTTGATGCCGAAAAAGGTTTCAAGAATGCCCTGGATGAAACAAAAAATGTTCATTTAAAACAATTTTTCAAGAAGCAGGCAATTCAAAAAAACAGGTTTGTTACAGAACTGGATTATGTTATTAGATCCCTGAACGAAGAACCAAAAGAAAAAGGAAGCACCCTGGGAGGGCTTCATCGCGTATGGATGGATTTAAAAACTTCCTTATCTGGCGATAAGGATGAAGCAGTACTCGAAGAAGTGATAAGAGGTGAAAAGGCCAGTGAAAAAGAATATGAAGAGAAATTGAAGGATCATTTTTTTCCTGTAGATATCGCTGAACTTCTTAATAAACAACTGGCAGAGATAAGATTGACTCTTGCAAAAGTAAAAACCCTTGAAGATCTGGCAGATGATTAAGCGCAGATCATAGTATATAAATGAAAAGGTCCTGAGAAATATCAGGACCTTTTTTATTTATATAAGTTTAAATCAATCCTTTTTCACAGGTACCAGATACACCGGTATTTTTGTTTTTTCTATCACTTTCGACGCCACCGTACCCATAAGTAGTTTTTCAAGAGCAGAGTGGCTATGGGTTCCCATCACAATAAGACTTGCATTCCATTGGGCTGCATATTCAAGAATTGCATTGGCTGCATCTCCTTCTGTAAGGTGAGTGATTACAGCAGGATCGTTAAGATGTTTGGCTGCCGATTTTAAATACTCCTCGGTAACCTTATGCATTTCATTCATCATTTCAATATCGATCGCCCCGGCATCATATCCATCATATCCCATAAAAGTAGGATATTGCATCCCGTAATGTGCAATCTCAGCCATCACATGGATAAGGCATACCTCCCCGCCCATCAACTGCGCCAATTCATAACCCGTTTCGGCGACCTTTTGAGAGGATGGATTGTAATCTATTGCTATTAGAATTTTTTTCATGTTTGTCCTGGTTTTCAGCTTCCGAAATTTATGAAAATTATTTCAGATAAAATTCCCCAAACTACTATTTACCAACAGGACATTCGGGGTTACGGCAGTTAAAAATTAGAAAATGACCCTAAAAAATTCCGTAGATCGTAAAAGGAAAAGAATTTTTGTAAGATGAACAGAATTCTAGTTTTTCACAACGATCATTGTAGCCCTTCCGCCGGTAAGTAAATTCCATTCGCTGGTAGTTACGAGTTTCCCGGTTTCATCAAATACTTTAAAGGCAGCAGTGTTTGGTCCCGAGGACCCCTGATTTAGGGCTTCAATTTCAATAGTATTAAATCCATTATCAAGGGCAATAAGCACCGGCGTAAAATTTCCCTGCAGGTAAATGTCATTTTGTACGATCTTACCATTTACATACACCCGAACCCGGTCACCATCAACATATTGAGCGTCACGGCAATATAATTCAACTAGTTTACCTTTGGTAACAAAACTGCCCAGATCCTGTCCTTGTAATCCTCCGCTAGCCTTTTCATCTTCGGTCCATTTCTTTTCAATAAAATCTCCTGCAGTAAGTAATTCCTTTTTTGTGACCATTTCCAAAGGTTTGGGTTTTCTGGGATCATCCTTTAATTTAAAATCTTCACGGGGAGCCTCGGGAAATCTTACTGTAGGCGTAGAAGAACCCAAAGGTCTTTCAAAAACCGGTTTTTTTGAAGTGGATGGGATCTCCTGTGAGAACCCGGAAAAGCTCATTAATATACCAGCAAAAAGAAGCAATGCTTTTTTCATATCCTAATACCTGTTTTTATGGTCTTCCAAAAGCTTTTGGAATTAATTCGCTTATTTTTCACAGGGCTTGTAATGTATGCACGCTATGAATATTTATGAATGCTAAAATAAGGAATCTTTAATAGCTGCCGTATATCAAAAACAAAACCAATTTTATGAAAGATACATCTAATGGAAATATTATTAAAAGTTTGCTTGCAACGGGAATAAATTCCAGCTGAAATCAAGAATTAAAATGCTAGATAAAAGATTAAAGGTTTAAAGGTTTAATGACTTTCCTCCCCATAATCTATCATCCAGTTTATCCCAAATTTATCACGTAACATTCCAAAATAAGATCCCCAAAAAGTTTGTTGAAGTTCCATTTCAATTATTCCTCCATTGGCTAAGGCGTTAAAGATCTGGTCGGATTCTTCCCTGCTTTCCGTATTTATGGAGATGTAGAAATTATTTCCCTGTTTAAAATCAGGGCTCATAGATTCCAAAATATCTGAACCCATTAAAACATTTCCATTTCCAATGGGAAGTGACACATGCATCACTTTATTTTGTTCTTTGGATGTAATTTTATCTGCATCTGGCATATCTTTAAATCTATGTATCTCAGAAAGCTCTCCTCCAAATACCGAATGATAAAATTTAAAAGCTTCTTCCGCAGTTCCG
Source organism: Antarcticibacterium arcticum (assembly GCF_007993795.1). GTDB lineage: Bacteria > Bacteroidota > Bacteroidia > Flavobacteriales > Flavobacteriaceae > Gillisia > Gillisia arctica. The sequence goes on along the minus strand of NZ_CP042476.1, from coordinate 907,482 downwards.
TTAAAATTTAAATAAGGATTTATTTTTGCCATACTCTTAATATTAAAAGGATTATTGTTTAGAATTTTCTTTGTCTCCGGGAGCATTTGTTACATCAATAATAAAAGCTCTTACTTCCTTAATTTTATTCTCTTCAGATAAACTGAATTTGTAGAGGTCACAAAACATATACTTTTTTTCGACATTGTCGCTATCCTTCATGGTCATTGAACCATCTACCGCAGCAGCATCTTTTGTAATAAGCATTGAATTGATATGCAACGTCATTTCTCTTGAATGCTTTACCTTATTCATAGCCTCTACTAAAGCCTCTTTGCCATATATCACAGGTTCCCCAATCATTTCCCAATGAACATCATCTGTTACACTGTCAAAAATGAAATTAAGGTCATTTTCCACAAATGCGTTATTAAACTTTTTTAAAAATGTCTCTCTGGTAGTCATTATTTACTTATTTAATTAGCAACTCCTTTAAAGGTAATTTTGTTATCTCTATAAATTTAGCGCATTTTACCTTAAATTTATCTCCTGAAGAGAATTTTATACTTCCCATCAAACACTTATTACAAATCTTAATTTAAGACTCGTCAATGCAGGTTAACCATCTTCTGGAGAAAAATTCAATCGCTGCAAAATTTGTGGCTGAACTAAGGGATATAAACATTCAAAACGACAGGTTGCGTTTCCGAAGAAATATTGAAAGACTTGGAGAGATCCTGGCCTATGAACTAAGTAAAACCCTTAATTTTGCACCCGCCTCCACCCTTTCTCCACTTGGCACCGCAAATACATTTTTGCCACAGGAGGATGTAGTGATCTGTTCAATTTTAAGGGCAGGATTACCCCTTCACACCGGGCTTCTTAATTATTTTGATACGGCAGAGAACACATTTATTTCGGCCTACCGGCATTACTTAAATGAAACCGAATTTGAAATTAAGGTAGAATATCTCGCGTCTCCTTCCCTGGAAGGTAAAACACTTATTCTGGCAGATCCAATGCTGGCCACTGGAGCATCCTTTGTGACAGTTCTTGAAGCTTTGAAAACCATGGGTACACCAGCCCAGATTCATTTGGTATCTATAATTGGAGCCAGGCCCGGGGTTGAGTTTGTAGCTGAAAATTTTCCGGAAAACTCCAAATTATGGATCGCTGCCATAGATGAAGAATTAAATGAACATGGATATATTGTTCCGGGATTAGGAGATGCCGGCGATCTTTGCTTTGGTACGAAAATGCAACATTAGAGTTTATTTGTAAGAGAACTAACCCATTTTAAACCCTGATCATCTCTGTTTTTACAGGTCCTATAACCTGTTCCCCCATACTTCGCCGGTATTAAAATACCTTAGAGTTGTGGCGATAATTCCCACATTCTAAGAAAAAATCCACAACAATACCTATTAATTCATTTATTCGAAAAACGGGGAAACACCAGTATTTGGAAGATTTTCTAAATTAAAAATACCCGTAAAACCCACGTTTTGAGCACATAAAAAGCCAACATAGCTGTTTTTGGGAGCTTTGGAACATTGGCAGCGGGAAAAGGATGGTTTCACTGGCATTATTATAGCTCAAACTATACTGGTCTTATATAACCAATCAAAAACATATAAAACAAAGACCTTAATCAAAATTAAAAAATATGAAAAAAACTGTATTAATGGCTGTAATGTCAATGGCAATGTTAAGTTCTTGTGTTTCAAAGAAGAAATACGTGGAGCTTGAAAATCAACTTTCAGACACTCAATCCAACTTGCAACGTACCACTATGGAAAAAGAGGAGGCTCAACGAAAGCTGGATGCTATCGAAGCCCGTGTTGCAGACTATAATGCTAAGATCAATTCCCTTCAGGAATCTAATGATGAAAGACTGGAAATGAATGATCTTACTGCTATGTCTACAAATAACAAGCGTAAAATGCGTGAAACTCTGGCTAAAGTTGACCAATCTGAACTGGCAGCTGCTACCACTCTGGAAGATTCCATAAATCTTGCAGTATCTTATAACCTGAAGCAATCAATCTCAGATGAATCAGAAAGTGATGATATCGATATTACTGTAGATAAAACTGTTGTTATGATTAATGTTTCAGACAAATTGTTATTCAACAGCGGTAGCTACAGGTTAAGCAGCAAAGCAAATAATTTGATGCAAAAACTTGCCGAGGTTATTAATTCTGAACCAAGTATGGAAGTAATGATTGAAGGTCATACAGATTCACAAACAATGGTACCGGGTTCACACCTGCAGGATAACTGGGATCTAAGTGTGCGTAGAGCAACTTCTATTGTAAGGATCCTACAGGACAAATACAAAGTTGACCCTGCGAAATTGATCGCTGCCGGTAGAAGTAGTTATGCTCCTCTTGCCGAAAACGATACAAAAGAAAACAGAGCTAAGAACAGAAGAACAAGAATTGTAATTATTCCAAATCTTGATAAATTCTTTGCATTACTGGAATCTGAACAATAAGAGAGTTTTTAATTAATGATAAAAGGGGCAAAACCATTGGTGTTGCCCCTTTTTTTATGTGGTAAAGGTTCAAATATTATGTTCTCTTTTGAGACAGAAAATACCAGTCCAGTGAAAATTTACCGCTACCGGTAAATAATAGTAAGATATAACCGGTTAAGAACAACAAAGGCAATTCCTGACTTCCAAACCCATCCTGGGCATGTACGATAAATGCGGCAACTCCCATCGTAAGAATTAGAGGTATTACTGCAAGCCTGGTACCCAGGCCAAGTATAATCAGGATTGAACATAAGAATTCTGCGATTACTGCAAGCGTAAATGTTGTTACCTCTCCAAAACCAAGAGGGTCACCAAAAACAATTGGTTCGCTCCCAAAAAATTTAATAAGCTTCGGGATTCCATGTGTGAGCATTAAACCAGAAATTCCCAGGCGAAATATCAATAATCCCAGGTCAACTTTTGGAAGGCTTAAATTGGTAGAGTACGTATTTTTCATATATACAGAAGGTTTGGTATGAAGATATGAAAAAAAGCTGAAGGAGATTTTGTTTAAGCTCCCTCTTATCATTTACCAATAGAAATCTCTAAAATCAGGAATATGAAATTTCAAGTATCTTAAATTCCTGAACAGTTTTGCCCCTATTAAACTGCGTTGTTTCCCCAATCCTTTTTCCGGTTAAAGCAACAGCAATAGGAGCAACAAATGCAATCTTTTTCAATTTTATATCTGCCTCATCTACGCCCACTATCTGAAACCTTATAACCGATCCTTTCTGTTCACCTGCAATAACTTCAAAGGTAACTGCAGCTCCAAATCTTACTTCGTCTTTTGGTTGTTCTTCAGGGTCTAAAACCCGGGCTGAGTTAATGCGTTCATTTAAAAGATTTAGTTTTCCGGTCAGTACAGCACGGGCGTGGCGCTTTTCTTTCTCGTCTTCAATATTGGTAAGGGAAGTAAGTTGATCTTCAAGATTGGTCCTTTCACGTTGCAATTGTTCAAGGCCGGTTTTGGTTACATAATTGATCACTCCCGCAGGCAAGGCTGCCCTTGGCGGAATAAAAGGTGCTTCTTCCTGATCATCTTCTTTTACAAATCCTCTGCTCATGGTATGGGTTTTATTTAATGTAAGAATTTGCATTATTTATGTACCGCAGTTTAAGAATAATTTATAAAAAACAAAGGGAAAAATGGCCAAACCAAACTCGTGTAAACCCCTCAAAACCTTAAATAACTTAATTAAAGGTTAAAAATATTTATTAAGGATAGGATAAACAATATTCTTGTAAATTAGGAAAGGTATTTAACACAAGAATTATCAGAAAAAAGCCCCTATAATTTTACCGATAACACATTGATAAAAAGCACATTATCAATTTTATTTTTTATTAAGCACTTCCAAAATGGCATTTAATTTTTTTAAAAGTTTAAGCTCCCCCAACATACTTCCTCAAACTTACGAGTATTGTATGAAGTTTCTGGAAAACAGCAGGTGCAAAACGCTTCCTTTTCATAGCATTGAGCACACAAAGGAAGTATATAATTATACGAAAACTATTGCCCAGTATGAAGAAGTGTTTGGATCTGATCTTGAACCAATTCTCATTGCTGCCTTATTCCATGACACGGGAATGGCTGAAACTTACGCTGATCATGAGGAACAGAGTGTTGAATATGCCCGGGAATATTTAACGAAAAAGGATTATCCTGAAGAAAAGATAAAAATTGTTACCAATTGCATCCTGGCAACCAAGTTGCCTCAAAAACCAACAACTCAGGCAGAAAAGATCATTTGTGATGCCGACTTATATCACCTGGGAATTGAAAGTTATATATTCAGGAATGAAAGGCTTCGTGCGGAGTGGAAGACCTTTTTTAATCAGGAATATACAGATGAGGAATGGTACAAGATAAACATGGATTTTCTCAAAAAGCAAAAGTATCATACCTGGTTTGGAAAAACAGTTTTACTAAACAGGAAAGATCTTAATTACAAAATGATGAAAGAGCGGCATGACAAATATAAATTTGAAATGTAATTTCCCCCTGTTCTCTTTCAAAATCCCCTTAATCTTTTAGTAATAGATTAAATTCAGGTATTATTGTAAAAAAAATAATGCAGGTTCTTGTTATTGGATATGTGTGGCCCGAGCCAGCGTCTTCCGCTGCAGGCAGCAGGATGATGCAAATACTTGAATTTCTTCTTTCAACAGGTTACACCGTTAGTTTCGCAACCACAGCTTCCCGGGGGCCATGGGCGTTTGATCTTAGTAACTTGGGGATTACAACCGCACAAATAGAATTAAACAGCTCCAGTTTTGATGAATATCTCAAGGGCTTAAATCCAACACTCGTCATTTTTGACAGGTTTATGATGGAGGAACAATTTGGATGGCGGGTTAACAAAATATGTCCTGATGCTATAAGGATTCTTGATACAGAAGATCTTCATTTTCTGCGGAATTTCAGGGAACTTGAATTTAAAGGAAAAGCAGGTTACGGCAATTCAGGATCCTCAGATCTGGCAAAAAGAGAAATTGCGAGTATTTACCGCTGTGACCTGAGTTTGATAATTTCAGAGGCTGAAATGCAGTTATTGATTTCTGAATTTAAAATATCCCCTACGCTCCTATTCTATCTGCCATTTTTATTCGAGGATATTACCGCTTCCCACATCTCTGAATTGCCGGCTTTTGAAAATAGAAAGGACTTTATTAGCATTGGAAATTTCAGGCATGCGCCAAATGTGGATGCTGTGGTTTATCTAAAAGAAGCGATTTGGCCCTTGATACACAAACAAATTCCTGACGCCAAAATGGAGATCTACGGGGCTTATCCTTCTGCCAGGATTGAACAATTGGGTGATCCAAAATTCAATTTCAATATTAAAGGGAGAGTTAAGGATGCTGCCGAAGTTGTGAGGAAGGCGCGGGTAAGTTTAGCACCACTCCGGTTTGGTGCGGGACTTAAAGGAAAGCTTGCCGAGGCTATGATAAATGGAACACCTAATGTGACTACCAGTGTAGGTGCCGAAGGCATGAACGGCAGTTTAGATTGGAATGGTGTCATTACCAATGATCCTGAAGAATTTGCTAACGCTGCTGTAAACTTATACAACGCTCCCCGTGAATGGCAACAGGCGCAAAACAGAGGTTTTGAGATCATCAATACCAGATTTACCAAAAAAGTTTTTTATGAGAGTTTCAGGGAACGGCTTTCAAAACTGGAACTTGAGTTATCAAAACACAGGGAGGCTAATTTCATTGGTGCCATGCTTATGCATCACCGGGTTAAAAGCACCTATTTCCTTTCAAAATATATTGAAATTAAAAACGAACTGGAAAAAACAGAAAAGACAAAAAAATAGATCACCTCTTAAATTTAAGAAGTGATCTAAACAAACAACTAAACAAATTCTTTTTTCTATTAATTAGCAGAATTGCTCCATGGGGTGAAATAATTTTTCATGCAAAGCTTTTAATGTCTGCACTTTATTCTCTGTAGCCACCAGGAGGGAAACATTATTAATACTACCGCCGTAGGAGATCATCCTCACGGGAATATCGTTTAGGATCTCAAAGAGCCTGGAGGTGTTTTTTTCCTGAATAAGCCCCTCTCCTACTACGCAAATGATACTGTGGTCCATCTCCACCGTAATTTGTGCATAGGCCTTTAGTTCTGCAAGAATTGCATCTAAATTTCTTGGATCATCTATGGTAAGTGATATGGCAATTTCAGAAGTGGTGATCATATCTATAGCCGTTTCATGCCTGTCAAAAACATCAAATATCCTCTTCAGGAAACCATGAGCCATCAACATCCTGTTAGATTTAATTTTTATAGCAGTGATCCCGTCTTTAGCCGAAATAGCTTTTAAACCCCTTTTTGTTATTTGGGATGAGATCTTGGTTCCGTGTGCTTCGGGAGTAAAAGTGTTTTTTAAATAAATAGGGATGTTCTTATCAATTACCGGAGATACAGTTTGGGGGTGCAGGATCTTGGCCCCAAAATATGCAAGTTCAGCCGCCTCTTCGAAACTAAGATTTGAAAGAGGATGGGTATTTTCCACATATCGGGGATCATTATTATGAAACCCGTCTATATCTGTCCATATTTGAATTTCTGTAGCAATTACTGCTGCTCCAAGAATGGTTGCCGTATAATCGCTGCCACCTCTTTTGAGGGTATTAATTCTGTTGAACTTATCCTTACGTACAAAACCCTGGGTGATATAAACATCGGATTGCGGTTTATCTAGCAGGTACTGTTCCAGTAGTCTCCCAACCTTATCAGTATCAGGATTTTCCAGGTTAGGAACCTGCATGAATTTTTTCGCATCCAGAAGTGTATTATTTAGTGCAGATACCTCAAAATACTTAGATACAATAAGGGTTAGTACACTTTCTCCAAAGGTTAGTATACGGGCTTCAGAAATTTCGGAATAATCTTCATGAAGAATTTCCCAAAGGTCTTCAAAAAGCCGAATTACCTTGTCTTTCACCTCAAAGTTTTCAACAGGAATGAGTTCTGAAATCAGATCCAGGTGTTTTCCTTTTAATTCGTCAATAATAAGCTCCGCTTCCTTTAAATTTCCCTTCTTAAATAATTGAGCGATCTGGACCAGATGATTTGTCACCCCTGCCATAGCCGAAAGGACAATTATTTTCTTGCCTTCTTCCCTGCTTATTATTTCTCTTACATTACGGATCCCATTGGCCGAGCCAACAGAAGTTCCTCCAAATTTTAAAACTTTCATCTGCTGTTATTTAACGTTGCATAATTAATCAAAGAAAAATTCACCCTAAAAAACCAGGCATTTTTTATATACATTTGTACAAAATGTATATTATTTAACAATGCTTACCATTACTTCCGTTGTACACAATATTCTTAGACATCAGCCTTTTCTGGATGATGCCTTATCCAAAGACCTTATAAATTTTAGCGCACTCGCGGCTCACCTCCAACCTGAGGTAGAAAAAGAGCTTCGGAAACCCGTACAACAAGGTTCTATAATAATGGCGTTACGACGGTATGCTCCCAAAAAGCATTTGCTCAAAAATATAAGTATGCGTCAAATGGGAGATATTGTGGTACGTTCCGGTATTACGGAGTATACTTACCTCAATTCGAAAAGTATTTTATCCAGCCAGGCTGAATTGATGAATATTGTAAAAGAAGAGGTGGGGGTTTACCTGAATTACTCGAGTAATTACCAGGAAAGTAACATCCTGGTCTCGTCAGACCTTACAGAAACTGTTGCTAAATGTTTTAAGAATGAGATGCTGGTATCAGTGAAAAGTGACCTTTCCAGTATTACCATTGCCCTGCCAAAAAACAGTTCCAAAACGGTAGGTTTATATTTTTATATATTTAAACTCCTGGCTTATGAGGGAATCCCGGTATTTGAAATGATCTCAACTTCAAATTATTTTGCCTTGTTCCTCGAAAAGGAATTTGTTAACCAGGCTTTTATATTATTAAATGAGATCAAGGTATCTTAACAGGATACTACCAATATTCAAAATAAACTCCGGTCATTGCTACTGCCGTGATAAGCACTATTAGAACTATAATAATAAATGTTGCCCCAAACCTGGTTTTTTTATTGTCCTGTAAAATATAATCTTCAGATTCCTTATCGTTTTTATCCCTTATTTGCATACAATTGTTTTGTTTTACCAAAGTTAAAAATAATTCGACAAAATTTATTTAAGTTAACCTTAAAATTAATCAAGCTGATACCACCAAACTTCATTTTGAATGTTCATAGGTACTACAATTTGTTTGGTGTTTTTTAAGTAAAGAATATCCCCGGCACTTTTTGCAGAGGTAAGCACCTCACGATGGGCCTTTTCTTTGGATACGTAAAATATTTTTCCCGTTGCCCAATCTGAAACAAAGAAATCCTCCTGCTCTACCAACTGTATGCCATCAAGATTCCCCACTCCCGAATTGGTTATATTATTTATTTCCTTAGTATCTAAATTAACACGCAGCACATTCCCGGCTCCTTCACTCCCCCAGGCGGCTATGTGCAAATAATTACCTACAACCAGTAATCCGTTGGGATTTTCGAGTTGTGGAGTGTTCAGCCATTCTGTAACCTTGCCGCTTGTTTCCCTTTTATATATACTGCTGTTTCGGGTATCAGATATAAATAAAGAACCTTCCGGTCCTTCAGCAATATCATTTAAAAAACCGGCCCCTTCTACAGGAATCCTTTCAATTATTTCAGCATTATCGTTATCTATAATTACCAGATCTGTATTATCTGTTACATACAGCTTGTTCCCGAGCAAAAGCAATCCCTTAGGGTCATTTAGACCTTCAACCCATTTAGTCGAGATAATTTGGCCATCTAAACCCAACCGGGAAATAAACCCGTCACCAGGTTCTTTTTCTCCAATATTGGAAACTAAGAGCGTATTATGAACAGGGTCAAACACTACAGATTCCGGATGGCTAAAGCCTTCGACCTTATGTAATAATTTTGAATTATAGTTTTGTGCAACTGTAATTACCGGAGAAAAGAATAGTATAAAAATAAATATTTTTGAAGGTAGGAAATGCATAGTTCTGTTGATTTGATAAATTTAAATATACAAAAAATGCAGTGTGGTTTTTAGGAAATAATTAATGCTTATCTCTAAAGTTTTGCTAAACCTCATGACCAATCCTGTTGTTTCCATTAATTTTAGTGCTCAAATTAAACTGATCTAACTAATCAAATCATTATGAAAAAAATTTTCAGAGCGCTTCTTGCAGGTTGGGGAGCAAAAAAACTTGGAGGCGGCTGTGGCTGTTTTGGTATAATTATAGTTTTTATAATATTGTGGTATCTTCTTGGTGGCCTTGGCCTATAGGTTACTGAAAGAAATAACCAAATCCAATAGTAAACATTATCAATCCGTAAAAATAATGCTCAAGGCTTACGTTAAGTAAGCTTTTGCTTTTTAGGTAGGTGTAGATAAATATCCAGCTTACCAGGAAAGTGGCTATGGGCGCCACCCAATTCGCATAGATCCAGTGGGTGAGTCCAAATATTATAGCATTACTTAACATTAACAGGAATCTTTCAGGTATAATCTCCTTATAGCGATGAAAGAAATACACCCGGTAAATTATTTCCTGTGGAATTACAGAGGCTATTGGATAAAGAAAAAATGTTATGAGGTAACTTTCAAAATTTTCTTTAGGATAATAGAGTAAAAGATCTGGGAATATCCACCAGGTAAACCACATAAGGAGTACACTTACAATAATTAGACGGGGAACACTCTTTTTTAAAGCAGGTTTATTTAAAGTGTAAAGATTTTTCTTTTCAAACCCGGAGTCCAGCCGTAAAAGAATAAAGAAGAAAATCGCAATGCCTATAAGTGGAAGGACCTTTAGCCAACCATCTAAATACCTGTTTGCAATAAAAGGTATAAAAACAAAAAACAGGAGGAATTCCACTACCGTATAGACATTGGAAAAGTAGATCCTTTTAAGAAAATTATAAATCATAAGTAATAGAACCCCTTCCTTTATTAATCTGTATCCTTCACTTTCCTGTTTTTCCTGCGCTTTCTTAGAAGATCAATAATATGAAATAAGACAATACAAAAGATCACCCAAATAAATCCGGCAATATATCCTCCCACCACATCAGATGGAAAGTGTACTCCCAGATAGATCCTGCTTATTCCTATTGCAAGTATTAAAAAAGTAAATAAAAATATTAAACCAATCTTAATCCAGGACTTCAATTTAAAGGTATAAACCAGGTAAATTAAAAATCCGTAGAATGCGATAGCACTCATAGCATGCCCACTTGGATAACTTAGTGTTTCTACAGACACCAGGTGTTCTGCACTTGGCCGGGCCCTGTTAATCACATTTTTCAAAGCGACATTGGATAAGCCTGAAACTATCAAAACAAAAAATATTTCAACCACATATCTCCAATTCTTAAACTTTAAATAAAATATAATAGTGCTCACAATGGCGATCACAAGATATCCGTAAAAATCCCCAACCTCGGTTATAAATTGCAGAAATTTATTGAGGGGCGGGGTCCTATAGGAAATAACAAATTCTGTGATCTTGCAGTCATATTTTGCCAGGGCATCGCTGTGGAGGGTTTCCGTAAGGGATATAAAAATATTAATTCCCAGGACCACCAATATCAATACTATAAATAATGTAAGTATAAAAGGGAGGTGTTCATTATATTGGTGAAATTTATCCCGAAGGAGTTTTCTTATTTCAAGTAAAATCTGAATGATCTTTTTTCGCATTGGCTTTGGGAATTAAGGCTACTCGTATAACAAAACAATATTATTTTTCTCAACCAAAATAATAAAACAAGTATAAATTTAAATTCTAATTTAGTTTTAATTAGTTATATTAAATAATTCCTAATATTTGGATTCATGAAAATTTTAATAGTTGAAGATGAACCTAATGTGGCATCCCTCCTTCATCGCAATTTGCTTGAATACGGCCACACTATAGGGATTGCCACAGATGGGTACATGGGTCTCGACCAGATTCTTACCAATAAATTTGACCTTGTTCTCCTTGATATTATGCTGCCCAAAAAATCGGGGCTGGAGATCCTGCGGGAATTAAAGGATTTAAACAACAATACCCCCGTTATACTCCTTACTGCTCTGGATACTACAGATATGGTTGTACAGGGACTTGATTTAGGAGCCGATGATTACATATCAAAACCTTTCAAGATGGAAGAAGTCGTGGCACGCATTAACGCTGTAAAGCGCCGCACTGCAATTTCAGAAATAGAAGAACCATTTACGTTGGAATTTAAAGGTATACACCTGGATGACACCTCCAAAAAGGTTTTTAAGGATGGGAAGGAAATAAAATTAACTGCTACAGAATATAATCTTCTTAAAGTCCTTCTCAGCAATATAAATAAAGTCCTTTCCCGTGAAAAGATCCTGGATAAAGTATGGGGTGTGCAATATGACCTTGGAACCAATGTTGTAGATGTTTATATTAATTACCTTCGCAAAAAACTGGGAGATACTTCTTCCAATAGAATTATCCACACTGTAATAGGTATGGGATATGTGATAAGGTAAATTGAAAATAAAATATAAAATAGCAGGAATCTTTTCATTAACCTCCTTCCTTATTATAGGGTTCATAGGAGGCTTTCTTTATTTCCTCTTTGCTAATAATATTGAAAAACAATTCAGGGAAAGACTCCTGGAAAGGGCAATTATTGCGGCAGAAGTTTTACTGGAAAAGGACAATTTCTCCCCGGTGAAATATGAAAGGGTGAAGGCCAGATTTCTTCAAACCCTCCCCGAAGAAAATGTTTATTATATTGAAACCGAGAACGGCAATATTGATTATGGTGGTCTACCCGCTGATATTATTGACAAATCGTCCATAGAGAGTTCCCTCTCCAAAAAATATGAATTTTATCAAATTGGGGATCTGAAGTTCTGTTCCCTTTATTATGAAGATAATGAAGGGGATTTCATAATTCTTATATCAGCAAAAAATACAGAAGGAATAGCCGAGCTTTATTTTCTTCAGAAGGCCTTGTTAATTATTATCCTTATTAGCCTTTTAATTATAGCCGGAGTATCCCTATTATTTGCGAAACAAATTCTCAAACCTATTAACAGGATGATCCTTAAGGTTGAAGAAATAAGTGGCAGCAATCTTCAGTTACGCCTTAATGAAGGCAAGGGAAAGGACGAGATCTCCAGGCTGGCCAAGAATTTTAACAGGATGTTATCCCGAATAGAATCTACATTTTTTACACAGAAAAATTTTATCCAAAATGCATCCCATGAATTAAGAACTCCCCTAACCGTGATCCTGGGAGAAGCTGAATTTGCTTTAAAATCCAGTGCTCTTTCACCAGATGACAGGCTGGCATTTCAAAAGGTATATCAACAGGCAGACCATTTAAGGGAATTGCTCAACAGTCTTCTTCATCTTTCTGAGATAAAAAATCCCGGCCCCTCCTCTGAATATAAACTCCTTCGCATTGATGAGGTTATTCAAAAAACGGTCATTAAGATCAATCAAACTTTTCCTTCGGGGGTTATTCACCTGGAGTATAAAAACATTGAAGACCTAAATGAAAATTCTTTTGTTGTTCCCGGTAACGATCTTTGGCTGGAAATTGCTTTTACAAACATTCTGGATAACGCATTGAAATATTCCAATAACGAGCCCGTAAAAGTTCTTTTGGAAGATAAGCCCGCTACTGTATGCATTAATATTGAAGACCAGGGAATAGGCATCCAACCTCAGGATCTTTCAAAAATTTTCTCTCCCTTCCACCGCGGTAATAACGCTAAATCCAGAAAAGGATACGGCATTGGCCTGGCGTTAACCGAAAACATTATCAAGATCCATAAAGGTTCCATCGAGGTAACCTCGATAATGAAAAAAGGATCAAATGTTATTATAGAGCTTCCCAAAGACTTAAAAAGCTAATAGAATTTTAATTTCCCCTTAAGCCGGTTTTAATCCTTTGAACTTTTCTTTGCCAAAAATTCAGGTATGAAACCCCTTTATAAAATATTGTTGCTGTTTTTAGTTTTTTCCTATGTAGGCTATGGCCAGGAAAATAATGAAACTCCCGATGAAAACCTCCCTCTAAAACTTGTTCATGCAGAGCCTTTGTATATAGATCTAATAAGGGATCTGGGAGCCAGAAAAGGTGAAAAAGAATGGAATATTGGCGCAGGCATTTCCGATAATCTCGATTTTGACAGCTATGAATTCCTGGTGGAATATGAATGGGCCGTGGCCGACAGGCTGGGTCTGGAAATTGAAATTCCCGTAACTCTTTTCAGCCGAAATGCTGTGAGAAGTACAAATATTTCCAAACCGGCAGACAGGATTGAAAGTATAAAACTGGCCGGGCAATATACCTTTTTGGTTTCTGAAAAATTACAAACCTCACTGGCCTTTGGTAATATTGTTGAAATTGAGCTGGCAGATCTCAATGGTCTTTCATTAAACAATCTTACACAGGGATTGTTAATTAATCCCTTCTTTGTAGCTGCAACCAGATTAACACCCTCCTGGCATGCATTGCTGTATACCGGCCCACGGTTCCTCACCGGCTGGAATGGCCATGAAAACAGCGTTGCTTATGAAATTAATTCAAACCTACATTATATGATTCCCAATACATCTAATTTCATAGGACTGGAGGTAAATCAATTAATTCATGATGGAAAACTTGAAACGGTACTCAGGCCCCAAATGAGGGTTGAAATTATGGAAACCCTTAAAATTGGTATCGTTCCGGGGATATCCCTTAACAGGAATAATGAAAGGTTCAGTTCATTTATAAGGCTTATTTATGAACCCCATCACTAATGATAATTTAAAGCTGCAGGCTGTCGGGTAGGACTTGATAATAGATCTTTACTTTTTTACGCCCCCATTCCCTTGCCTTTTGCACATCCTCACCCATATAAATATCTATTTTATTATTCCAGCGATAATGCATTTTATCTTTTACAATAAAAACTCCCTCAAGGCCTTCAATTTTTACAGATGTATTATGTTTTAAACCTCTTTTAATAAGGTCCCTGGATACGGCAATAACATTCATTCCCGGTATAATGGTATCTCCCCAGGCGGTAAGCCTGGGGTTTGCCGTTCCCGTTTGTGCGCTGGTTGAATTAAATGCCGAAGCGGTAACCATTAAAGAATCCCAAATTTCTTCCCGTATCTCCTCCTCGGGAGAGGAAGGAAAACCACAACCTGAAAACCCGGAAAGCACGTATATAAATAACAGCATCGTACTTAAAAGGAGAAAAGGTTTAAAGTTGAATTTCACTACTAAATGGTAAAAATTAATTATTTATAAGCTCCAGCCTTCCCTGTAATTTCTTTTCACAAATTGATTGGCTTCTTCAAAATTTGTCACCCTCATCTCCTTTGCATCCCATAACAATTTAATATCCCTTCCAGGATATTGATAGGAAGTTCTTCCCTGGTCATTTTGAATTTCTTTCCTTATATCCTGTCCTCTAATAGCAAGGTTTGCTATTAAAAGCGTTTCTGTAAGCGGCCCGGCGATCTCAAAAGGAGAACTCAAATCTTTTTTACCATAACCTGCAATGGCCCCTTCAACCCATTGTGCGTAATGCCCCTCGGCGCCGCCGGGAACACGCTCCAACTGTGGAGTAATATTAACTTCCTCTGTCCTGGAGGTAGGTAACAACCGTGGATTTGCACCGTAAGTACCGCACATCATTTTACCTTTAGTTCCAATAAAAAGGACCCCATTACCTCCATCACCAAAAGTTTCGTTTGGTCCAAGTTCCTCCGGACGTTTAGGTTTAATTCCACCATCCATCCAATGCATAGTAAGGTCACCCTCTGTTCTTTCATTACCAGGAAAAGTCATAATAACATGACTTGAAGGCGGGCAGCTTTCAGGAAAATATCCACGTTGGAATTCTCCCACATATACACTTCCAACACTACATTGCACATCCTTAGGATAATCCAGGTTTAATACTTTATGGGGAGCTTCTACAAGATGGCACCCCATGTCTCCCAGAGCCCCGGTCCCATAATCCCACCAACCTCTCCAGTTGAATGGTACCAGTCCTTCAATATAATTTTTTTTAGGGGCCGTTCCAAGCCAAAGATCCCAGTCCAGTCCCTCAGGTACAGGCACAGATTCTTTTGGCCAGGGGATTCCCTGGGGCCAAACCGGCCTGTCTGTCCAGCAATAAACCGTATGGACCTTACCAATAAGATCTGCATTAAACCATTCCTGCATTATTCTAACTCCATCGCCGGATGCCCCCTGGTTACCCATTTGTGTCACCACCTTATAATCCCGTGCTGCCTTTGTAAGGGCTCTGGCTTCAAAAATATCGTGAGTAAGGGGCTTTTGGACATATACATGTTTACCCATTTCCATCGCTGCCATAGTTTGAACAGCGTGATTATGGTCTGGAGTGGAAACAGAAACAGCATCGAAGTTTTTTCCTTCCTTATCCAGCATTTCCCTATAATCTTTATAAAACTTTGCCTTTGGGAAACGTGCGCGGGATGCTGCGGCTCTTCTTTCATCTACATCACAAAGAAATCCTATATCTGCTTTCCCGCTTTGTGCAAAACTGGTTAAATCTCCTTCACCTTTACCACCAACCCCAATACCGGCAACAATCAATCTATCACTGGGAGCAAGATACCCGGGGCCGCCCAATACATATCTGGGTACAATCATAACACCGGTAGCTACAAGTGCAGTACTTTTTAAAAACGACCTTCTTGAGCTACTTACAACGGAGTTCTTGTTTTTCATAAATTATAATTTAAGGGTTAGATGGTAATTCAAAGCAAAAAATAGGAAATTATTTTGAAGTACAACCAATTAAGCCTGAAACTTTTTAGGTACGTTATATTTCAAAATTTATTTATGGATAACCTGACAAAATTACATAGAAACAATAATCCCCACTTTGGCGTGGTTTTGGCACCCTTTCTAATAATTAAGTAAAAATTAAAATGCGCCCTCACAAAAAAGGACGTATTTTTTAAAATTGAAACACACAATTATGAGTCAAGTAAAACAGAATGACACGGTAAAGGTACATTACACAGGAAAACTTGCAGACGGGCAGGTTTTTGACACTTCTGAAGGGAAAGAACCAATTGAGTTCACTTTAGGACAAGGTCAATTGATCCCGGGTTTTGAAAAGGGCCTTATCGACATGAATTTAAACGAGAAGAAAACAATTAATATTCCGGTCGAGGAAGCTTATGGGCAACCTCGGGAAGAACTTGTACAGGAAGTTGATAAGAACCAATTACCCCCGGAAATTAAGCCGGAAGTTGGAATGGGCCTTGTCTCTATGACTCCAGATGGCCGGGAGATGAACCTCCTGGTTGCTGAAGTTAAGGAGAACACGATTGTAGTTGACGGGAATCACCCCCTGGCAGGGAAAGACCTTATTTTTGATCTTGAGGTTGTAGAGATCAAATAACTTTAACTGAAAAATATATCCCTTTCTGAAATATCCACAATTGAGGATATCCCGGGAAGGGATTTTTTATGCTTTTAAATCAAAATTCCCGAATCCAGATTAAGCCCCACAGGGTTAAGTTTATGCAAAAAGTTTTTAAGTGAAAGCAGGAGTTGTTACCTTTTCAGGGATTTTAAATACCAACTAATTATGATAAGAAAAGCCACAGCCGTTTGGAACGGATCACTTAAGGAAGGAAACGGCACATTAAGCTCTCAAAGCGGTGTTCTCAAAGACACGCAATATTCCTTTAAATCAAGATTTGAATCTGGAATTGGAACCAATCCCGAAGAACTTGTAGCCGCAGCCCATTCGGGTTGTTTTACCATGCAATTATCTGCTTACCTTACCGAGGAGAATTTTCCTCCGGAAAAATTGGAGACCACCTGTGAAATAACCTTTGAAGATGGAGCTATAACCAAATCTCATTTGGTTTTAAATGCCCAAGTTCCCAAGGTAGATAAGTCAACCTTTGATTCCCTGGTAAAGAAAGCCAAAGAGAATTGTCCAATGTCAAAATTGCTGAATACAGAAATAACTGCCGATGCTACATTGAAACAATAAATAAAATTTTACTTTTTAAAAGACTTCATTGTTGTAACTCTGAAGTCTTTTTATTTTATACTCTTTTGAAGAGCCTCCAGAATGGCCGATTTTATTCCCTTCTCCATTTTATTATTGCTCACAAATTTTTGATTTACTTCCAGTTCAACCCCGCAATAGTTGTGGGGGAATTTCTTTCTCAAATAGGTAGTAAAACCATCAGCTTTGCCAAGGTATGGGTAATTAAACCTGACCTTAATAGAAGGATTTTGGATTTCAATGTGTTTTTTAAAAATTTTGCAGAATTCCTTTTCCTTTGCTTTTCGCGGGTCATAAAGCAAACCAATATCTGTATTTCTTATTTCTCCTTTAAGTTGAGGCGTAAAACTATGCACCGAAAAATGGAGCACCTCCTCCCCTTTCGCTGTATATTCATGAATTGCACTTTCAACCCTATTTCGATAGGTAAGATAATAGGCTTCAATAATTTTCTTTTTTTCTAAGGTGGGAAGTTCCCGTGTGTATGTTGAGAATAAAGAGGAATGGTGTAAAGAGCGGTTAACTTCAATAAGCAACCTGCTCTCAAGGTGTTTGGTACTAAAATCGGCCAGTGATACCAATGCCTTATAAACATCCAGGGCGCCCGGGTCAAAGCCCCTGTGAGTTTGAAGAATTGGGTCATCCTCTCTACAAAGGTACCTGTAATTTTCAGGGATCCTGTTTCCTGCATGTTCACAGGTTAAAACAAGTTTCACGGTTTAAATAATTTATTTTCAGCCAGGCAGTCACCAAGCTTCAGGTATATTTTCTGTAAATTTTCTTCAGAAAAATCCCTGTTTACCGCCTTTAGAATACGGGTAGATAAACTTCCATTATTCAGCAGGAATTCCAGGGTCCCCTGGTGTTTTAAGGAAATTTCATGTTTTACTCTTGCATAAAGTTTCTGCCAGAGTTCTCCCGCAGTACATTTTTTTTCAATATCAAATAAATTCAAAAATAATAAATCATTGATCTCGGTATGTTCGGCATCCTTGATCACATTATCAAAAATTTTCACAAGATCATCTTCGTGCCACGCTTTTTGGTCTTCCAGGGATACCAGTTCTTCACTTACCAATACCTTAAGCACTTCTATCACTAGTATGGCTATGGCAATATCGGCTGCGGGACACTCCTGAATATCAATAACCCTAATTTCAATAGCATTTCTGTCAAACCGTGCAATTGCTCCCCGGGAATTGAGAAAATGATGGTCCAAGATGTTCTCGGTATCATGGGGTTTTATAGCTTTATTAATTGGTTCAAAAATGCGGGTGAAATACTCTTCGCGGGAAAATCCCTGCTCGGGAATTACTTTACCCGTCATCTCGGGAATCTCCTTTTGATTGGTTTTGTAAACCAACATTCGCGCATCGCGATACCCGGTATCTTTGCCCTCAAATATGGGAGAGCTCGCGCTTAATGCCGGAATTATGGGTAAAAGAATTCGAACTGCTGCATGCAAGCGCTCAAACTCCCCATCATCATAAAATGGTAAATTGAGGTGCATACTTTGCACATTGCTCCAGCCGTGGCCACGACAATCGAAGATCCTGTTGTAAAGCGCGTAAATTTTGCTGTAACTGTGCTGCCACAATTTCATTTCGGCTTCCGGTAGCATTAAAGGATGGGATGCTGTGGGCCACAAAAAAGTATTCAAGGGCTTAAGCAATTGGTTGATCTCTTTTATATTTTCAGCAAAAAGTCGATCCAGATCTTCAAGATCTGCCGTTGGGCCATTGGTTTTTAATTCTACCACATGAGCCACCAATTCATTGCTCCATTCAATTTTTCCATTATCAACATCAGATGTGATCTCCCCGGTTTTGGCGATCATTAATTCATCTACGATAGGCGCAACTTTTAAACTGTTTTTATTTACAAGCATATATTCCAGCTCGATCCCAAATACTTCAAAAAGATGATAGCTCATATTTCTTTTCTTTAAAGCCGGTTTTTAAAGGCTGTTAAAATATCTGTATATATTTTATCCCCGTAATAACGGTCCTCCACTCCAAAATCTATATTTGGATTGTCGTTGATCTCAATAACCAGGGGTTTTCCATTTACTTCCTTTACATCAATGCCGTAAAGACCTTTTCCCATTAATTTCGAAGCTTTTAAAGCCACACTCAAAATTTGGGGAGGAACCTTTTCTATGGCCAGGCAATCGGCATTTCCATCCTGGTCATCCTTCTTCTCGGCATCCCAGTTATATATTTGCCAGTGCCCTTTGGCCATATAATAGCGACAGGCAAAAATGGGTACATCATCCAGAATACCAATACGCCAGTCATATTCAGAATAGGTAAATTCCTGAGCTATTATTAGTTCAGATTTTTTAAGCATCATACTCACCAGCTCGTGATATTCCTCTTCAGTCTCCGCTTTTTTCACCCCAAAGGAAAATGTGGAATCAGGAGATTTTAAAACACAGGGCAAGCCTGTGAGTGCCAGGACATCATTCTTATTATCCTTATGAACAATAATAGTCCTGGGAGTTGGAATGTTTGCATTTTCCAAAGCCTCTGCCATAAAAACCT
Organism: Antarcticibacterium arcticum; assembly: GCF_007993795.1. Classification (GTDB taxonomy): domain Bacteria; phylum Bacteroidota; class Bacteroidia; order Flavobacteriales; family Flavobacteriaceae; genus Gillisia; species Gillisia arctica. The sequence continues at coordinate 887,844 of NZ_CP042476.1, read as the reverse complement.
TATTGCAGCACTTTAGAATAGCATCAGGGTAATCTATAATTGCAATATCTTCCTGTTGGGCTTTTCTTGCAAATGCGTAGGCATCATTATTTACCTCTGTGCTCTGTCTTATAAACAGCGCATCAAAGGCTGAAAGCCGGGAAAGGTCTTTGGGACCTATCACTTCCACATAAAAGTTCATCCCTTCTGCAATTTCAAGGAATTTTTTTAAAGCCTTAGGATTGCTGGGAGGTGCAGGATCATTAGGCTGTACCAGAATTGCCAGGTCAAAATCTGCAGAATGTTGCTTGGGAGTATCATAGCGTTTTTTAGCAAAATACTGGGCGGCAAAAAAATGCATGCTTTCCTTATGCTCTTCAGGAATTTCAGATTCAGAGATTGCTTTTACACTCTTAATATTCCATTTAGTCGTGTAATTAAAAGTTATACGCAGGAAAGGTATCTGGAAATGTTTGTAGAACATGCTGCTAAGTTCCTTATACTTTTGTGCAACATTTTGCCCAAAATATATACTTAAGGTAAATTCCTGAGATTTGATATTTTTAAGGCTCGATTGTATAAGATCTTCAAATTCTTCAGAAACAATTTTCACCAGTTTTGGCTCCCTGTAATCTACCAGGTTTTTAACGGTAGGAATGGCCTGGTGCCCGCGGGCTTCGGCTAAAAGGGAAACATAATATCCTTTAGATTGATAGGAATAATCCTTACAAAGGTTAAATACCCGGGCATTCTTTAACTGTGAAAACTCAGGTTTGGTAAGATAATCGCGGGAAGACACAATTGCAATGTTCTTAACCTTGAGCTGCCATTTTTCGGTATTATTAACCACAATTATTTTATTCATAAGGAGATGGGATGTACATCAAATTTAGAAGAAAAATCAATCGCTTTTTATTAATTAAACGATCACGTAAAATTTTATGATTAAATTCCACTTTTTAAATTAAAACATTCAAAATGAGATACTACATTTTAAGCTTAATGACTTTATTGGCAGGCAATACCACTTTTTCACAGGATTCGGAAAACTCCCAACTCCTTGAAAAAGCAACTGCAATTCATGAGAAGGTTATTACAATTGATACCCATGCCGATATAAACGTTAATAATTTCACCGATACACGAAATTATACGCAGGACCTCGAAACACAGGTGAATCTTCCAAAAATGAAGGAAGGTGGCCTGGATGTAGCATGGTTTATAGTATATACCGGCCAGGATGAACTTACCCAGGCAGGATATGAAAAGGCCTATCAAAATGCCATGTCAAAATTTGAAGCGATCCATAAACTGGTAAATGAACATGCCCCCAATGAAATTGGCCTGGCCACTAGTGCAACTGAAGTACGGGAACTGGTGAAGCACGGAAAACTGGTAGGTATGATAGGCGTTGAAAACGCTTATCCTCTGGGTGAAGATCTAGGCAATATTGAAAAATTCTATAATCTTGGCGCCCGTTATATGTCGCTTTCCCATAATGGACACAGCCAGTTAAGCGATTCCAATACGGGAGAAGCAGATAATGTATGGCTTCATAACGGTTTGAGTGAGCTGGGAAAAGAAGCGGTGGTTGAAATGAACAGGCTTGGAATGATGATAGATGTTTCGCATCCTTCCAAAGAAGCTATTAAGCAAATGTTTGAAATCTCCAAAGCCCCATTGATCGCATCTCACTCTTCTGCAAGGGCGTTGTGTGACCATAGCCGAAATCTTGATGACGAGCTTTTATTGTTATTTAAGAAACATGGGGGCGTGGTACAAACCGTGGCCTTTAGTGCTTATGTAAATACTGAAAAACATAATGCCTTTAATGCAGCCCAACTAGAAGTTCATAAAGCCGTAGGTGAAAAAATGGGAATAAAGGTACTGCCCCGTGACACCATAAGAGCTATGGATAATGATACCCGAACTGCATATTATAACGAATATAGAAAAATCACTAACGCTGCAGCTTCCCAAATTGAAAAACTTAAGGAATCAATATCTCCGGTGAATGTTTCAGATTTTGCAGACCATATAGACTATATGGTAGAACTTATTGGAATTGACCATGTGGGCATAAGTTCAGATTTTGATGGTGGGGGGGGAATCGATGGCTGGAACAATGCTTCCGAAACCCTGAATGTTACCGTAGAACTGGTAAAACGGGGCTATACTGAAGAGGAGATTGAAAAATTATGGGGCGGAAACCTCCTCAGGGTACTTGATGAAGTTGAAGCCGTAGCCCGGAAACTGCAAAAATCTTAAAAAGAATAAAATGTATAAATAAACGGGCCCGGTGGCCCGTTTATTTTTTTCGTTTTTTATCCCACCACACATAACCTACAAACAGGATCAAACTTATAATAGACCCCCATAATAATCCTGTTTTTAAACCATCGGTAGTATCTCCCAGCACTGCAATAAAAATAATAAGGGGAGAGATTCCTACCAGGGTTGCTCCAATAAATCTCCAATATCCCATTTTAAGGATACCTGCTACAAAGCTAATTGCATCATTGGACAGCAGTGGGTTTAGCCTGGTAACTATAATGGCCCAGAATCCATAATCATCCAGAAATTGACTTATTTTCCTTTCAGATTTATGGCCTATAAGTTTTTCTACTATCACCGGGCCAAAATATCTTCCGATAATATAACCTACCGTGGAAGCTGCAAAAATACCCAGCAAAATGATTATACTTCCAAAAAAGGGGCCGTAGGCCAAAATAGATACAACCATTAGGGCTATGGATGGGATTACAAGTAAGAACATTTGCAGCACCATAGCAAGAATAAGCACCAGCGGGCCTATCCATCCAAAATCCCCCACCCAGGACCTTATTCGTTTTTCCTCATTACTTGTAAGGGTATCCCAGGCATTATTCAGGAAATTTTGAACTTCGGGAATAAAAAAATATGCCAGTACAATTGATGTAACAATAACAAAGGATATGTATAGGGGGGCTTTACTTTTTTTTACCGAAGCCTCTTCAATCTTTTCTTTCATAGATTATTTGTTCAGGGAAATTTCTAGAATATTAGCTGCCTGTCCGCTTCCTTCATTGGATATATATATTTCACCTGAATCGCCAAAAGTAAGCCCTTCTGCCTGCGGAAATTGTTTAGAGTTTAATATATGTATTTCTTCCGGTTTCCCGGACTGGTCCAAAATTAAGAGTTTTGGCCCAAGGCCTTCCAGTACAAAAATTTTCCCGGTAGAAGGATGCAGGGTTATTTCAGAAGGACGCAGCATTTTCCTGGATATCTTTTGATTTAAGATACCAAAAACCGGATCATTGAATTTAATTTTAATTACCGGCTCCGTAACCCAGATTTTATTTTCCAGTTCAAACGCGTATACCGGTTTAAAGTCATCACCAGACTTTTCCTTTAAAGCGATTAATAACCTGTTATTATTTTCGTCATATCCAAGACCTTCAAAATTGAGTTTTCCTTTTAAAGGTGTCTCATATTTTGAAGTTTGAGGGGCAGCTTCATTAAAATTGGTCACCTCAAATATGGTTCCGTCACTTCTTAAAACATACGCGGTTCCTCCCACCAGGCTTATTCCTTCATAATCTCCGGGTCCTGCAAACTCTATCTCTTTTTCAATAGAAGTTGTGGCAAGGTTAAAAATAAAAATAATCCCATCTTCATCCTGAACACAGGCAATCTTGTTATTGCCCATATAAGCAATTCCTGATACTTCCCTCAAAATTTCAGGAAGTTCCCATTTTTTTTCAATTTTTACCGAGTCACTTTCTAAAGCCCTTGCAGTATTACTTTTGCTGTCAACACCAAAAATTAAAAATCCAACGACAGTCAAAACCCCCAAAACAATTAAAAAAGCTGCTTTTTGCATATTCATAGTTTTAATATTGGTAGTTATTCAAAATAAATGACATTTTCCACTTCTTCCCCAGATTCCAGAAATATCATGTAGGAATCTGTTAACCTGCCATCAATCTCAACCTGATAATATTTTTTATTCTCTATTACCAGGAGATGCAATTCCCCAATCTTACCTGAGCCGGCTGAACGTATGGATGCAAGAACCTCTTGCGGCAAATCCCTTATTTCAATCTCCTTTTTGTACTTTATTAGTTTTCCGGCTGCATTAATAAGTGCCGAATGATCTACATCTTCAATTTCAAACTCCACTTCATAATGTTCACCCCTTCTCTTCCAGGATATATCTTCTACTTGTTTAAATTCCAGATTAAAAGTATTTAGTACAACTGAAGGAATATCTGAATTGGACGTGTTCTCGTCACAGGAAATAAATAAACTTCCTAAAACAAATAAAGATATTACTATAACTAACCTCATTATCTTTAAATTATAAAACAAAGGTCACGTGCAAAACTGGAAAGATTTGGGAATTCCGGCGCTAACCCCTAAAATTTGGGAAAGATTAACAGGATAAACAAAGATTTGGGGGTTTTTAAAAATTAATTGAAAAGGTGTGTAGCCTCTCTTCAAATTTATAATCAACCCTAAAGGAATAAATATCTGCAATGGCTTTAACTATTGCCAATCCGAGTCCGTTTGAAGAGGATGAGGCATTAAAATTTCCAAACCTGTTAAAGAGTTTTTCTTTATCAAGCGCAAAATTGCTCGTATTGGATATGTTTACGGAATTTGCTAAAACCTGAATGGTAACAGTTTCATTAGTTCCATTATATATAATGGCATTTTTCAGGAGGTTCGTGAAAAGTATTTCAGCCAGTTCCTTATTCATCTCAATTTTAACCTCTCCCTGTTCAATAAGAACAATTTCCACATTTCTGTGCTGGGCAATATCTTTGAAATCCTCAATTACATTTTTAATAAGTTCATTGAAATTAATAGATTCAAATTCCAGGAACTGTTGGTTTTTTATTTTAGAAAGCAATAACAGGGATTTGTTAAACCTTGTGAGGCTTTCAAGCTTATTAAGGGTTTTTGCAATAAGGTCTACCTGAGCTTTTTTAAGACCGGGTGTCTCTGTAAGCTCTTCCAGATTATTAATGGCTATTGCCAGCGGGGTTTGCATTTCATGAGAGGAATTCTCAATAAACTCTTTTTGGTTATGATAGCGCTCCTGTGCCTGATCTATAAATTTTTTCATTTCCAAACCCAGGTATTGGAATTCTTCCACCCGGGAGGTAATAAATTCAGCCTTCTTTTTATCCTGGATCTTTACCGTTCTTAATTGAGCCAGTAAAACATAAAAGGGATTCCAGATCTTTTTAAGCAAAAGATTATTCATAATAAGAATACTACCTATTAATCCTAAATAAAGTAAAAGCAGTGATATGAGTAATTCTTTTACAAGATCATCCTCCTCAACCATTGACGTGATAACTTTGATCTTGTAATAAGAATCATCCTGTTTAAATACACTTTCCAATAGGCGTACAGGTTCAAAATCCTCTTCATTTTGCATGTACATAAGAGTATCCCGGTAGGATTCCCGGAAATTTTTGAATTGGTTAAACTCTACTTTTTGAATTATATAGGCACCTTCATTAAATGCGGGGCGGTCCAGAATAGATGGATCCATGCCGGCCTGTTCCATGATGAGGATCTTTTGATTCTCAAGGCCATCATCCAGACTGTCATAGATCTCATCTAGCATTTGAAAATAAAAGATCACTGCCCACAAGGTGAGTAACAGGAATAAAAGTCCTGCCAGGTATAAAGTAGTGAGATTTAATAATTTCATTTAATGATCATCTTGTAGCCCATTCCATAAATTGATGAAATACTAACATTGGCCTTATGCTGTGTAAGTTTCTTTCTTAGATTCTTAATTTGAGAATATATAAAATCAAAATCATTGGATTGGTCAATATGATCTCCCCAAACATGTTCGGCTAAACCCGATTTGCGTACCAGCCTGTCCTTATTAATTATTAGATAGGTTAAGATATCATATTCCTTCCGGTTGAGCACCACCTCTTCATTTTTGATCTTAACTGACCGGCTTGTGGTATCAAGGGAAATGTTTCCAAATGTTAGCTGGTTATTACCATTGAAATTGTTTCTTCTGAAAATTGCGTGGATCCTGGCAAATAATTCAGAAAAATGAAAGGGTTTGGGTAAATAATCATCGGCCCCTAAGTTTAATCCGCTCAACTTGTCATCCAGGGAGTCCCTTGCTGAAAGGATTATTACTCCCGGATTTTTTCCGTTTTCTTTGAGTTCATTAAGGAGATCCAGGCCATTTCCATCGGGTAAGGTTATATCAAGTAAAATAAGATCATACTCATAAAGCCCTATTTTCTCCAGGGCCGCGAGAAACCCCGGTGCTGTTTCAACTATATGATGCTCCCGGAGCAGCGCCTGCCGGATATTGTCCAGCATGTCCTGCTCATCTTCTACAACCAGTATTTTCATGCAGATGTTGTTTAAAGCAAATGTACACCCTAAATCTAAAAAGAAACTGGAATTAATTAACCAAGAGTTATGTGGCTTAATCCGGCTGTTTTACTTAGGCTTTACATAGCCACCATTCCACCCAATCCTATTTAATTAGTTAAAGATCTGTTAAATACTACTATTTTATACATAGTACTGTAACATTTCTAATCAATTGAAGTCTATTAGATATAACTATAAACTTTTAATCATGACAACTTTACAGAATTTCACCGGAATTAAAGAAGGAAACTTAATGAACAGAAGGAATTTCCTGAATCTTAAAGAAAGTACCAGAGGAACCTGGTATAACAGAAGACGTTACGATCTAAAATAATAATTAAAACTTACAACCATGAACACTTCACAACACATCCACGACAAAAGGAATTTTTTAAACCTTAAAGGATCTACCAGAATTACCTGGTCCGGTAAAAGACGTTACGATTAACGATTCAATTTTTAAATATTACATTATGAGAACTTTAGAGACAACATTAGCGAATGATGGCAGTAGTATCACCCGTAAAAATTTCCTGAACATCAGGCAGACAGCCAGAGGCGAGTGGTATGATAGAAGACGGTACTGCTTTTAGAACCCGAAAAAAGATTAGAATACTCAGCTGCAATAACCCCAAAAAATTAATGTATGTATTCATTTTTAGATCAATAGCCGTTGCTACCTGAAGTAACGGCTATTTTGTTTCTTCCCTATTGCATAGTCCTTTTAATTTCATAAAATAAACCTAAACAGGGAAATAATATTTTATTAGTATTCGTTTATTTGTAGGTTGATACTTAACTATGCTTGAACGAATAAAGAACTTACCTAAACCTGCAAAAATTGCAATAGGAATTTTTTCTTCTCTTATCATTATATTACTGTTATTTTACTTCAGTATTTATTTTGGTGTTTTTGGAAAGATGCCAGATACCCAGGAATTATCACAGCTCAAACAAAGTGAAGCTACACAGGTTCTCTCTGCCGAAGGTGAACTTATAGGAAAATATTATGTTTTTGACAGGCAACCTATAAAATATGAACAATTACCCCAACATCTTATAGAAGGTTTAATAGCCACTGAAGATGTTAGATTTTATGATCATAGTGGTATTGATGGAAAAAGTTTATTGAGGGTATTCTTTAAAACTCTTCTGCTCCAGGATAAATCTTCCGGCGGGGGAAGTACCATTACCTTACAACTTGCGAAAAACCTGTATGGGCGTAAAAATTACGGGCCTTTTGGTATTGTTGTGAATAAAATTCAGGAAGCAATTATTGCGAAACGTCTTGAAAGGATCCACGGTAAGAAGGAGATCTTAACTCTTTATTTGAATACCGTTCCTTTTAGCGATAACACTTACGGAATTGAAAGTGCCGCGGCAAAGTTTTTTGATAAACGTACCAGCAATCTTACGCTGGAGGAATCTGCCGTATTAGTGGGAATGCTTAAAGCCTCCCATTATTTCAATCCGCGAATATTTCCTGAAAGAAGCAGGTTGCGCAGGGACGTGGTTCTCTTTCAAATGAATAAGTACGGGTACATTACAGATGTTCAAATGGAAGAGGCAAAACAAAAAGATCTCGTCCTGGATTATCAATTTTACAGTCATGATCAGGGGCTTGCCCCCTATTTCCGGGAACAATTAAGAAAAGATCTTATTTCCATCCTTGATACCTTGCCAAATAAAAATGGTGAAAAATTCAATATATACCGTGATGGTTTAATTGTACACACCACTATAGATTACCATATGCAGGAACTGGCCGAAAATGCCACACGCACCCATCTCGAAGTACTGCAACAAACTCATGAAAAATCTTATGGCAAAAATGGGCCCTGGCTTAAAAACAAAGATATTATTCTTGACGCTGCCAGGCGCACAGATCAATTTCAGAAACTAAAAGCCAATGGCTTAAGCGACGACGATATACTGGCCGAGCTTGGAAAGGATACCCGGGAAATGAAACTCTTTGACTACGGAAAAGAAAAGCTGATAAAAGCCAGTACGCTGGACAGTATTATACATTATATAAAATTTCTTAATGCGGGATTTTTGGCGGTGGAACCTGAAACAGGGGCGGTTAAAACCTGGGTAGGAGGAGTAGATTTTGAACATTTTAAATTTGACCACGTAAGCCAGAGCAAAAGGCAGGTGGGTTCTACCTTCAAGCCTATTGTTTATACAGCTGCCCTGGAAAATGGTATAGGCCCCTGCTCCTATTTCTCTGCAAATGAAGTAACGTATGAAGGTGGGTGGACCCCTTCAAATTCCGGAGCACCGGAAGAGGATCCTTACATGAATTATAACCTTACCACGGCATTGAGTCAGTCGATGAACACCATTGCGGTGAAGGTCCTTATGGAAACCGGAATTGGCAATGTTGTAAATCAGGCCAAAAAGATGGGAATAACCTCAGATCTTCCACGGGTTCCTTCTATAGCCCTTGGGACTGCCGAGCTAAGTTTAAGAGAGGTGGCAAGGGCTTTTACCAGTTATGCAAATGATGGAAAACCAAGCACCCCTTATTATATCTCCAGAATTGAAGACGGCGAAGGAAATCTTCTTGCCGAATTTAAACCCAAGGTTGCTGCCAACAGGGCTTTTACCGAAACAAACCGGCAGATCATGATTGAAATGATGAAAGCAACGGTGAATGAGGGAACCGCTGTAAGGTTAAGGAGTGTATACGGCCTGCAAAACGATATTGCCGGCAAAACAGGTACTACCCAGGCCAATAAAGATGGCTGGTTTGTTGGGATCACACCGAAACTGCTAACTGTCACCTGGGTAGGAACAGATGACCATCGAATTGGTTTTAGAAGTACATCTATTGGACAGGGAGCAAATTCGGCCCTTCCCATTTTTGCTTTATTCTTAAAAAGCCTGAATGAGGATGAAAAATACAATGAGATCACAAAGGCCCGTTTCCCACCCACATGGGCCAGCGTTGCAGAAATGATGGATTGTGAACCGGAAGAAAGGGACGGTTTCCTTGAAAGATTGTTAACCAATCCTGACAAGGAAAGAAGAAAAAACCAAACCGGCGGCAAAAAAAAGAAAGGCTTTTTTAAGCGCCTTTTTGGTAAAAAGAATTAAAAAAAGATCCGGGTTCTTTTGAAACCCGGATCTTCAATCCATAATTAAGATAAATATCAGGCCGGAATATTTTCCGCCTTTTCCCTGTTCCAGAATCTATGTTTCTTAATGGCAGAAATGAAATCTTTCGGCAAGCTTTCTTTATCTCCGTTAAGAATAACTCCTTTTTTAGAGAATTGATCCTTGGGTAATCTATTGTAAAAATAGGTGCTCTCCAGTAGTGCACCATTTTCGGCAGCACCAATAGGTTTACAGTGTTTGTATGCCTCGTTAAGGAAATGAATGGCGTCGCCATCATTTTTAAGTTTGGAAATGCTTTGATCCCCACCAGGTACATAAACTGCGTCAAAAACCACAGAAGTAGTGGTTAAAAAACTGTCATCAATTTTTACATTCTCCCCTCCACTGGTTTTAAGCATTCCTGTTTTGGGCGCTACTATTTTAACCGTAGCCCCTTCTTTTTCCAGTGCCTTTTTCATAGAGTTTAGCGAATCATCCTCTACCTCATCTGCACATAAAAAGGCTACCGTCCTGGAGGCGACAAATTCCACCAGGTTATTAAGCATGCTTAAAGGAAGGGAAGATTTTATAGTTTGTTCTACATGTTTTGGTTCAAATTCCTCCGGTCCCGCATCTGCCGGTATTCCTTTATTTATTGGTTTTTCTGGTTCCCGTGGATATTCAACTCCAAGATTTTCGGCGACTTGTTTTGCGAGATCCTGGTCTACCTGGGTTAAGAGTCCAACCATACGCTCCCTTATTTCTACCATTTTCACTTTTCCAAGTTCAAAACTAAAGGCATCTACAATATGTTTTTTCTCCACTTCTGTCTGGCTGTTATAGAATAAGGTAGCCTGACTAAAGAAATCTAAAAAGCTTTGGCTTCGGGTCCTGATCTTATTGGCATCAATTTTCTCATGATGAGATACAAAGCCACCTTCTTTCATTTTTGCCTGGAAGGGACATCCCCCACCCAATGAATTTGGATGATAATTTGTTTTACCCACATTAATTTCCTGTCGCATATGCCCGCCACGCTGATTATTATGAGATTTGGCAATAGGTCTGTTTATTGGAATTTCATGAAAATTAGGACCTCCCAGTCTTATAAGTTGTGTGTCAGTATAGGAAAATAACCGGCCTTGTAATAGGGGATCATTTGAAAAATCTATTCCCGGCACCACATGACCCGGATGAAATGCTACCTGTTCAGTTTCTGCAAAGAAATTATCGGGATTACGGTTAAGTACCATTTTTCCAATAAGTTGCACTGGCACAAGTTCTTCGGGTATCAATTTGGTAGGATCTAAAATGTCAAACTCGTATTTATGTTCATCTTCTTCAGGGATCAATTGAACCCCTAGTTCCCATTCAGGATAATTCCCATTTTCTATGGCCTCCCATAGATCCTGCCTGTGGAAATCGGGGTTCTTTCCGGAAATTTTTTGAGCCTCATCCCACAATAAACCGTGAACTCCCAATTTAGGTTTCCAATGAAATTTTACAAAGGTTGACTTACCCTCCTCATTTATAAATCTAAAAGTATGCACTCCAAAGCCTTCCATCATTCTTAAACTTCTGGGGATAGCCCTGTCTGATGTAACCCATAACAACGTATGCATAGATTCAGGCATTAGGGAGGCAAAATCCCAAAAGGTATCATGTGCCGCAGATGCCTGGGGCATTTCATTGTCCTGTTCAGGTTTAATTGAATGTACCAGATCCGGGAACTTCATTGCGTCCTGAATAAAAAACACAGGCATATTATTCCCTACAAGATCATAGTTTCCTTCTTCGGTATAGAATTTTACTGCAAAACCTCTTACATCCCTTACAACATCAGATGAACCCCGGAATCCCACAACGGTAGAAAACCTGGCAAATACGGGGGTTTTTTTACCGGGATCCTGGAGAAATCCGGCTTTGGTAACATCTCTCATAGACTCATATACCTCCAAGTATCCATGTGCTCCGGATCCACGGGGATGCACAATCCTTTCAGGAATACGCTCATGGTCAAAATGGGTCATTTTTTCCCTGAAAATAAAGTCTTCAAGGAGTGATGGTCCTCTTTCCCCTGCAGATAAAGTATTTTGATTATCATTAATTTTAACTCCTTGATTGGTAGTTAAAAATTCATCTTTGCCATCCTTTCGGTTCTTTTCGAGATCTTTTAATTTATCATTATTTGTCCCGCTTTTTTTCTTTTCATCTTTCATTTTTTATAAAATTTTCGTGGTTCTTATAAAAATCTCAAATAAAAAGCAGACTAGAAATTTGGCGCTGTTAAATAAATCCTATATTTTTTTTAGGGATACCAAAGGGCTCTTTCCATTTATTTATGGAAAGGAAGATTGCATGAATTAATAAAATAAACTGAAGTACTTCCTGGAGAAGCTGGCGGTTATAAAAAAGATTAGGCTTTAGATGTGACCATACTCCCCGCCCATCTTTTAGCATCTTCAAGATTTTCAAAAAAAGCAAAGGAACCGTGAAAAGCAAGTTGCTCAAGGGCAGCTTTTTCTTTCATTCCGGAATCTGTAGAAACTATTGCAATTCCCCGAAGTTTTTTAATAAGTTTTAGGGTATAAACATTCAGGTCCAGACTGTAATTATATTTACGGTGCGAAATAAGGGTAAATTCCTTTCCATTGAAATGATCAAAAACCAGTTTCAGGTTTTCATTTACAACTTCGGGTGTAACCACCGAATTTTCATGTGCTTCTGCAATAACAAAAGAATCAAAAAAAATTAAGTTATAATGAGAAGTGCTTCTGTTTGTCATCGGTTAAGGGAATTTATAGTAAAAATACTCCAAAACTTCCATTATCCTAAAGAAATGTTAATAACAGGAAAATAAAATTTAAAAACGTTAAAAATTTTAAGAGCGTTGTTTAAATTCTCTCTATTTCAAGTGTGAGCAAGACGAAACTTCGTTAAATCTATCAAAAAATAAAATGTGAGCTTACATATATTTTTACCTTCATATGAATAAACCCTGAAAATCATTTGTAAATATGGTTAAGGGTGTTAATACAAACATGTTTATGGAGAAAATTACTAAAGGAAAAAAGATCCTCATTATAGGAACAATGTTCATTGTAGGTTCCTACTTTTTATTTCTCGGCCTTGTGGAGGCGAGGGGATTTTTAGCCCCTCTGGTGATGGCTATCGTACTGGCTTTACTTATGATCCCCTTTTCAAATAAACTGGAACGTTCCTTTTTGAACCGCGGATTTTCTTCCCTTGCCAGCACTTTAATCCTTTTTATAATTTCCCTTGGGGTCTTTGCGCTCTTATCATTTCAAATCAAAAACTTTGTGAATGACTGGGATCTCATAAAGGAAAAAATGAGTCCAAAGATAGAGCAGGCAGAAAGTTTTATTTATGATCATACAGCATTAACTAAAGAAGATTTTGAAACTTATAAAGAGGAGAATGACCTTACCGCTATGGGGGGAAGTAGCAGTGCCGGCCAGAAAGCTTTTGGTTTTATGACAGCTGTACTCAGTTTTTTAAGTAACTATCTCCTGGTTTTTATTTATATTTTTTTCCTCCTGAATTACCGTAAGAAGTTTAAGAAATTCTTTCTGAAACTCGCGCCCAATGAGAAGCAAAAAGAGACAAATGCAATTATCGATAATACCGCAACCCTGGTGCAACAATACCTGGTAGGGAAATCCTTTCTTATAATATTACTTACAGTTCTTTACAGCATTGGCCTGGGGGCTTCGGGGGTTGATAATTTTATACTAATCTCATTTATTGGCGCTTTTCTTTCCTTAATTCCTTTCATTGGAAATATTATAGCCTTTGGCCTCGCCCTGGTTTTTGGTTATCTCACTACCGGGGAGATAGGAGTTTTAATTGGTATAATTATCACATTTGTGGTTGTGCAGTTTATTGAAAGTTATATTCTTGAGCCTTATGTAGTAGGAGATAAAGTGAATCTTCACCCATTTTTAGTGATCCTGGCCATCATTTTAGGAAATATGGTATGGGGGATTTTAGGAATGATCCTCGCCATTCCTGTTTTGGGTATTTTAAATATAATTTTTAACCACGTGCCTTCCTTAAAACCCTTTGGTTATCTTTTAAGCACAGATAAAGAAGACGATAAATCTTAAGCATATCTCAAAATGAATGTTTCTAAATAGTTAAGAAAACAATAACCTTAGATTAATCTTATGTTTCCTACATTTATTCTGCATTATTTTGCGCCGAAATTTTAAGCTTATTGTTAAGTCAAATATCATTTAATGATCATTAAAAAAGTTTTCGTTGCATTCACCTTTATACTTTTTTCATTACCGGCTTTAGCACAGGAGGATACTCTTGTTCCTCCTAAAACAAATCTCAAATGGTTTGAGACAATTTCAGTGGGCGGGTATGTTCAGGCCAGATACAACAGGCTTTTGGAAACCAATCCGCAATTAACCTGTGAGCAGTGTGACGGTAGTTGGGGAGATGGTAATGGTTTTTCTTTGCGCAGGGTAAGGTTAAAATTTTCAGGAAATCTGGGAGATTATGTATCCTTTTATATTCAACCGGATTTTGCAAGTTCGGGTGGACAGCACCTGGGGCAATTACGTGATGCTTATTTTGATGTAAGCCTTGATAAAAATGGTGAATACAGGTTCAGGTTTGGTCAAAGCAAGGTCCCTTATGGTTTTGAGAATATGCAATCCAGCCAGAACAGAATTCCGCTGGATAGGAATGATGCCTTGAACAGTTCTATTAGAAATGAACGGGAACTGGGAGTGTTTTTTTACTGGACCCCCACCTTAATTCAGGAAAGGTTTTCTATGTTAAATAAATTGGGCTTAAAGGGTTCCGGGGATTATGGGGTATTTGGTTTTGGAGTATTTAACGGTCAAACCGGGAATTCGCCGGAACTCAATAATAAGCTGCATGTAGTAGGGCGTCTCTCCTATCCTTTCCTTCTGGGTTCTCAAATTATTGAACCCGGGATACAGGCATATACGGGCCAATATCAAATGCCCACAGGAAATGTAAGCAATGGCACTATGGTAAATAATGATCTTAATTACCTGGACCAACGCGTTGCGGCGAGTTTTATATTATATCCACAACCATTTGGAATCCAGGCTGAATATAATATAGGTAAAGGCCCCGAATTTAATAAGGAAACCAACAGCATTGAAGTCACGCCCCTGCATGGAGGATATGCCACTTTAACCTATAAAACACACATTGGAAACCAGGTTCTTTTTCCCTTTACCCGATACCATTATTATAACGGAGGTAAGAAATTTGAGCGGGATGCAAGAAGTTATGAGGTAAAGGAATTGGAAATAGGGGTTGAATGGCAACCCGTTAAAGCCTTTGAGCTTGTAGCAATGTACACTATCTCATCAAGAAGATATGAAGATTTCATAATAAGAGATAATTTGCAGGAAGGAAGCTTGCTGCGTTTGCAGGCACAGGTAAATTTTTAAGTTCAAAGTTTTGGGTCTTCCGTTATTCAAATCTTCCATGAAGAAATAAATGCAGGCTCTCCATACTAACTTACTTCGTATTTATATTGTGTTATGAACAACAGGATTAAAGAGCAGTTTTGGGGTTTTGTGAAAACTCCTCCCCTTTGGAACAAAACTCCACTTTTTGGTCTTACACAATTTGAGTTCCCCCAAATTAAGGAAACCGATGACTTCTCCCCTACCTATGAAATTCCTGAACTGAACTCGAATTTTGTACTGGGAAAACGCATGGAATTCTTTTTTGACCATTTGCTCCAACATTCTGAAAAATATGAAGTCATTGTAAAAAATCTGCAAATATTTAAAGGCAAGATAACCCTGGGAGAAATTGATTTTCTTATTAAAGATCGCAAAACAAGCACTCCTTACCATATTGAATTGGTTTACAAGTTCTACCTTTATGATCCTTCTTTTAAAGATCCGGCTGCGAGGTGGATTGGGCCAAATAGGAAAGATTCTTTGCTCCAGAAGATCTCCAGATTAGAGGAACAGCAGCTACCTCTTCTTTATGAGAAGGAAACACTCCAAATTTTGAATAATTATAACCTTCCAGTAAACGAAATTGAACAACAGGTTTGTTTTAAAGCCACTTTATTCCTGCCTAAAGGAATAAAACAGCCTGATACAAGGGAAATAAATACCTCCTGCTTTGCGGGATATTGGATAAGAATTGGAGATTTCACCAATTTTGAATATGGAGATAAGTTGTTTCATTCTCCGCCAAAACAGGATTGGCCCATAGATCCTTCCGCAAATGAAGAGTGGGTGACATATATAGAAATACATTTCCAAATTATGGAATTGCTTCAAAAAAAACGATCGCCGCTTATTTGGATGAGATCTGGAAACAATTATTTTGAACGTTTTTTTGTAGTTTGGTGGTAAATTACAAGTGAAAAATGGAGAAAAAAAGCTATGCTGAACTTGAGAGGGCACTCGGCTTAAAAGATGCAGTTGGAATAGGGCTGGGAGCAATTATTGGAGCTGGGATCTTTGTGGTTACCGGCGTGGCGGCAGGAATTTCCGGCCCGGCATTCCTGGTAAGTCTTCTCCTGGCGGGGATTGTTGCTGCTTTCAATGCATTAAGTTCAGCGCAACTTGCAGCCGTATATCCGCAATCTGGTGGTACATATGAATATGGCTACAGGTTACTAAATCCTGGCCTGGGTTTTTCTGCAGGTTGGATGTTCCTTATTAGTAAACTTTCCGCAGGTAGTGTCGTAGCTATTGGGTTTGGAAGTTATTTTTATCAGCTGGTGCCCATAGGATCACCCCTCTTATATTCTTTGGCAGCAATTATAATTCTCACAATTGCAAATTTCTTCGGAATAAAGAAAACCGGATATTTAAATCTGGGAATTGTAAGCATTACAGTTCTTTCCCTGGTATATTTAGTTATTCAGGGGTTGCCCGAAATAGACAGTTCAAATTTTAAACCTTTTGCGCCCTTTGGGCTTTCAGGTATTGCTGAAGCAACTGCCCTGTTATTTTTTGCTTTTACCGGGTACGCCAGGATTGCAACTTTAGCTGAAGAGGTCAAAGACCCCAAAAGTACCATCCCAAAGGCAGTTATAATTACTATTATAACCGCAATAATTTTGTATGCCCTCGTTTCCTTTACTGCCATAGGTGTAATTGGTACAGAAGCTATGGCCAACAGCACTTCTCCTTTACAAATGGTTGCGAATGCCCTGGCAAATACCGAAATAAAAATTATTATCACCATTGGCGCGTCAACTGCCATGTTGGGTGTACTTTTAAGTCAAATCCTTGGAATAAGCAGGATGATGCTTGCCATGGGAAGGAGAAAAGACCTTTTTCCTGTTTTTCAACGTGTTCATAATAAGAATCTGGTACCTCACATTGGAATACTAATTACGGGGACTTTAATAACACTGCTTACCTTATTTGGGAAATTTGAAATAATACTTAGCGCTGCTGCCTTTACGATACTTTTATATTACAGCATTACCAATATTGCAGCGTTAAACCAACCCATTAAGGATCGGCGGTACGGGCAAGCTATCCCCCTCCTTGGTTTGACGGGTTGCTTAACAATGGCATTTTCCCTGGACCTCCTGGTTATAATTTCTGGTATTAGCATCTTATTGGTTGGATTTGTGTTAAGGTATATTTTACATAAGGTCTATTAATGTTTCAAGTGAAAATAATATTTTCCGCATTCAGGTTGTAAATTGTTTCGTGCCGCTTAACTTTATTGCATAATATTAAACGTTTTAATGAATTCCAACGTTCAGAAGGCTATCAACACCTCATGGTTGAGCATTATAGGAAATGCACTATTAGCTATTGCTAAAGGAATAACCGGGGTTTTTGGAAATTCCTATGCCCTTATTGCCGATGCTATTGAATCTACTACCGATGTATTTTCCTCGGTCCTTGTACTTATAGGTTTAAAATATTCCACCAAACCGCCCGATGAGAACCATCCCTACGGTCATGGGAAGGTAGAACCGCTTATTACCTTTGCTGTAGTGGGATTCCTTGTAATTTCGGCCACGGTTATTGCTTATGAAAGTATTGAACATATTAAAACCCCTCACCGCGTACCCGAATCATACACCCTTATTGTTCTGGCAGTAATAGTTATAATAAAGGAAATTTTTTACCGGTTTGTTTCTAAGAAAGGAGAAGAAACCAAGAGCACTTCCTTAAAAGCAGATGCCTGGCATCACAGAAGTGATGCCATTACTTCCCTAATGGCTTTTATAGGCATTTCTATTGCTATTTTTATGGGAGACGGTTATGAAACTGCCGATGATTGGGCGGCACTTTTTGCATCGGGTTTTATCCTTTACAACGCTTATCTTATTTTAAGGCCCGCTCTGGGCGAGGTGATGGATGAACATATGCATGATGATATGATTGAAAACATCAGGGAGATCTCCATGACCGTTGAGGGAGTTGTGGATACTGAAAAATGTTATGTGCGTAAAATGGGGATGGCATTCATAGTAGATCTTCATATAGCAGTGGACGCAGAAATTAGTGTTAAAAAAGGCCATGATATTGCGCACGAGGTAAAAGACCGACTTCTAAACGAACTCCCCGAGATTGCAGATGTTCTAATTCACGTGGAGCCAGATGATGAAATGGTTTAAAATTCATATTTAAATAGCTTATGAAAGGATTGTTAACTATTGGCTTATTGATTTTTTCCAATATTTTTATGACACTCGCCTGGTACGGCCATCTCAAATTTGGTGAGATGAAGGGCTTCCAAAAATTAGGGATCTTCGCTATTATAATGATAAGTTGGGGAATTGCATTTTTTGAATATATATTCCAGGTGCCGGCAAACAGGATTGGCTTCAGGGAGTATGGAGGGCCTTTTTCATTAATTCAACTTAAGGTTTTACAGGAAGTAATTACTCTCGTCATTTTTACCTTATTTACCCTGCTGGTGTTTAAGAATGAAACATTTAAATGGAATCACTTTGCAGGTTTCATTTGCCTTGTCCTGGCAGTTTATTTCATCTTCAAGAAATAGATCTATTAACTGAATCAAAACTTTATAGAGGTTTTTGTAACACTTATTAGGAAACATTTAGCAGTCTTCAACCCTGTCTCTCTTTGATTTTATACGAAATCGGCTTATCTTTTCATTATTATAAACCAGTGAAAACCGCCGTGTAATCTATTGATTCCCAATGCGTTTTTTTACTTAAAAGTATTTTATTATGTCAATAATAAGTAAAGAGGATTTTACCAGTTTAGCATTATTTAACAATGATGTTTGCGTTTCAATATATATTCCAACTCAAAGAGGTGGGAAAGATGTTTTGGAAGGCAAAAACCAAAGACACCTTAAATCAAAGTGGAAAGAAGTTAAAACCAGGTTGGAGGAGAAAGGAGTGTCAAAGGATAAAATTGAAAATATGGCCGGGCCTGTCTTAAAGTTAATAGATAATAGTGATTTCTGGCGTCACCAGTCAGATGGATTTGCTTTGTTCGTATCTGAAAATGTGTTTGAATACTACACCTTCCCATTAAATTTTGAAGAATTTGAATATATAGGAAAAGAATTTTATCTCACTCCCCTGGTGCCTATGTTTAATGGAAAAGGCAGATTTTATATTCTTGAAATCCAGCTTAAACATGTAGCACTTTATGAAGCGACCAATTACAGTATAATAAAAGTTGATGTTGACGATATTACTCCTTCCAGATTGGAAGAAAGAGTAGGTTTTGATTTTGAGGAAAAATCCCTGCAATTCAATTCCCAGGGAGCCGGTGGCGGTCAAACTAATATGCATGGACACGCCGGGGCAGACAGGGAGAGAAAAGATGAAATTTTTAGATTTTTCAGGGCTGTAGACCAGGGAATAGACAAGATCATCCACGATGAAACTGTTCCATTGGTGGTGTCTTGTGAAGATTCTTTATTTCCAATTTATAAAGAGGCAAACACATTTAATCATCTTTATCCTGAGAGCGTACCGGGAAATCCTGCAGATAACAAAAACATGCAGGAATTGCACGCCAAGGCCATGAAACTTATTCAACCTCATCTGGAAAAAGACCGCACTGAAAAAACAAAACAGTTCAGGGAATTATCCAGGGATAAAACCTCTGTTAAGGTAACAGATATTCTTCCTTCCATATATGAAGGAAAAGTTGACACCCTGTTTCTTCAGGAACGCGAAGATATTTTCGGGAAGTTTGATGAAGAGAATATGGCTGTTGAAATTCAGGATAACAAAACCGAGGATAATACTTCCCTGATGAATCTTGCCGCGAAAAAGGTTATTGAACAGGGTGGCTCTGTATTCCTGGTAGACACAGAAAATATGCCAGAGAAAACCTCAAAAATGAATGCCTTATTCCGATATAACTAATACCGGGTTAATACCCTGCATTAATCCAAAGGCGGCAAAATTGCCGCCTTTTATCATTAAAAAAATTTACCTTTAAAAAAATTATTGAATTCCTATGGAAAATAAACTGGCTGTGCTTATAGATGGAGATAACATCCCATCAGCTTATATAAAAGAAATGATGGAAGAGATCGCCAAATATGGCAATCCAACAATTAAACGCATCTATGGCGACTGGACCAAACCTCATCTTGCAAAATGGAAGGCTGTATTGCTGGAGAATGCTATAAATCCTATTCAGCAATATGGATATACCCAGGGTAAAAACGCTACAGATTCTGCAATGATCATTGATGCCATGGATATTTTGTATTCAGACAGGGTAGATGGTTTTTGCCTTGTTTCCAGTGATAGTGACTTTACAAGACTGGCAACCCGATTGCGGGAAGCGGGAAAAAATGTAATTGGAATTGGAGAAAAGAAAACCCCTGAACCCTTTATTGTTGCCTGCGACAGGTTCATTTATATAGAGATCCTGAAAGCCGGGACCCGGGAGACAGAAATGGAAACTTCTAAAGGCAAATCTTCTAAAAAGGATGAATTTGATAAGATCACTCCTAAAGTTATAAAATTAATAGCCAGCACAATTTCTGATGTGGCCGATGAAGATGGCTGGGCTTTCCTGGGAGATGTGGGAAGCTTGCTTCAAAAAAAACAGCCCAATTTTGATTCGAGGAATTATGGTTTCCAAAAACTCACACCTATGATCAATGCCATTAATAAATTTGAAATTGAATCACGAGATAACCAAAGGGGGCGTTTTAAACTAATCTTTGTAAGGAATAAGGACTAACAAATTATCAATTATTTAAAACCCGTGATATAATATCATTGAATGCCGCCAATTGATTTAACCTATCCGTATTCGTAGGGTCTCTCAATTCAAGACGTGTAAATACATGTAATCCAGATTCAACCATTTCCACGTCTACAGGCCTGCCATCAGCCAATTTTAATCCTTTGTAAATAAGAACTGCGCTTACAGGATCTGCTGTAGGGTCTTGAATAGATTTATAAACCTTCAGGGAACTGCCCTGGGGCAATACCACTCCTTTTTCCAGTTCCTTGCGAACCTTGTTAAGTAAATTCTGTAGTTCTCGAAGGGTTTCCTGCGGCCTGAAATGGTAATAAACTTTGTCCTCTTCTGCGGTTTGATCTTCCTCCAAAAACCCCATCATAGGTCCAAAAACATGGATTAAGGACAAGCTTTTATTGGAGGGAATTACTATGGGGTCTACCAATAAAAATTGCCCGGGTGTCACCCGGTCTTTAAAATAACCGGCTGCAATCAATTCCATCAGAAGTGCACCACTCGTAGAAGATCCCAGAAAATGAATATTTTGATAGCCTTGTTGAACCAACCGCTCATATTCATCAATCAGGGAACGTTGCCAATCTCGCCAGGTTGAATTTTGAAAATCATTATAAGACCTGCCATGGCCGTTCAATAATACTTGTGACACCAGGACATCTTTGGAATCTGCAAATTGCACAAATTCATTCCACTCGAAGGTTGTCGCTGTATAGCCGTGACTTGTAATAATTACCGGCATAAGAGCCTGTTCTGGGGTAGGATTGGGAATGGCATAAGAAACCAGAAAATCCTGAGGATTGTATAGCGAAGGATCAAATATTAAATCCCCGTCCAACATATCATTGGTAATATCAGGATCTTTGGAACAACCTGTTATTACTATTAAGATCAAAATACAGCTAAAGACCTTTTTCATCATCTTTATTATTTGAGAATAAGTTCCAGGTTACTCCGGTTTGTATAAATACCGGAAATAATGTTCCGGCTCCATCAACACCGTCCCCTGTTATAAGGTTATAACCCAGGGATAAATTTAGTTTCAGGGGATTATTAAAACTAAGGGCGAGGCCGGCTTCGGGGGAAAGTAAAAAAGATGAATTTGGTAAAACATCAAAAATCGGTTCTTCATAATCTGCAAAAAAGTAGCCGGTATTTAATCTTATAAACGGCTTAAGGCTTCTTGCCGGTCTAAACATATAGGTGGTTGAAATAAAAATGTTGTCCTGTTTTATAGCATTTGTTCCCATAGCACTTCCCAGCCTGCTGGTTACATAGGATACTCCAAAATATAATCGTTGAGAGAGTAAGTGACTATTGGTATATTGAACTGTAAAACCGTTTTCATAATAAAGATTAACAGTTTTCTGAAATCTTAAGCCTACATCCAATTGACTGTTTTGGGAAAACCCCGCGGAACATACAAATAAAAAAAAGGTAGTTATCCATAGCTTTAACCTGTGAAAATAACTTTCGTAAAAATGTTGGGCCTTAACCATTTAAACCAAAATGCTTTTGTTGTTCATTAATTTTAAGATCTGTTTTAATTCATTCGCACCCTATTAAAATTAGCTAAAAAACCAATTGAAAATCTGGATGCTGAAAAATAATTTTTGCCTCTCTGGATCTATTTTTTAGAGTAGTTTTTTAATTAATATTAAAAGCTTTTTCTCTGGCCTAAGGCCTTGAAAACATTTTAATATTTTTTACCTTGTAAAGAAAACTGCCATTAGATGCGAACCATTAAAAACATTCATAAAGCGGAATACCGCCCAATAGCCGATCTTGTAACCTACTCCCCTATGCCCACACGGGATTTGCAAATGATAGACCCCTTTCTTTTCCTTAATCATCACGGGCCTCAAACCTATGGCCCCAACAATAACGGCCTACCCTTTGGCCCGCATCCGCATCGCGGAATGGAAACGGTGACATTTATTCTTGATGGGGATATTTCACATAAAGATTCCGGCGGGAATGAAAGTGTAATATACAGCGGTGGCGTGCAATGGATGACCGCCGGAAGCGGACTCATGCACGCTGAAATTTCTTCAGATGATTTTAAAAAATTTGGTGGCGACCTGGAGATCCTCCAACTATGGCTGAATCTTCCCGCCAGGTTAAAAATGACTGCACCAAAATATAAAGGTCTTCAACAGGACCACATTCCAACCATAACCTTTGATGAAGGTAAGGTAACCGCACGTGTTATTTCAGGAGAACTGTCCGGGACCATGGGTGCCTTCGAAACCCTTACCGAAATCAATCTTTCAACAATTAATTTCAAGGACACAGGGAAACTGGAATTAAAAATTCCGCTTGACCATAACATCTTTTTTTATGTGATCAAAGGGGAACTCCTGGTCAACGGTACTTCTGGAAAATCACTTCATCTGGTAGAATTTGAAAATAATGAAGAAGCTTTGGAAATAATTGCTTTGGCAGACAGTACTTTGCTTCTTGGTCATGCAAAACCTTTTAATGAACCCGTTGTTGCACGAGGCCCCTTCGTAATGAATACTATGGAGGAAATAGACCAGGCATATCAGGACTTCCAACAGGGAAAATTGGGGAAATGGGATCACAACTAGGCAGCATTCTGTTATAATCCTCTTAAACCTTTCCCGGTGATTAAAGGTATTTTGTAGCTTTCCTGAAAAAATATAAATGCTATGAATATTACTTTGAAGCAGGCCCAAAACGCCATTGAGGCAGCCCTTACCAAATCCAGTGAATTAGGATTAAAAATGAATATTGCCGTAGTAGATGCAGGCGCGAATTTAACGGCCTTTACAAGAATGGACAATGCCTGGCTGGGATCAATTGATATTGCTATTAAAAAGGCCAAGACCGCGAGGTTTTTCAATATGGAAACGGGCGAACTTGGTAAGCTTTCTCAACCGGGAGAGGCTTTGTTCAATATAGAACATTCCAATATGGGATTGATTACTTTTCCCGGCGGTGTATTGATTAAGGACAGTAGCGGGGAGGTTATTGGAGCAATTGGAGTTTCAGGCAGCAGTGTGGAAAACGACCAGGATGTTGCTACCTATGCCGCAAATAATTATAAATAAGATAAGAGGTTGTTTCAGAAGAATTTGAAACAACCTCCTTTTTAATGTCTTGCCTGCAGCACCCTTTCAATATCTTTAAGAGTGAAACCTTTTGCCTGAAGCAAAATGAGGTAATGAAAAAGAAGATCGGCACTTTCACTTAAAAAAAGCTCGTTGTTTTCATCCTTGGCCTCAATCACCGTTTCTACTGCTTCTTCCCCCACTTTTTGTGCGATCTTATTAATTCCGGCATCAAATAAGGAAACAATATAACTGGTATCCCCTTGCCGTAACTCGGGAGATACTTCACTTGATTTTTTACGGTCTCCAATGATTCCCTCCAGTTTTGAGAGAAACCCGAACCCGGAATTATTCTCTTCTCCCCAGCAGGTATCAGTCCCTTTGTGACAGGTGGGCCCCGTTGGGTTTACATTTATCAATAAGGTATCATTATCACAATCATTCAGAATACTTACCAAATGCAGAAAATTCCCGCTCTCCTCTCCTTTTGTCCATAAACGGTTCTTTGTTCTGCTGAAAAAAGTCACTTTGCCGGTTTCATTCGTTTTTAAAAAAGCCTCCTCATTCATATAGCCCAGCATCAAAACCTTTTTGGTAATATTGTCCTGGATTATTGCCGGTACAAGGCCGTCGCCATTTTTATTGAAATCAATTTCCATATTTTTATTTATTGTGCCCAAATGCAGGCTTGCTGATTTTATTTAATCTTTCTCACAGGTACTCCCCGGGAATCCAGTTCTTCCTTGAGCTCCCGGATGTCTATTTCTTTAAAATGAAAAACACTGGCTGCCAATGCCGCATCAGCTTTTCCCCGCGTAAAGGCATCACAAAAATGCTGCATATTCCCCGCACCCCCGGAAGCAATTATTGGTATATTCAGCTCAGTAGAGAGACGGGCCAACGCCTCATTTGCAAATCCTTCTTTTGTCCCGTCATTGTTCATAGAGGTAAAAAGAATTTCCCCCGCTCCTCTTCTTTCAACTTCTTTGGCCCATTCAAACAAATTAAGGGACGTAGGAACTTTTCCTCCCACCAGGTGAACAAGCCACTCCCCGTTAATTTCTTTGGCATCGATGGCCACCGTAATACACTGGCTTCCAAACTTGGCCGCCAGATCATTGATCAACTGCGGATTTTTTACTGCTGAAGAATTTATCGAAACCTTGTCGGCTCCATTTTGCAGGAGGATATCCACATCTTCTATCGAGGAAATACCACCCCCCACCGTGAAGGGAATGTTCACTTTTTCGGCAACTCTAAGCACCAGATCTGCAAGAGTCCTCCTGCCCTCCTCTGTGGCCGAAATATCCAGGAAGACCAGTTCATCTGCTCCGGTTCCTGCATAAAATTCGGCCAGTTCTACAGGATCCCCTGCGTCCCTAAGGTCAATGAAATTCACTCCTTTTACCGTACGCCCATTTTTAATATCCAGGCAGGGAATTATTCTTTTTGTAAGCATATTCTTTATTATTTGCTTTCTTCTACCTTTGAGTTAATTTCAATTCCGGGAAGATTGTGGGGTATTCAAAATATAATATTCCAGTTGTTTCAGGCTTATCCTTCCCTCATAAATAGCTTTGCCAATAATGGTTCCCTCGCATCCCATTTCAGCGAGTGCCGGAAGTTCATTAAAAGTAGAGATCCCTCCCGAAGCTATAAGATTGATAATATTTCCCTCGGCGCCAGTTTCCATCAGGATTCTTTTATAAAGCTCAAAAGAAGGGCCTTCCAGCATTCCGTCCTTTGAAATATCTGTACAAATCACGTATTTAACCCCTTCAGTTTGGAACTCTTTAATAAAAGGAATTAGATCTTCCCGTGATTCTTCCAGCCAGCCGCTTATAGCTACCTTTTCATTCTGTGCATCGGCTCCCAGGATGATCTTATCACTCCCGTATTTTTTAAGCCAGGATTTGAACATATCCTTATTTTTCACCGCAATACTTCCCCCGGTTATTTGTTTGGCACCACTTTCAAAGGCTATTTCAAGGTCCTTTTCAGTTTTCAATCCGCCGCCAAAATCAATTGATAAGCCGGTTTGAGAAGCGATCTTTTCAAGAACTTTATGATTGACTATATGCTGTGATTTTGCCCCGTCCAGATCTACAAGGTGTAAATACTTGATCCCGTGAGCTTCAAATTCCTTTGCCACTTCCAGGGGATTTTCATTATATATTTTTTTTGTGTTATAATCTCCTTTTGAGAGCCTTACACATTTCCCGTCTATAATATCTATGGCAGGTATTATTCTCATATTTTCTTTTGTTTATTACTACTTGGTAATTCTATAAATCCAAAAAGTTTTTTAAAATTCTCTCCCCTGCATCACTGCTTTTCTCCGGATGAAATTGTACCCCGTAAAAATTGTCTTTTTTGATAGCGGTAGTATATTCAATTCCATATTCGGTTTTTGCAATGGTTTCGTCGCATTCGGGAATGTAATAACTATGTACGAGGTAGATATAATCATTTTCCTCTACCCCTTCAAAAAGAGGAGATTCAAGATCGTAGATCTTATTCCAGCCTATTTGGGGGACTTTCAGCCCATTATTGAATTTCACCACTTTCGCTTCAAAAATTCCGAGTCCGGTTGTATTCCCTTCTTCAGAGGATTCACACATTAATTGCATTCCAAGGCAAATTCCTAACACCGGTTGTTTTAAAGTGGGAATCAGGAGGTCTAATCCTGTGGAACGCAGCATTCTCATGGCGCTTCCTGCTTCTCCCACTCCCGGAAATATTACCTTATCGGCATTTTTAATTTCACTGGCATCACTGGTTAATACTGCCTCGTAACCCAGCCGCTGAATGGCAAATTTGATGCTCATGATATTACCCGCACCATAATCTATTATCGCTATTTTCATTTTATCTGCTTTTTGCCGAGGTTTGGGAAAATTTATGTGTTTTGGTTGTCATTTTACTTTTTAAGTTTACCTCAGGATATGTATTATGTCTATAGCATTCCTTTTGTAGAAGGAAGGATCATTTTTTCAACATCCCTTTTTACCGCCATTTTTATAGATTTTGCAAAGGCCTTGAAAATTGCTTCAATTTTGTGATGTTCATTGGTGCCTTCGGCTTTGATATTAATATTGGCTTTTGCCCCGTCACTAAATGATTTGAAAAAGTGATAGAACATTTCTGTGGGCATTTGCCCTATCATTTCTCTCTTAAATTCGGCGTCCCATACCAGCCAGTTTCTTCCCCCAAAATCAAGGGCTACCTGTGCGAGGCAATCATCCATAGGCAGGCAAAAACCGTATCGTTCAATTCCCAGCTTATTTCCCAGGGCTTTGCTGAATACCTCTCCCAGCGCTATTGCGGTATCTTCAATGGTATGGTGCTCATCTACCTCAAGATCTCCTTTTACATTCACTACAAGGTCCATTTGCCCATGCCTGGCAATTTGATCCAGCATATGGTCAAAAAAGCTGATGCCGGTGGAAATTTCAGACTTGCCTGTTCCGTCCAGGTTTAATTTTATATAAATATCGGTTTCATTGGTCTTTCGGGTTATTTCCGCAGTTCGCTCCTCCAGTTTTAGAAATTCATAAATATCTTTCCAGCTACTGGTCTTTAGAACAATGCATTTTTCCACGTCATCGGGATGAGATCCAATCTCATCGGCTCCCAACTCCGCATGGGTATCAATAAAAATTCCTTTCCCACCAAAGTTGCGGGCAAATTCCATATCAGTTAGTCGGTCCCCTATCATATAAGAATTGGCCAGATCATAATGTTCCGGTTTATCCAAATATTTATCTTCCAACAGTCCCGTATTCGGTTTCCTGGTATGGGCATTATCCTTTGCAAAGGTGCGGTCTATAAGAGAATCAATAAAGTTTACCCCCTCATTGGCAAATGTCCTTACTATAAAATTCTGGATAGGCCAGAAACTGTCTTCGGGAAAAGAATGTGTCCCTAAACCGTCCTGATTGGTAACCATTACCAGTTCATAATCCAGTTCCTTCGCGATTTTGGTTAAATAATAAAGCGCGCCGGGATAGAATTCTAGTTTATCAAGGTGATCTATCTGGTAACCTTCAGGCTCATGGATAATGGTTCCGTCGCGGTCTATAAAAAGTACTTTCTTCATAATAACTTATTTATTTCTATAAGGGAAGATTCCCTGTATTTTTATTTAAGATCTTTTAAAATGGAAATTAGTTGACGGTTTTCTTCGCTTGTTCCTACTGTAATTCTCAAGGTATTTTCACAAAGCGGATGTGAGCTACGGTTTCTTAGCACTACTCCCTTTTCCAGCAATTGCGTATATCTTTTGTTGGCATCATCAACTTTTATAAGTATAAAATTTGCCTGAGAGGGATAAACTTTTTCTACAAAGCTAACTTCAAGTAAAACTTTAAATAGCAAATCTCTTTCCTGCAGTATTCCAGAAATTTCGCTATTAACCAAATTAATATCCGAAAGTCTGGCAAGAGCCCTTTTTTGGGTGAGTTCATTTACATTATAAGGTGGTTTGATCTTATTCAGGATACTTATAATTTCCGGCGAGGCATAACAGATTCCAAGACGTATACCTGCCAGGCCATAGGCTTTGGATAGGGTTTGGGTTAAAACCAGATTAGGGAATTTCTCCATACTATTTATCCAGCTTTCCTCTTCGGCAAAATCTATATATGCTTCGTCAATTACCAACAACCCTTTAAAATTATTCAGCAATTTCAAAATGTTTTCTCTTTTAAAGGAATTACCTGTAGGGTTGTTGGGAGAACACAAAAACAGCATTTTGGTATATGTATCGGTATTTTCAAGAATTGCGTCTACATCTGGTTCAAAATCGGCAGTCAATAATATTTCCCTGTTCTCAATATTGTTGATATCTGCCAGTACCTTATACATCCCATAAGTTGGGGGCAATGAAATAACATTATCTCTTCCCGGTTCGCAAAAAGCCCTGAATATCAGATCCAGAACTTCGTCACTTCCATTTCCTAACAATATGCCGGCCGGATCTACATTTTTTAAAGTTGCGAGTTTAGATTTTAAAGTTCTCTGTTGCGGGTCCGGATACCGGTTAACATCTGTATCAAAAGGATTTTCATTTGCATCCAGAAAAATCATGTCCTCCCCGGTAGATTTGAATTCATCACGGGCAGAGGAGTATGGTTTTAATCTTGCCACATTGGGTCTTACAAGATCTTGTAACTTAAAGTTTGTGGTCATTTTATATTGTTCCTTATGTTCTGGAAAAACTAATAATTAATTTTTGTTCAATTCATTTAATCTCAGGCTTACCGCATTCTTATGCGCCTGTAAACCCTCTGCCTCTGCCATTAATTCTATTGCGGGGCCAATGGCCTTTATTCCCTCTTCATTTATTTTCTGAAAGGTCATACTTTTCAAAAAACTATCCAGGTTCACCCCGCTATATTGTTTGGCGTATCCATTGGTAGGGAGTGTATGATTGGTGCCCGATGCATAATCTCCCGCACTTTCGGGGGTGTAATTTCCTATAAATACAGATCCCGCGTTAATAATCCCGTCAACGTAGAATTCCTCATTACGGGTACAGATTATTAAATGCTCCGGGCCATATTCATTGATTAATTCCAGGGCAGTGGTATCGTCTTCTACAAATATAAGCCGTGAATTTTCAATCGATCTTTTGGCTACGTCTTTTCGCGGAAGGTTTTTTATTTGGGTCTCAATTTCAATTTCTACGGAATCCAAAAAAGTATTTGAAGTTGATACCAGAATTACCTGACTGTCTGCGCCATGTTCGGCCTGGCTCAATAGATCGGAAGCAACAAAGGAGGCGTTGGCAGTATCATCGGCCACCACCAGAAGTTCAGAAGGCCCTGCAGGCATATCTATAGCTACATTGTGGCGGGTAGCAAGTTGTTTGGCAACAGTAACAAACTGGTTTCCGGGGCCAAAGATCTTGTATACCTTAGGAACCGTTTCTGTTCCAAAAGTAAGCGCCCCAATCGCTTGTATCCCGCCAATCTTAAATATTTGGGTAACCCCGCTTAAGGCAGCAGTGTATAAAATTGCAGGATGCACTTTACCTTCTTTATTTGGTGGGGTGCAAAGCACAATTTCCCTACATCCGGCAATGTTTGCAGGGGTTGCCAGCATAAGAATCGTAGAAAATAATGGTGCTGTGCCACCCGGAATATACAATCCCACTTTCTCTATAGGCCTTTTTTCCTGCCAACATTCTACTCCCGGGGTGGTAGTAACATTTATTCTTTGGGAAACCTGTGCCCTGTGAAATTTTTCGATGTTTGCCTTGGCAAGTGCAATTGCCTCTTTTAATTCAGATGAAACCAAAAGCTCTGCTTCCTTTATTTCTTCTGAAGATACTTTTACATTTTCAAGATTCACTCCATCAAAAAGGGCCGTGTATTTTGCCACTGCAGTATCTCCCTTTTTTCTTATTTCAGAAAAAACCTCTGTAACTGTCGCTTCTATATCATCAAGGGTTTGGGTTGGCCTGCGAAGGATCTCTTCCCAATCTCTTTTTTCGGGATTGATTATTTTTTTCATTTCTCGCTAATTGAGTTCTACATTACCATTTTTTCAATTGGCGCTACCAGGATTCCCTCAGCTCCATATTGTTTTAGTTCGTCTATCACTTCCCAAAATCGTTCTTCCTTAATAACGGTATGAAGGGAGCTCCAGCCTTCTTCAGCTAACGGAAGTACTGTGGGGCTTCGCATTCCCGGCAGCAATTTTATTACTGCAGGCAGTTTATCATTAGGAACATTCATTAGAATATATTTTGAAGTTCGGGCATTTAATACAGATCTAAGCCTGAATTGGAGTTTTTCAAGTATGGCTTTTCGTTCTTCATTAATTCCGGGAGAAATTGCCAGAATAGCTTCGCTCTTCAGGATCACTTCCACCTCTTTCAGGTTATTTTTAAACAAGGTACTCCCACTGGAGACAATATCACAAATAGCATCTGCCAGCCCAATATTGGGAGCAATTTCAACTGACCCATTAATAATGTGCAACTCTGCCGTAATTCCTTTTTCGGCTAAAAAGGCATTAACCGTGTTGGGGTAAGAAGTGGCTATCCTTTTTCCCTGCAGGTCTTCTATCCTGTTGTAGCGCATGGATTTTGGAACTGCTATGGATACCCGGCATTTGGAAAATCCCAGCTTGTCCCCTGTAATAATGTCCTCTCCTTTTTCAATTAGGACATTCTCCCCCAAAATTGCCACATCTACTACTCCATCCCTTAAATATTGGGGAATATCGCCATTCCTAAGGTACATAACTTCCAGAGGGAAATTCCTTGCAGAGGCTTTAAGTTGTTCCTTTCCGTTATCAATAGAGATGCCTGCATCTTTCAGGATTTGAAGGGAATCTTCGTTTAGCCTTCCGCTTTTTTGAATTGCTATCCTCAATTTGGTTGTATTCATAATATTGGTAATTAATTATGGGCCCTTGACCCTTAGTATTAAAATTTAAAAACAAAAAACCCGTTTGATTGCTCAAACGGGTTTTTAAAATATGTTGACTTAGCTACATATCAATTCACCTCGCTGGAGCGCAGTAGTGAAAAATGATGATGATGTAGTTGTATTGTTCTCATTGTTGACTGCAAATCTAAATTAATTTTTCAATAAAAAAACCGCTTTAGATTTTTTTGTGTTTTGTTTAAGCTTAATTATTGCCTAAGATCAATGGCATTCCACCATCTCCACTACCTATCACAACTACTTTAGCATTTGGAGATTTAGCAAGTTCAACAGTTGCCTGAATTCCTTTTTCCTTTAAGATCTGGTCATTAAGGGAAGCGCTAAGTATTCTGTTTGCAGTTGCTTTACCTTCCGCATCAATACGCTGTCTTTCGGCCTCCTGCTGTGCTTTTTCCAGCCTGAACACATATTCCAGGGATTCCTGCTCCTGTCCTAATTTTCTTTCTATCGCATCTTTTATAGATTTAGGCAGTGAAACATCTCTTACCAATACTTCATTTATCTGTACATATTGATTGGCTAAGAGGATCTGGGTTTCCTCAAAGATCTCCTTTTGAATTGCCTCTCTTTTGCTGGCATATAACTGCTCTGGAATGTATCTACCTACCACACTACGTGCGGCCGATCGTATTGCTGGCTGCAAAACACGTTGTATATAGGCTTCTCCTCTTTCCTGGTGTAATTTTCCCAGGTCGCCGTAATTAGGCTGGAACCATACGGTAGCATCAAGATTGATTTCAAGACCGTTGGAAGACAACACCTGCATTTTCTCATCCAGAGACTGTTGGCGTACCTCATATACAAACACACGGTTCCAGGGTGCTACCAAATGGAACCCCTCGCTCAATGGCGGTTTATCTGTTACAACCCCACCCCCGAATGTTTTATAAAGCACTCCGGCTTCCCCGGAATTGATAGTAACGGTTGATTTTGCTATTAAAATAATTAAAACGACTACTGCGAATAAAATTGGTAATCCAATCTTGGGTAATTTGTCCATATATGAAATTTAGTGATTATTAAATTAAACCGAAATATTTCCTCATAAACCATTCCGCAGCAAGGCTTAGAACAAGGAAAAAGAGCAAAATCTTCCAATTTATCAAAGGTAGGGTTTTTTCACGGCTTTTTTGCACAGAAACGTAGACATCCTCAGTCATCAGGCGCTTTATTAAACTTTCCGGATCATTTAAAAAATAAAGGCTTGCCGCGTTATTTTCTGCCAGGTTTTTCATAGCTGAAATATTGGCGGAAGTAAACTGCTGTTCAATATTATTTTCAATTACGATAAAATTCCCGCGTTTCAATATCCTACTTTTTATTTCCTTTATTTCATAGGAATATTCCCCGGGTACCAGATTATCAATTTCAAATACATATCTATTTGCCGAAGCCAGCATGGCACCTGCAACCAACTCCCCACTCTCCTGGTTTTCAAGTTTTATTTCCAGTTGGCCCGAAGGATCAAACACATAATTGCGGTCAAAATAAAGTGCTTCAATTTGTAAATTCTCCCCCTGCAGATACACGGGTTCTAAATTTACACTTAAGCGTTCTTTCTTTTGGGTATTTGCTAAAAACTGAACCAGTTTGCTTATAAAATTATCAAAATTCTCAAACGTTCCGGTTTCTAAATAACTTTGGGCCCGCCATTTCCATATATTCTCTCCAAAAAGGGCAGCCTGTTTAGCCGTATTATTTTCAAAAACTGCGAGCAAGGGATCTTTTGTATCTACCCCCTCCACTTTTTGATACAAAAGAGCGCTAAACGGAGTTCCTCCAAACTGCATATTTCCAAACCTGTCTTCCAGCGGAGGTAGCTTGTCAAATTCCAGATCTTCAAACTGAAAACCGGAATAATTAGGATTGTAGGTTCCAAAGAAATCCTGGGTTTGTGAACTTGCATTACGCGAAAAATTCTCCTGTGCCGCATTGAGAAAATTCCAGTTGGTTTGCGTACCAGTAATGATCCAGGAAGAATGGTTATTATTCCTTATTTCCTCAAAAACAGGGATGAAGCTATCATTTGGTTGATATATTATAATTAATTGAAAATCAGATAGTTTATTAATTTGAAAATCTTTAATAGTAACAATGCTTACTTCCCGTTGCTCGTTACTCTCAATAGCTTTTTTAAGCGCTCCCAGGTCGGGATGCAAAATGGAACTCAAGATCAAAACAGAGGTCCTTTCATCAATAACTTCCACTACAAATTTCCTTGAATTATTCAACACATTGGTTTCTTCCGTCACCGGAACAACTACAGCTTCATAAACCGTTCTGCCTAATCTTGTTGCAGGTAATGTAGTGGAAATAACTTCTGAACTATTTTCAGGACTTAATTTAATATTACGGGAATACAATACCGTTGTACCCTGCCTTATCTCAAATCTTGTTTCCAGCTCCTGCTTTCCGCTGTAATTAACAATTGTCTCTACCGGGAAATTATTATTAAGAAAGGCATACCGGTTTACATTTAAATTTGAAATATAAAAATCTGTTTGTGCGGTGGTATCACCAACCACCACAGGGAATACCCCAATGTTACCGCGATTTTTAAAATAGGAATAATCCTCTCCCAATGTCTGGTTTCCGTCTGTGAGAAGAACCAGGGCGGTTTGGCTGGTACGATTAAGATGTTCCAGATCTCTTAATGCTGAAGAAATATTCGTTTGTGAGGCCTTAAAATCAATGTCTTCATTTTGGTTCACCTTCCTTATCTCCTGGCCAAATGTATACGTTTGAATATTAAACCTCTCTTTTAGTTCCGGATGTTCCTGTAAAACATTGGCCATTTGTTGCACACTGTCACCCTTTTCCAAATGCGCGATGGATGAAGACCCATCTACTGCAATGAGTAAACCGGGTTTCTCTATTTCCAGTTCAAGTTGCTTAAAACCGGGGTTTATAAGCAGTAACAGTAAAATAAAAATGGTGAAAAACCGTAAGCCCGCAAGAATATAGGTGCTTTGCCCCGGATTTTTGTTTCCAAGAAAATATTTAAAAAAAACAAACCCCAGCGCAAAAATTGCAGCCAGGGTTATTAATAAAACGTTTGTTACGGGCATTATTCTTACTAGATTTTATTGCTTGTTTTTTAACATCGAATATACCCGTTAAATGAAAAATTTCAATCTTCTTTCTCCCGTATCCCTGGTCTATATTATGTGAGCATTCCGCCGTTAACCTGGATTACCTGCCCTGTAATGTAACTGCTTAGGTCACTGGCAAGGAATACACACGCATTGGCTATATCTTCAGGAGTTCCACCACGTTTTAAGGGAATAGATTCTCTCCAGCCTTCCACAGTTTTTTCATCCAATTTTCCGGTCATTTCAGTTTCAATAAAACCGGGAGCAATTACATTTGTTCTTATGTTCCGGGAACCTAATTCCAGTGCCATCGATTTAGAGAAACCAATAATACCGGCTTTTGATGCGGCATAATTAGCCTGGCCTGCATTTCCTTTTACCCCTACTACAGAGCTCATATTTATGATGCTGCCGTTTCGTTGCTTAAGCATTGTGCGCTGCACTGCCTTGGTCATATTGAAAACAGATTTTAAATTCACCTCAATTACCTGGTCAAAATCTTCCTCGCTCATTCGCATAAGCAAATTGTCCTTCGTGATACCTGCATTGTTTATTAAAATATCAATTGACCCGAAGTCTCCGGCCACATTTTTAATTAGTTCTTCACACTCATTATAATTGGCAGCATTGGACTTATATCCTTTTGCTTTGACTCCAAGGGAGGAAAGTTCTTTTTCAAGTTCATTGGCTGCTTCTACAGATGAGGCATAAGTAAAAGCAACATTTGCCCCGTGCCTTGCAAATATCTGGGCGATACCCTTTCCAATTCCTCGGCTTCCACCGGTAATTATGGCATTTTTTCCTTCTAGTAATTTCATTTTATAGATCTCTTTGATTAGTAGTAATAACTCCGCTAAACTATAGCTGGAAAATTTTGTTCTAAAGTCAAATATAACAAAAGCGAAAGGCTTAAAAATAAAAAATCCTCCTGAAATTACCTTTTTTAAAGGCAAACAAGAGGATTAATTAAATAATATTGAGAATTGCTTAGCCTCTAAGGATCTCAGCAACTTTTTTACCAATTTCAGCAGGAGAATCCACCACGTGAATTCCATTCTCCTTTAAAATAGCTTTTTTAGCCTGGGCAGTATCTTCGCTACCCCCTACAATTGCGCCAGCGTGGCCCATTGTACGTCCTGCCGGAGCGGTTTCTCCCGCAATGAATCCAACCACAGGTTTTTTATTTCCGTTGGCACGGATCCACTGTGCAGCATCGGCTTCCAGTTGGCCTCCAATTTCACCAATCATTACAATGATCTCTGTTTCAGGATCATTCATCAATAATTCTACAGCTTCCTTGGTTGTAGTTCCAATGATGGGATCTCCACCAATTCCAATTGCTGTAGTGATACCCAGTCCCTGCTTAACCACTTGATCTGCTGCTTCATAGGTAAGAGTTCCAGATTTGGAAACAATTCCTACGCTGCCTTTTTTAAATACAAAGCCGGGCATAATTCCAACCTTAGCCTCGCCGGGGGTAATAACTCCGGGACAGTTAGGGCCAACCAAACGACAATCTTTATTTTTAATGTATCCGTTTACCTTTATCATGTCAGATACCGGGATACCTTCAGTAATAGTAATAATAACTTTAATTCCGGCATCTGCGGCTTCCATAATTGCATCGGCTGCAAATGCAGGCGGTACAAAAATTATAGAAACATCGGCTCCGGTTTCTTCCACAGCCTGTGAAACTGTATTAAAAACAGGCTTATCAAGATGAGTTTGCCCACCTTTTCCGGGAGTTACCCCACCTACTACATTTGTACCATATTCTATCATTTGCTCAGCATGGAAAGTACCTTCACTTCCGGTAAATCCCTGAACAATTATTTTTGAATCTTTATTGACTAAAACACTCATAGTTACTGTTGATTTTTGCGCTACAAAAGTAGGTTTTTATATAGAAACCCTAAAGGCTTTTTAAAAGTTTGTTGCCAGAAAAGAGCTTAAATTCTCAGGGGTTTCATCTGCGGGTTGGCTTATTTGGTATCCCCGGTACATTTTATCATCCCGGAAGGTCCATATGCAAATAAAATGTGCCAGAGGAATTTCTTCATCGGGATTTTCAACCGTCCTTACATGATAGGTAAACCTAATGGTAACCTGGTCTTTATCTTTGAGCAAATGACTCACCTCTGCCCTTAAAGATTCAAAAGACCTGGACATTTCAATTCCCAGATTTAAAATATCACTGAAATTCATTTTGCTGAAACCGGCACTGCTGTTCCAGAAAAGTTCGGCATCAGGGTGTAAATAGTTCTTTATTTCTTCCTGATTTTTATAAAAATTGGAATTATAAAATGATTCTACTTTTTTCTTTTTGCCGCTTAAACCCATTGTAATATTATTTTAATTTCTCTATAATTTCCGGAAGTTGGCGCACTGCTGCGTATTCTTTCAATTTTAAACGGGCTTCCATTGCAGGATTTCCGGTATAAATTGTATTTTCCTTTGTAGATTTTGTTATTCCTGCCTTGCCCATTAGGACTCCGCCCTTTTTAACTATTATCCCGCTGCGCATACCCACCTGGCCCCATACTGTCACATTATCTTCAATAACCACACAACCTGCAATGCCTACCTGGGACGCAATTAAACAATTCTTTCCAATTATTGTATCGTGACCAACCTGTATTAAATTATCAAGCTTGGTCCCTTCCCCGATAAAAGTATCACCAGATACTCCTTTATCAATAGTGCAGCACGCCCCTATTTCTACATTATTGTCTATTACAACTCTTCCGCCAGATTTCAATTTGTCAAATCCTGTAGGACGGGTCTTGTAATAAAAAGCGTCTGCTCCCAATACGGTCCCCGCATGAATAATTACATTGTTACCAATTATCGCATTATCATAAATACTCACATTGGAATGTATAAGGCAATTATCACCTATATGTACATTATTTCCTATAAATACATTGGGTTGTACTATGGTGTTTTTTCCAATTTTGGATGTTTCTGAAATTGGGCCTGAAACTGTCTGGAATGGCCTGAAATATTCGGTTAGCTTATTAAAATCGGTAAATGGATCTTCAGAAATAAGCAAAGCCTTCCCGTCGGGACATGGTACCTCCTTATTTATAAGAATAATGGTTGCTGCAGAATTTAACGCCTTGTCATAATACTTGGGGTGATCTACAAATACAATATCCCCGTGGGTTACCACATGGATCTCATTCATCCCCTCTACAGGAAAATCGGGATCACCAATATATTTGGCAGATATAATGGTAGCTATCTGCTTTAAAGTATGTACCTGGGGAAATTTCATAGATCTTCGTTAATATGGTAAAGATGAGAAAAAAGATATAAGGATTGGTTTTTATCCTTATCTCTTTTTCCTATCATTTTATTCCTTAATTCGTTCTTTATAGGTACCCTTATCTGTTTCAATCCTGATTTTATCACCTTCGTTAATAAACAAAGGCACATTTACAACAGCACCGGTTTCGAGGGTTGCCGGTTTTGTAGCATTGGTAGCCGTATTACCCTTTACACCGGGTTCGGTATGGGAAACCTCAAGAACCACACTGGCAGGCATTTCAACGGAAAGCGGCATATTATCCTCGGTATTTATGAGAATGGTTACAACCTCCCCTTCTTTCATAAGCTGGGGCATATCCAGGGCATTTTCAGTAAGTCTTATCTGGGTGTAATCTTCAGTATTCATAAAATGATAAAACTCCCCATCGTTATAGAGGAACTGAAATTTATGAGTTTCTACCCTCACATCTTCTATTTTATGTCCTGCGGAAAAAGTGTTTTCCAAAACTTTTCCTGAAGTTACACTTTTCATTTTAGTTCTCACAAAAGCGGGACCTTTCCCCGGCTTTACGTGTAGAAATTCAATTATTTTATAAATATCGTGGTTGTAACGAATGCATAAACCATTTCTAATATCGCTTGTACTTGCCATTGGTGTTGTTTTAATTTGAACTAAAATATCCTTTCATAATCCCACGCTGTGAATTCTTAATGAATTCCAGTATTTCATCACGCTCTGCAGTTGCCTGCATTTCTGCTTCGATTATAGCAACAGCCTGGGAATTATTATAATTTTTCTGGTATAAGATCCTGTAAATATCCTGTATCTCCCTGATCTTTTCTGTACTGAAACCTCTTCTCCTTAACCCTATAGAGTTGATCCCTACGTAAGATAAGGGTTCTCTTCCGGCTTTTACAAACGGGGGAACATCTTTTCTCACCATAGAACCACCTGTTACAAAGGCGTGGTTACCAATACTGCAAAATTGCTGTACTGCTGCCATTCCTGCCAACACCACGTAATCTCCAACATTTATATGCCCTGCAAGGGTACTGTTGTTGGAAAAAATACAATTATCACCTACAATACAATCGTGTGCGATATGACAATAAGCCATGATCCAGCAATTTTTCCCAATTACTGTTTTCATCCTGTCTGTGGTACCGCGATTTATGGTTACACACTCCCGTATGGTAGTATTATCTCCAATTTCGGTGGTGGTTTCTTCATCATTGAATTTTTTATCCTGGGGTACTGCAGATATTACTGCTCCGGGAAAAATGCTGCAGTTTTTTCCTATACGGGCACCTTCCATAATGGTAACGTTGGAGCCTATCCATGATCCTTCGCCAATAACCACATTATTATGAATGGTGGTAAAAGGCTCTATTACAACATTCTTGGCGATCTTGGCCCCGGGGTGCACATATGCTAAAGGTTGATTCA
Organism: Antarcticibacterium arcticum; assembly: GCF_007993795.1. Taxonomy (GTDB): domain Bacteria; phylum Bacteroidota; class Bacteroidia; order Flavobacteriales; family Flavobacteriaceae; genus Gillisia; species Gillisia arctica. The sequence goes on along the minus strand of NZ_CP042476.1, from coordinate 848,808 downwards.
TCCTTGTTTATTTTGATTTTACAATTTGGGCCATTAGTATAGCCTCTGTTGCCAATTTTCCATTAACATACGCATAACCCTGCATTTGGCAAATTCCCCTGCGGATTGGGGCAAGTAATTCAAGTTTAAATATCAAAGTATCTCCCGGAACAACCTGTTGTTTAAATTTCACATTATCTATTTTCATGAAATAAGTAAGATAATTCTCAGGATCGGGAACTGAACGTAATGCCAGGATACCACCCGTTTGAGCCATAGCTTCAACCTGTAGAACGCCGGGCATTACTGGTTTTCCAGGAAAATGACCTACAAAGAAAGGTTCATTCATTGTAACATTTTTCATGCCTATTACGCAGGTATCTGTGCAGCTAAAGATCTTATCTACCAAAAGGAAAGGTGGCCTGTGGGGTAAAATATTCATGATCGCATTTACATCTAACAAGGGCTCCTTATCAAAATCGATTTTCGGCATATTGTTACGCCTTTCTGTCTTGATTATTTTGGAAAGTTTTTTGGCAAACTGGGTATTAACAAGGTGGCCTGGTTTATTGGCAATCACCTTACCTTTAATTCTGGTTCCCACAAGCGCAAGGTCTCCCATTACATCCAGAAGTTTATGCCTTGCTGCCTCATTGGGATGGTGCAGGGTAAGATTGTCGAGTATTCCGTTCGGTTTTACTGAAATATTGTCCTTTTTAAACGCCACCCTTAATTTATCCATGGTTTCAGGGCTTAGCTCCTTATCTACATACACTATAGCGTTGTTAAGGTCTCCTCCTTTAATAAGACCATGTTCCAGCAGCATTTCAATCTCGTGAAGAAAACTAAAAGTACGTGCATTGGCTATTTCAGATTTAAACTCTGAAAGATTTTGAATAGATGCGTTTTGGGTACCCAGAATTTTTGTACCAAAATCAACCATGGTGGTTACCTGATAATTATCTGCCGGCATCACAAGGATCTCGCTTCCGGTCTTTTCGTCCTTATAGGAGATCACTTCCGTAATAACAAATTCATCCCTGTCTGCATCCTGTACTTCAATCCCTGCCTCTTCCAGGGCTTCCACGAAAAACCGGGAAGAACCATCCATAATTGGTGGTTCTGAGGAATCAAGTTCCATAATAACATTATCTACTTCAAGCCCAACACAGGCTGCAAGTACATGTTCACAGGTTTGTATACTTACCCCGTTTTTTTCAAGATTTGTTCCACGCTGGGTATTCACAACGTAATTGGCATCGGCTTCAATAATTGGCTGATCCTCAAGGTCTATTCTTCTAAAAACGTAACCTGTGTCAACAGGTGCGGGTTTAAAGGTTAGGGTCACTTCCTTACCCGTATGAAGTCCTACACCTCTTAAGGAGACTTCCTTTTTAATGGTTTGCTGTTTGGAAAAAGTTTCAGCCATTATTTTGTTTTTTTTCTAATTGATTTAACCTGTCAACGATCTTTGGTAAATTTTTAAAATGGACGTAGGATTTATTGAATTCTCCATAGCCAAATGACGGGGAACCTTGAATAGCTTCATCATTTTCAATATTCCTTCCAATCCCAGATTGGGCTTGTATCCTTACCCTATCTCCTATCTTAATGTGGCCGGCAATTCCAACCTGGCCTCCTATCAAACAATTCTTTCCAATCTTGGTAGAACCTGCAATTCCTGTTTGTGCCGCTATGGCCGTATTTTCACCAATCTCAACATTATGCGCAATCTGGATTTGGTTATCCAGTTTAACACCTTGTCTAATTATTGTGGACCCCAGAGTTGCACGGTCTATAGTGGTGCCGGCACCAATATCTACATTGTCCTCTATGATTACATTCCCTATTTGTGGAACCTTGGCATATACCCCTTCTTCCCCGGGGAGAACCCAAAACCATCGGCACCTATTACTACACCTCCGTGCAGCACACAAGATTTTCCAATAATAGTTTCGGAATAGATCTTAACTCCTGAAAATATGAGGGTATCATTCCCAATACTCACATTGTCCCCTATATAGGTATGAGGATATATCTTGACATTATCTCCTATGGAAACATTGTTTCCAATATATGCAAAAGCTCCCAGGTAGATATTTTCACCCAGGGTAGCAGAATCTGATATATAACTTGGTTCTTCAATACCGCTTTTATTCAGCTTTACCTGGTTATAATATTCCAGTAATGTGGAAAATGCTTTATACGGGTCCTTAACCTTAATTAAGGTGGTTTCTAATTTTTCTTCAGATATGAAAGTATCTTTTACAATTACGATCGATGATTGAGTAGAATAAATAAAAGATGTGTACTTAGGATTGCTAAGGAAAGTAAGGGACCCTTCGGTACCCTCTTCTATTTTTGCCAATTTATAAACTTCGGTCTCGGGATTTCCCTCAACGCTTCCGTCTAACAACTCGGCTATTTGTGTTGCAGTGAACTTCATTCTGGCAAAAGTAAAAAAAATGGTTTAATCTTTAGTCTTTGGATAACAGATATAATATTTTGTCACAGGGGTTGAGAGTGCACTTAAATTTAACTGGTCTGAGGCCTTTGCGACATCACTTACTTTACCATTGGAATGCAGGATTAGTATTTTATCCTTCCCGCTGGAATAGGCGATGTTGTAAACTTTACCACTAAAAACGAAATACGCTGCCTCATCATGGGTAAGCTCATATTTCGTTTCTACCTTTTTAATATATTTTTCAAGTTTTACTGAAGGTATAGGCCTTTTCTTGAAATTCACCTTTAAAAGGTTACGGTTTAGAAGCATCTCACATAAATTGCTCAGTACAAAATCCGGATGGTCTATCCAGTTCTTCATTGCTGAAACAATATCATAATCATCAAGCCTGCTAAATGTTTTTAATACGTTTGAATCAAAATTTTCTTCCCCTACCTTATTACGAAGAAAATATGAAAATGCCGGACTGCATTCCAGTTTCTGCCCCTTTTCAATAAGTTCCTTTGCCCGTTTTAAAACCCTTATTAATAATTGCTCGGCAGCAACCCCGGTCTTATGTAAATATACCTGCCAATACATAAGCCTGCGCGCAACCAGGAATTTTTCTACTGAATAAATGCCCTTTTCCTCCACAACAATTTGCCCGTCTACCACATTAAGCATGGTTATAATACGCTCACTGTTTATATTACCCTCCGGCACCCCAGTATAGAAACTATCTCTTTTTAAATAATCCAGCCGGTCCATATCCAGCTGACTCGAAACCAATTGGTTCATGAACTTACGCGGATATGTGCCTTTAAAGATCTCAATGCCCAGCGTTAAACTTTGGTTAAATTCCTTATTCATTTCCTCCATAATAAGGAGGGAAATGTGCTCATGAGATACTCCTTCCACTATGCTATGCTCCATTGCATGAGAGAATGGCCCGTGTCCTATATCATGCATCAAAATAGCAATATATAGCCCCTCTTCTTCTTCCTTTGATATCTCAACCCCTTTAATTCTAAGCATATCAACTGCTTTTTGCATTAGATGCAACCCGCCCAGGGCATGATGAAAACGCGTATGGTGCGCCCCAGGATAAACCAGATAAGACATTCCCATTTGCGAAATGCGGCGTAGTCTTTGGAAGTAGGGATGAGCAATTATCTTAAAGACCAGTTCACTCGGGATCGTAATAAAACCGTAAATTGGATCGTTAAATATTTTGAGTTTAGTTTGTACAGTCAAGCTTTAATTCCTTTAAAATAATTACAAATATACATATATGAAGCCCATATTGGGCATTCGTAAATCCTGAGCCTGTTTTATAGAGATAATGAAACAGCAATTAAATTTTAAATAAATGAATGAGATTAAAATACTTTGGGCAGATGATGAAATAGACCTGTTGAAACCACATATAATGTTCCTGGAATCCAAGAACTACAAAGTTACCACCTGCCGCAGCGGGATGGAGGCCGTAGAGAAAATAGACCAGGAGAATTTTGATATTGTTTTTCTGGATGAAAATATGCCGGGTCTTTCCGGCCTTGAGACGCTAACCGAGATCAAAGAAAAACGCGCAGAGGTGCCCGTGGTCATGATCACAAAGAGTGAGGAAGAATATATCATGGAAGAGGCTATTGGCTCTAAAATAGCCGATTACCTTATAAAACCCGTGAACCCGCATCAAATTCTCCTTAGTTTAAAAAAGAACCTGGACCATTCCCGCCTTATCACAGAAAAGACCACTTCCAACTACCAGCAGGAATTCCGGAAGATCGCGATGGACCTTTCTATGGTGAACTCCTATGAAGGCTGGGCAGAACTTTACCAGAAACTGCTTTACTGGGAGATGCAGCTTGAAACCATTCAGGACAGCGGAATGTTTGAGATCCTTGAATCGCAAAAGGTGGAAGCCAACAACCAGTTTTGTAAATTTATTGACCGCAACTACCCCGATTGGTTTGAAAAAAATGCCGATGCACCGGTAATGTCTCACACTTTGTTTAAGTCTAAAATTGTTCCGCAATTAAGTAAGGAACAACCTACGCTTTTGGTGGTAGTAGATAATTTACGTTATGACCAGTGGAAATCTTTTGAATCTACTATAAATAACTATTATAAGAAAGAGGAAGAAACTCCTTATTACAGCATTTTACCCACTGCAACCCAATATGCCAGGAATGCAATCTTCTCCGGGCTAATGCCCAGCGATATGGAAAAGCTTTTTCCAAAATACTGGCTTAATGATACAGATGAAGGGGGAAAAAACTTATTTGAAGAAGAGTTCCTGGAATCACAAATGAAGCGGCTGGGACTTAATTTTAAATATGAATACCACAAGATCACAAGTTTAAAACAAGGGAAGCGCCTCGTGGAGAATTTCAGAAGTCAGAAAGACAACGACCTCACAGTAGTGGTGTATAACTTTGTAGATATGCTTTCCCACTCCAAGACCGAAATGGAAGTTATAAAGGAATTGGCTTCCAATGATAAATCCTATCGCTCCCTTACGCAAAGCTGGTTCAAGAACTCACCTTTACTCGAGATCATCCAACAGGCACAGCAACTGGGATTCAAGTTAATCCTCACGACAGACCATGGAACAATAAATGTAAAAACCCCTTCTAAAGTAATAGGAGATAAGAACACCAGTTTAAACCTTCGCTATAAAACCGGCAAAAGCCTTACATATGAGGAGAAAGATGTTTTGGCCGCCAAAGATCCCAAATCCATTCATTTGCCCACTCTAAATATGAGCAGCTCTTTTATTTTTGCCAAAGGCGATATGTTTTTTGCCTACCCGAACAATTACAATTATTATGTCAATTATTTCAGGAATACCTACCAGCATGGAGGGGTATCTTTGGAGGAAATGATCATCCCGTTTGTGGTCTTATCGCCTAGATAAGAATTAATTACATATATTTACAGCGCCTTATAATCTAAATTTTGAATGAGCTTAACCTACGAGCTGTCAGAAATTGATAGTATAGCTATGCAATTACTTTCCAAAGTAAAAAGCAAAACGCTATTATTTTACGGGGAGATGGGGGCCGGTAAGACCACCCTCATCAAAGCGCTTGTTAAAGCGCTTGGCGCACCAGATCTGGTGTCCAGCCCTACTTTCTCGCTGGTTAACGAATATCAAACAAGCCAGGGCAGGATCTTCCATTTTGATTTTTACAGAATAGAAGATGAAGCCGAGGCTCTGGACATGGGCATTGAGGATTATCTCAATACTCAGGACTGGAAATTGATAGAGTGGCCTCAAAAAATTGAAAGACTTTTAGATCAGGACGTGCAAAAACTGGAAGTTTCCGTGCTGGAAAACGGACTCAGAAAGTTAAAGTTTTGTTAAAGAGTTAAAAAAGCTGCGTGAAAGCGGCGCGAAAGCAATTGTAAGAAAAACAGTACATTTTTTGCCTATGTGAAAGGTGGGTTTTTAATTTTTTCGTTTTTCAACGAAAATTGATGATTTTAAGCTTATTTTTGGAAAGTAAAATTCCATTAAATACGGCCATTTTATGCCCTGAAAAAGCGTGCAAAGGTACGATTAAAGTAGTAAGAATAAGCATTTTATATTTGTATAGGTTTGTTTCAGAAATCAAACGAAACAATCATATTTAAACCCTATACATTATGAAAATTAAAGCTATTTTATTCGCCGCTGCTATCTTTGGAGCAACTTTTTTTGTAACTTCAAGTACAACTAACGAGAATGAAAACAAAATCGAAAAGCAAGCTGTTGACAAAACAACCATCAGGATTCCTGCTGCTGGGTAGTGTTATTGCTTTTTTTATAGCATTTTCACCTTATATATTTTACCTATATGAAATTTTCCCAGATGGTCCCGTCTGGGAAAATTCTTTTTTTACATACGAAAGTAAGTATTATTTAAATGTTACCACGGCAATGTGGATGTATTTTGGTAAAATAACTCCACTTTTACTACTTTTAATCTGGTTCTTTACATGTAAGCATTGGTGGTATCACGCTATTTTGGTTCCGATTACCATGTATAGTTATCAATTGATTGTAGCTTTTTATGAGGACGCCTACATGGAACCAACAAGATTTTTAGACGCAGATCAACTCATTTATTTAGCACCTTTCTTTATTGTCATTTTGAGTATAGTCTATCTTGTTCGTACTCAAATCTTTGACCGAATATACGGAATTGATCTAAGCGAATTGAACGAAACTGACGTATCTGTATTTTCTACCGGTCTTTCCTCTAAAGATGAAACCGAACTTGAACAGTTTCGCCAGGAAGATCTCGCCTATGCCAACGAACCTGCTGAAGACTATTACCGTAAACTTTAAGGCCACTTAACCCTAAAAATTTGAAGAAGGTATACCCCACAATCCTTTAAAGGGAAATTAAAAAGGTGAAGGAAACTCATTATGTACATATTCCTATTATAAATGGATAAAAAATGTTGTAATTTAGTTTGTTAACAACCAATCAGCATGACCGGCCAATCATCTCCATTTACCAAAGAACAATTGTTACCCCAGGAAGAAACTCTGGAAATTTATAAGAACAAAGGGCAGCTGTTTATAGGTATTCCCAAAGAAACCGCCTACCAGGAAAAAAGAGTTTGCTTATCACCTGATGCTGTTGCAGCTATAACCGCGCATGGCCACAGGATCATGATAGAAGCCGGCGCCGGGAAATGGGCAAGGTTCAGCGACCGGGATTATTCCAATGCAGGGGCTGAGATCACCAGTGATACAAAAAAGGTCTTCTCCTGCCCCACCATTCTCAAAATGGAACCACCCTCTATGGAGGAATTGGAGATGATCAATCCGCAAACAACTTTAATTTCGGCTTTACAATTAAAGACCCAATGCAAGGAGTATTTTCAAAAACTTGCAACCAAAAGGATCACTGCCCTGGCATTTGAGTTTATTCGTGATGATGACGGTACGTACCCTGCGGTTCGCGCACTAAGTGAAATTGCAGGAACAGCTTCTGTGCTTATCGCCTCTGAGATAATGAGCAATAATGCGGCAGGAAACGGATTAATGTTTGGTAATATAAGCGGGGTGCCACCCATTGAAGTTGTGATACTTGGAGCAGGTACTGTAGGCGAATTCGCAGCCCGAAGTTCGGTTGGTCTTGGCGCCAATGTAAAGGTTTTTGACAGTTCTCTTACCCGACTTAGAAACATACAAACCAACGTTGGCCGCACGCTATACACGTCTACCATTCAACCTAAAACCCTTGGGAAATCTCTGAAACGCTGCGATGTTCTTATAGGAGCTGTGCGTGGCAAAGACAGGTCCCCCGTTTTGGTGACCGATGATATGGTACAAACCATGAAACCGGGAGCGGTAATCATAGATGTAAGCATTGATATGGGAGGTTGTATAGAAACGAGCGAAATAACTACCCATGATAAGCCAATTTTTACAAAACATGGGGTTATACATTACTGTGTGCCCAATATCCCTTCCCGGTATGCCCGAACCTCTTCTATTTCTATAAGTAACATCTTTACACCATACCTGCTGCACATCGCAGAGGAAGGAGGAATAGAAAACACCCTGCGATTTGATAAAGGTTTGAGAAATGGGTTGTACTTTTACCACGGGATTCTAACCAACAAATCTATTGCCGACTGGTTTGACCTGTCTTACAGGGATATTAATTTGTTGATCTTTTAAAGAAACCCATTTAAATAAAGAATCAAGCCTACACCCCTCTTAAGGCGTGCAGGCTCTACAAAAAATATAATGAGATTACTACATAGATTTGCTTACTTCTCGGTTGGACTTATTATGGGAATTGTGATCCTGATGTTTTTTTTAAGTGGAAAAAGAACCTCCTGCGATTATTCCCCAAACGCGAGAACCCTGAAAAATATCAGGATAAAAGACCGTGTTTTTTCTGATGAATCCTATCGATTTTTTCAGTTCAACAATATTGACACAAGTAATGTTTCTGAAATTCTTGAAAATGGCAAAGTAAACTTCAGAAAAAGCAATACCAACAATGATCCCTGTAACATCTATTTTGTTGCGGGTGATGCCAATTCCAAAAAAATAGAACTCCAAATTGAAAATTGCGAAACTACCGCAACCATTCAACGGGTAAGCTTTTCAGAATAGAAATGGACACTTTTAAATAGAGGTAACCAGTATTTAATTTTACTTTTTACCTCTTTTACTCTTTTACTTTTTTACTTTTCACTAAAGTATTTGTGTAGTGTGTTCTTTCGTGTCCACCTTTCCAATTACCTCCTCAATAATTCCCTTTTCATCTATTATAAAAGTAGTGCGGTGTATCCCATCATACTCTTTTCCCATAAATTTTTTAGGTCCCCATACCCCAAAGGCATTTATAACGGTCCTGTCCTCATCTGCCAGCAAAGGGAAGGGTAACTTGTATTTATCCTTGAAATTTTGTTGCCTCTTTTTAGAATCGGCACTCACTCCTATTATCTCATAACCTTTTGATTCAAAAGAATTCCAGTTATCCCTTAGATTACAGGCCTGGGCGGTACACCCGGGAGTACTTGCTTTTGGGTAAAAGAAAAGCACCAGTTTTTTCCCAGTAAAGTCTGATAATTTTACAATATTGCCATCCTGGTCCTCTGCCTGAAAATCGGGGCCTTATCCCCTGCCTTTAATGTTGTCATATTTCCTATTTTTGCTTTAAATGTACGCATTATGAATAAAAAAGAAAAGGTACAGTTTGTTATAGACAGCCTTCAGAATATATATCCCAACGCTCTTATCCCTCTGGATCATAAAGATCCTTATACTTTATTGATCGCTGTATTACTATCGGCCCAAAGCACCGATGTTGGGGTAAATAAGATCACACCAATTTTATTTAAGAAAGCAGATAATCCCTATGATATGGTAAAATTAACTGTTGAAGAAATTAGGGATATAATTAGACCCGTGGGTTTGTCACCAATGAAAGCGAAAGGTATTCATGGCTTGTCAAAAATTCTTATAGAAAAATACAATGGGGAAGTTCCTGCAGATATTGATGCTCTTGAAACTTTACCGGCTGTAGGCCATAAAACTGCAAGTGTTGTAATGGCCCAGGCTTTTGATATTCCTTCTTTTCCTGTAGACACTCATATTCACCGGCTAATGTACCGCTGGGGTTTTACAAATGGAAAAAATGTAGTTCAAACTGAAAAGGATGCAAAAAAGATCTTTCCCAAAGACCTTTGGAACCGTCTTCATCTTCAAATAATTTGGTATGGCAGGCAATATTCCCCTGCCCGCGGCTGGGATCTGGATAAAGACATTATCACCAAAACTATTGGTAGAAAGAGTGTGATTAATGAATACCTCAAAAAACAGAAACCTGCAAAAAGTTCCAGATCAAAATAAACTATAACGTAAAAGACTCCGTAATTGCGGAGTCTTTTTAATTTCTAATTGAGAATGGTCTCAAATTGCATTTTCCTGTGTTCTGAAATATGCAGTGCTTTTGAATAATTCAAGAGAAACTGAAGGGTTTCTTTTTTAGGATTCAAATTTAATAATTTACCTTCTACTGAAGATTTAGTGTAAAGTTTCCCCATCGGATTAATTTATGATTCGTTTTTAAAATAACGCAATCCGGGGGTGATATTGTAGCTTAATTTGTTAAAATTAGGTTATGTTTCTCTATTATTTTCCGCAAATTTATTAAAGCATATCTCATACGGCCTAAGGCAGTATTAATGCTTACTCCCGTATTCTCAGATATCTCCTTAAAGCTCATATCTTTATATATACGCATGGTAAGAACTTCCAGTTGATCTTGTGGCAGTTCCTTAATAAGTTCCTGCACATCACATTCAATCTGGTCTTTAATAATTTGCTTTTCAATATTAAGATCTCCATCACACAAAACAGAAAAAATATTGAAATCCCCTTTATTTTCAAACATGGGCATTCTTTTGTTTTTCCTGAAATGATCAATAATAAGGTTATGTGCAATTCTCATTACCCAGGGAAGAAATTTTCCTTCTTCGTTATATTTACCACGTTTAAGGGTGTTAATTACCTTAATAAAGGTATCCTGAAAAATATCTTCGGCTACATCTTTATCAAAAACCTTGGAATAAATAAAACTGTAGATACGGCTCTGGTGCCGGGTGATCAAAGTAGAAAGTGAATGTTCATTTCCCTGTAAATACTCACGTACAAGCGAAGCATCAGTTGCCAGGTTTTTTTCCATAATAGTTACTTTTAAAGGTATTGTAGGGGATACCTGTAGGTTAGGTTATTAATTTAAAAAGTAACTTTATGCAATAGGCAATAGAATTTAAAAAGGTTCGTTGGAAAATCAAATATAGCAACATATTCTTTACATACGCAACTATAGGGCATTTTTTTTAACATTAGCTATAGAAATTCTTCACTTTTTACCCTGCCGGTTATTGAGTACCTTTGCTTCCTGTTTGTTAAAACCTTGCTATGAGTAAAGACCTTTCTGAAATAGACCCCAGAAAAAATATTATAATAAAAGGAGCTAAACTTCATAATTTAAAAAATATTGATGTTGTAATTCCACGGAATAAATTAGTGGTTATTACGGGCCTTTCGGGTTCCGGAAAATCCAGTCTTGCTTTTGATACCTTGTATGCCGAAGGCCAGCGAAGGTATGTGGAAAGCCTGTCATCATACGCCAGGCAGTTCCTTGGCAGACTAAATAAACCCAAAGTCGATTACATTAAAGGTATTGCGCCGGCTATTGCCATAGAGCAAAAAGTCAACTCCACCAATCCGCGTTCTACGGTTGGCACATCTACAGAGATCTATGATTATCTCAAATTGTTATTTGCCCGCATTGGCAAGACCTACTCCCCTGTTTCAGGCGGCGAGGTAAAAAAGGACACGGTTACAGATGTTGTGAATTATGTAAAATCTTATCCTGAAGGTGAAAAAATGCTTTTACTATCTCCCATTCATGTGGAAGATGGCCGTAGCCTGGAAGATAAACTAAAGGTGCTCCTGCAACAGGGATACAGTCGTATAAAAGTGAAGCAGGACGTTGTGCGTATTGATGAAACAGATCTTACTAAATTAAAGGAAAAGGATGTTTCCCTGGTTGTAGACAGGATCGTGGTCAAGGATGAAGAAGATTTTTATAACCGCCTGGCCGATGCTACCCAAACAGCATTCTTTGAAGGAAAGGGTGAACTTTTCCTGGAAACTCTTTCTGATAATAATAAAAGACAGTTTAGCAATAAATTTGAACTGGATGGAATCACTTTTCCTGAGCCGAATGTGCATTTGTTCAGTTTCAATAATCCGTACGGTGCCTGCCCGAAATGTGAAGGTTATGGAGACGTCATTGGGATTGATGAAGACCTGGTGATCCCTAATACGGGGCTATCAGTGTACGAAAATGCCATTTTCCCCTGGAGAGGAGAAAGTATGAGCTGGTACCGAGATCAACTGGTAAATAATTCGCATAAGTTCAATTTTCCCATTCACAAGCCTTATTTTGATCTTACAGATGCTCAAAAGGAACTTATCTGGAATGGAAATCAATATTTCGAAGGATTAAATTCCTTTTTCGAATTTCTTGAATCCAAAGCCTATAAGATCCAAAACCGGGTAATGTTATCACGATACCGGGGAAAGACCAGGTGTTCGCTTTGCAAAGGGAAACGCCTTAGACCGGAGGCTAATAATGTAAAAATTGGCGGGGCCACTATTACAGACCTGGTGGAAAAACCCCTGGAAAAAGTAAGGGCTTTTTTCCAGGAATTAACCTTAAACGAATATGATGCTCAAATCGCAAAACGACTACTGGCTGAAATAAACAACAGGCTGAAATTTTTGTCTAATGTAGGTCTTGATTATCTAACTCTGAACCGCAAATCCAACACCCTCTCCGGCGGAGAATCCCAGCGCATTAACCTGGCTACCTCTTTAGGAAGCAGCCTGGTGGGATCTATGTATATTCTCGATGAACCCTCCATTGGTTTGCATCCCCGCGACACACAAAATCTTATTGGAGTGCTGAAAAACCTACGGGACCTGGGAAATACTGTAATTGTTGTGGAGCACGATGAGGATATAATGAAAGCGGCAGATGAGATTATTGATATAGGGCCGGAAGCCGGTACCCACGGAGGAGAACATGTGGCCTCGGGTGATTACAACCAGATCCTGAAAGCGGGATCCTTAACGGCAAAATATTTAAATAACAGCATGCGCATAGAGGTGCCTTCAAAAAGAAGGACCTCCAAACAATTTGTTACCATTATTGGTGCCCGCGAAAACAATCTTAAGAACATAGATGTAACCTTCCCTCTGGGAATGTTTACCGCGGTTACAGGAGTTTCCGGAAGCGGAAAAAGTACACTTATAAAAAGGATTCTGTATCCGGCAATGCTCAAGGAAATTGGAGGCTACGGGGAAAAGGCCGGGCAATTCTCAAAAATTGAGGGAAATTTCAAGAGTATAACCTCTATAGAATTTGTAGACCAGAATCCAATAGGAAGGTCTTCCCGTTCTAATCCTGTAACTTATATAAAGGCTTATGATGATATCAGGAATCTTTTTGCGAACCAAAAACTTTCAGACATACGCGGATTTAAACCTAAACATTTCTCATTCAATGTAGATGGAGGTAGGTGCGACACTTGTAAAGGTGAAGGGGAAGTTACCATCGAGATGCAGTTCATGGCCGATGTTCACCTGGAATGCGATGTATGCAACGGGAAACGGTTTAAGAAGGAAGTTCTGGAAATTAAATTTGCCGATAAGAATATTGATGATATTCTAACAATGACAATAGATGAGGCGCTTGAGTTCTTTGAAACCAATGGTGAAAAAAAGATAACCACCAAATTAAAACCGCTGCAGGATGTTGGCCTGGGTTATGTACAACTGGGACAAAGTTCATCTACCCTTTCTGGCGGGGAAGCCCAACGTATAAAACTCGCGTCCTTTCTTGTAAAAGGGGTAACAAAAGATAAAGCCTTATTCATTTTTGATGAACCCACCACAGGGCTCCATTTTCACGATATTCAAAAACTTCTGAAATCCTTTAACGCATTAATTGAAAAAGGACATTCCCTGCTGGTGATTGAACATAATATGGATCTTGTAAAATGTGCGGACCATGTGATTGACTTGGGTATGGATGGCGGGGAAACCGGGGGATATCTTATAGCAGAAGGTACGCCGGAGCAGGTAGCTAAAAATAAGAAATCCTATACAGCGCCCTATTTAAAGGAAAAACTGGCTTAGAAATTATCCTGAAAATCTATATTATATGTTAGAAAGGAAGTAATAGCCTCTTTCCTAATTTTGGCACGTACTTTGTATTATTAAGGTAACGGCAAGTAAATGCCGATTTAATTAACACTAAAGTCCGCCCAAATGAAAAACATTACCCTTATACTCGCTTTGCTTTTTGTTGGAGTTACGGCCTCAGCAAATACCCCCGGCAGCGCCTTTGCGCCCTATAAATATGGAGAAGCCTTCATATTTGTGGAAGGAGGAGTTGAATTTGCGGTTTATCCTAATGGAGAATTTGATTTCCACTATAATCCCAGATTTATTAATACTTCCATTGTACATATCCCGAATCCCGGAAGAAACATTAGCTACAATGCAGGATATAACTATGATGCATTTGTACAATATGATGATTTTGGGGCTGTGATCCAGATAGAAAACGTACCTGTGTATTATGACTTCTACGGAAGATTGATCCAGGCCGGTGATGTAGTAATTAGATATGATAATCAAGGTAGAATTGCACGGGTTGGTGGAATGAGCATTCGCTATAACAGGTTCAATCAGCCAATTCGTTATGTAGGAATAATCAACCATTACAACACCCGGTATGTATACCGGCCATGGCACCAATATTATATGAGGCCACATATGAATTACCGTGTGGTTTATTATGAGCCTTACAGAGCATTTTATGAGCCCGTGAGAATGAATTACTTTCAGTATAATACATTCTATCAAAACAACAATTACTATTATAACAAATCAAATTTCTATCGTCCCGGGCAGCAGGTTGCTTCCTATAATTATGGTAGAAGAACCACGCAGGAAAGAGATGTTACTCCGGCGGTAAGGTCATCAGAAAATGTGAGCAGGACCAGTACTCCGGTTAATACAGATAAAGCCGTTGTACGTAACAATAATACGCTTTCAAGAACTGCTGAAGATAATTCTTCATACAGTCAGGAGCTTACAAGGCTACGTTCTATGGAGCAACATGAAGCTGCTGTAAGAGCTCAGAGAGGTAGTGTGAATAATACAGGCGTGAATACCAATAACACTTCGGTACAAACCAGAGGCGCGGTAACTACAAATCAAAGCAGAACTACTACAGTAGATCCTGTACAAACCAGGAGTAGTGCTGCTAATACCACTGCCACCCCTATTCAAACAAGAACGGTAGAGCGACCTCAGGCGGTTACCCGTAGTTCGGTTCCACGTGCCCAAAGCACAGAAGTAAGAAACAGTGTGCCGGCAGAAAGAAGTGCAAGCATGCGAGGTTCAACAAATAATCCTACCGCTGTTAATACGCGGTCACAGAATACCCCGGTTTCAAGGGCTGTAAAACCTACAGTACGTGAAACATCAGGAACTGTAAGAAGTTCCGGAAGAGGATAAACTTTTTTATTTTAATTTTTTGGTTGGTTAGTTAGGAAATCCCTACAGATTGTATCGCAAGATCATCTTAGGGGTTTCCGCTTTTATAGGGGTTAGAATCTTTTGGTGTATTTGGATATTAAGAGATTTACATCCTGTGAAAAATTGAATTTATAAGCAATCCCTATATATACAAGGCTAACCAAAAGCGACTTTAGAAGAATGTTTATGATGGGATGAAAAGTAAATTCCCAGTAATAAAACCCGGCGGTAAGAACCCCGGTAACTATTAAAATGAATCCCGTTTTTAAGGTAAAGGGATGCATTTTAAACTTCTGGAGCACAATATAGATCTTAGAAGTGTTATAAATAAAAAACGCCAGAAAAGTAGCTATGGCAGCTCCCATTATTCCAAATTGCGGGATAAAGATCATATTAAAAATAAAAGCCAAAATGGCCAGGACCACTCCTACTCCCAGCACCAGCCGGTAATAATCTGAATTAAACAGGATACTGTTATTATTCCCCAGCATATTATCATAAAGTTTCACAAGTGAGATCAACAGCACAATGGCGGTACTTATTTGATATTCTTCAGGAATAAGGGCATATAATTGATTTAGGTTTACAATTATCAAAATGAAAATAATCGCGCTTATTACCAGCAGGCCTAAAGAGCTTCTTTTATAGAGGTCCTCCAGCCCTGTTTTATCTTTTTCATTGAGCATATTTGCCGTAAGTGGGTGTACAATTTGATGCATAGCCTTTTGAGGCACCGAGATAACTGTTGCGATATAAACAGCAATCCCGTAAACAGCTACATTTTCTATGGGCATGTAATGTTCTATCATTACTTTATCCAGATCCAGCAAGATCATAGCGACAGAACCGGCTATTAATATAAGGGCTGAATATCTTAGCACTGTATTTATATTGGCGGGAAAGTGCAAACTGAATTTAGGGATATAAAGGGAAAAAGCGTAGAACATTAAGACAAGGGCTCTAAACACAAATACAGCCGCCATCAGGTAAATAAACTGCTCGACATTTATAAGAGCAAAATAAACCCCGAAAAGCAGGATGGTGATACAAATCCTGTGAAATACCTCCTTCATGAAATTTCCAAAAACACTCTGGAAATTTATCTTACACCAGGCAAAGAAAATTTCAAAATATGCAGTAGCTATGGCTATCACATATATGAGCCAAATATAAGGCTGCACCAATTCATTACCTGCATCAAAATATTCCAGAAGATAACTGTAACTAAAATAACCTGTAATTCCCAGGATCAAGGATACACCTAAAGGAAGTACGAGGATAAGGTTAAGAAGTTTATCCCTGTCCTGTTTTGTTTTATAGGAGGTATAGAATTTTACTAAGGTATTATGCACTCCAAAGGCCATGAGGGGCCATATAAGATTTGCTGCGGAAAGCAGGAAACTCACCAACCCATAATACTCTTTTTCCAGAAAATATGTAAATAAGAACAATGTATTAACCGCGCCTATCCCAAATCCCAGATAGGTAGTGACCATATTTTTGAAAGACTGATGAAATATTACTCCCATTCCTTAATGTTTCAAAAGATCTGCTAATTTCCCCGTAAGGGATCTGCGGCTGTATTTTTCAATATTCTTTGATTCCGAGCTTAAAAGATCCTGCTTATATAATTTATAATAGGCCATTATTCTGTACTTCAACTCATCTTTAGCGCTGTAATTAAAAAAGTTCCCGGATCCGGTTTCATATAAGATCCTTTCAACATCCCATTTCTCAGGCCCTAACGCAAGAATAGGCCTCTTTGAAGCCAGGTATTCAAATAATTTTCCAGGGATAATTCCCCTTGTCTCCACGCTGTCAATTTCAATAAGCAATAAAACCTGAGCCCTGTTTTGGAGCATTAAAGCTTCCCGGTGAGCCACATATCCAATTTGGTCAAGGTTCTTTTCAAGCCCGGAATTTTTTATTGAGTCAAGGACTTCTTCGCTCACTGCACCAACAAGTTTCAATCGCAGGTCATTTGCAAAATCTGGATTTTCTTCTACAAGTTCATGCAAAACATTCCAAAGGTTTTGTGGATTTCGGCCGGAAAGCAAGGATCCAATGTGTGAGATGGTAAAAGTTTTATCCAATACCTGTGATGTAGGCCTATCAATATCAAACCCGTTTGTAATCACAGTTATTGGAACCCTGGTTATTAATTCAAATTCCGCTTTTGTGGTAAAACTGGTGGTAATGATATGTGAGGCTTTCTGAAGTACTTCTGCCTCTAATTGAATATGTTTGGCTTCAGAAGTTTCTGAAAGTTTTAATTTCTTATGATACCCAATACCCGTCCATGGGTCCCTAAAATCTGCTATCCATTTCACCTGAAGTTTTTCTTTAAGTGAAAGCCCTATAAGATGCACACTATGAGGAGGTCCCGTAGTAATAATGGTATCTGTTTTATGCTGTTTTATATATTCAGATAAATATTTTACTGAAGGTTTTATCCAGAATTTCCTGGCATCCGGGATAAAGAAATTGCCCCTGATATAAAGTAACAGTTTTTGTAAAAAACCCTGTTTATTATCATCCTTTATAATGCCTGAACTTATAGCGCTGGTCTGTTTTTTTGAAAATATTTTAGCCAGGAAATAGGGTTCAAAGATCCTTTGTTTTAAGATCTCAATACCATTTGGAACCTCATTTTCAAGAGAATCGTCCTTTATTGGATAATCCGGGTTGGAAGGAATATAAACAACGGGTTCTATTTGAAAATCCCTTAAATATTTCACGAATTTTAACCAGCGCTGTACTCCCGGCCCACCTGCCGGTGGCCAGTAATATGTGATTATAAGGACTTTTTTCATAGATACGGGAGGTAGATCTATCTATTCTTTGTGCTTAAAGGTATAGAAAATTCCGCCCAATAAAAGGATGCCAAGCAATATTGAACTCATAAGTGCAATATTGCTTCCCTTTTTAATAACCTCCGGCTTAAATCTAAAGGTAATTTCATTTTCCCCCGCCGGAACTTTCATAGCCCGCAACACATAATTAGCAGGAAAGTGTGTGCTTTCTTCGCCATTGATCAAAACAGTCCATCCATGAGGATAGTACATTTCAGAAAAAACGGCAAGCCCTTCTTTCGATGTTTTTGACCTGTACACCAATTCATTGGGTTTATGACTTAAAAGTTCTATGCTTGCTGTAGTATCGGTAAGAATGTTTTGCCCTATCAGGTTTTGGTGTTCTTTATTAACTACCGCTGTCCTGGAAAGATCAACTTCGGCAAGGCCGGTTATTTCTTCATTAGCAGTTGTTACCCATTTAACATTATTTACAAACCAGGCATTTCCAAATGCTTCGGGATTTTGCTGTGGCTGCACCCCTTCTTCCGTAGGAATAATAAAATACTTTACGTTAAGCATATTTAGGACTCCCATATTATTTTTTGAAATGTAGAAATCATAAAGATCCTGCATCCTTCCCGGTTTGGCTGCATGGTACCCTCCTACTGAATTATGAAAATAGGAAGTTCTCCCGGTATTAAAAGGGCTTTCTGCAAGATCCAGCACCCTGTAATGCCCTTTATCCTGAAGAATCGCAGCATCTGCCGGAGTTTGAGGAAAAGGCTGGCTCATTTGGCGGGATGCCACAAAATCCTCGTTGTTTACATACCTTCTGTTTACCACCACAAGATCTGCAAGTATTAAAATTACAAATCCGGCAATTACAATGTTTTTTGAGGCTTTTTGCTTTAGATACATCCAGATGAGAATAGCCGAAAGCAGTACAAAGATGAGGGATCTAATAGTATCTGAAGTGAAAATAGCCTTTCGGTCCTCTTTCACCGCCCTTACAAATTCGGCACCTATTTGCTGCAGGTACACCGCATCACTCCCACCACTAAAACTGAATAAAACCGATTTTAAAAGTAAAAATACCAGGGCAACTCCACCCGTAATAAGGGTTGCCCATTTTAATGCGTGATATTTCTCCTCGGGTTTTTCAAAGTTATTGAACAGGCGGTATAAACCAAAAACAGCAAATGCGGGAACGCAGAGTTCAATGATCACCTGTATGGAAGATACCGCGCGAAATTTGCTGTAAAGTGGGACATAATTAATAAAGAATTCGGTTAAGAATGAGAAGTTTTTGCCCCAGGAAAGCAGGAGTGCCAGTATGCTTGCACTCACTATCCACCATTTAAGTCGGCCTTTTACCAGGAACAGCGCGAATACAAAAAGAAATAATACGCTCGCTCCTATATATGCTGGCGCTCCCACAAAGGGTTGCTTGCCCCAGTAGGTGGGTGCATTTTGGGCAAAATCCCGTGCCTGCATGGGCGAGGCTCCCATTTGTATCAATTGCGCATACATTGCAGAGCGGTCGTCAAGCTTTTCACTACTTGAGCCGCCCATGAATCTTGGAATGAACAAATTAAAAGATTCAAGTATACCGTAACTGTATTCGGTGATATAGTCATAAGTAAGCCCTTCTGAAGCTTTTGGAGCTCCATCTGCGCTTATAGTAAGTCCTGTATTGCCTCTTGTACTGAAATTGGCATATTCCTGCGTTGCCATTAAATTGGTAGCATTTACTCCTACCGCAAGGATCACAGCCCCCAGCATAACCCCAAGAGATTTAAAATAATGAGGCAGCATTTTTTTCCTGTAGGCATCAACCAAATAAGCAATACCTACAACAATGACCAGTAATAAAAGGTAATAGGTCATCTGGAAGTGATTGGCCCCTATTTCAAGGGCCATAGCAATTGCCAGCAGTAAAAAACCGCCTATGTACCTCCCCCTGAAGCACAGAAGGATCCCTGCAAGTACCATAGGCATATAAGCTATGGCATGGGCCTTTGCGTTATGGCCTACTCCTAAAATAATTATTAAATATGTAGAAAAACCAAAGGCGACCGCTCCCAGAAAAGCCAGTTTATAATCAAGCTTCAGAACGAGTAATAATATATAGAACCCCAGGAAATAAAGGAATAAATAATCTGCAGGACGTGGAAGGAACCGCAGGAGGGAATCTAATTTTTTAATATAATTATGGGGATAATATGCTCCCAACTGATAAGTAGGCATACCGCCAAAAGCAGCATCTGTCCAATAAGGCTCTTCTCCCGTGCTGGCCCTGAAATCATTTTGCTGCTTGGCCATCCCAATATACTGAACAATATCGCTCTGGAAAATCTCTTTTCCCTGCAACACGGGATTAAAATAAGCGAGTGAAAGAATTACAAAACCAAGGAAAACTAAGATATGGGGAAGAAAACTTTTTAAAGACCTAATCATTCTAAATTGTTTAGCAGGCCCGAAAATTAATCAATTTCTTCGTAATCGATATACTCTCCCACATTTTTGTTGGAACCCCGCCCTTTCTTTGGTTTTTTATCTATAACCACATCACCTTTTTTATTTGCTGCAGGATTTGGTGGTTGATTGAATTGCTGCTGGACTTTATTTCCTATTTTATTTAAAAAGTATTTAAGGATCCTGGGACCAAACCACTTAATAAATATTTTGAACCCAAAATAAAAAAGAAGAATTATTAAAATGGTCTTTACAATACTTTCAAATGAAGCTGTATGCATGTTTCATCAGTTTTGGCAAATTTACTATTCTGCAAAGACAATTTAATATTTAGCATCTAAAAAATTAATTAAAACTTCTATATTTGGCGGTATTAAACCTTTCCGAGATGCGATATTTCACCACTAAAATCCTCTTTGTATTTTTCATTGTTTTCAACCTTACCTCCGTACAGGCACAATATACAGAGACTATTAATTCCAACCGTCCCGGTGCTTCACAGGGGGCATTCTCTGTTGGAAAAAGGGTTTATCAATTTGAGGGTGGTGCATATTTTGGAAATGATTATCACGCCTTAAGAAAAAGTGACACAGATATTTGGGGAACAGATTATTCCCTGCGCGTAGGCTTATTATTTGAAGCTCTGGAAATAAACCTTACCGGTGCCTTTCAGGCCGAAACCACCATCATTCCTATTGGAGGCAGGGATACAGAATTTAAAAGAAGTAATTTTAGATCTAATACCCTTGGGGTTAAATATATGATCTTTGATCCTTTTGTTAGTATAGAGCCGGATAAACCAAACCTGTATAGCTGGAAAGCCAATCAACGGTTTAAATGGAAAACCCTTATTCCCGCAGTAGCAGTTTATGGAGGGTTAAATTTTTCACTGGGTGACAATCCTTATTTATATCCCGGAGAATCTGCTTATTCACCAAAATTTGCACTTATCACACAGCACAACTGGACCGGAAGCTGGGTGTTGGTGACCAATATTATTGCTGATAAAATTTCTGATAACAACCCAACTTTTGCAGGAATTTTCACCCTTACCCACGCCTTTACTCCTAAATTCGCCGGATTCCTTGAATATCAGTCAATTTTAAGCAATATATATGCCGATGACCTTGCACGTACCGGCGTGGCTCTTCTTATAGGAGATCATCTGCAATTTGACGTTTCGGGACTTATTAACTTCAAGAATACGCCAGATCGTTGGCAGGTGGCAGCAGGATTTTCTTACCGCATTGACAGGCATAAGGATGATGAATTCCTTCAGGAGTCTGAAGAAGGTGACTACAGGAGGTTACGTTCTAAAAATTTAGAACAACAGAAACCGGTAGAAAATGAACAATAAAAAAGATCTGCTTTAGGGCAGATCTTTTTTTATAGTATATAAATCAGGATTTTCTATTCTCCGTGCGAAGCAGCTACCGCTGCTGATAGTCTCTTATAAGTCCCATTCTCGAGCCTTTCTCTTATTTCTGAAAAAGCTACAAGGGTTTCTTCAATATCTTCCATAGTATGAGTGGCGGTTGGAATCATTCGAAGAAGGATCAACCCTTTTGGAATCACAGGGTAAACCACTATTGAACAGAATACTCCGTGGTTCTCTCTTAGATCATGAACCAGTGCCATTGCTTCCGGGATACTACCCTGAAGGTAAACCGGGGTAACACAGCTTTGTGTAGTTCCAATATCAAAACCGCGTTCTTTAAGTCCGCTTTGAAGAGCATTAACGTTTTCCCACAATTTGTTTTTCAATTCGGGCATGGTCCTCAACATATCAAGACGCTTAAGGGCACCCACAACCAATTGGGATTGTAAAGATTTGGCAAACATTTGAGATCTCAGGTTATATTTTAAATAATCCATGATCTCCTTGTCCCCGGCAATAAAAGCTCCGGTACTTGCAAGAGATTTGGCAAATGTTGCAAAGTAAACATCAATCTCATCCTGCACTCCCTGCTCTTCTCCGGCACCTGCACCGGTTGCCCCAAGGGTACCAAAACCATGCGCATCATCTACAAAGAACCTGAAGTTATATTTCTTCTTTAATTCAACAATCTCTTTAAGTTTTCCCTGCTCCCCACGCATTCCAAAAACACCTTCAGAAATCAAAAGAATACCTCCACCGGTTTGCTCACAAATTTTTGTAGCACGTTGAAGGTTCTTTTCGATACTTTCCATATCGTTGTGCTTATAGGTAAAGCGCTGTCCTAAATGAAGTCTCACTCCATCTATGATACAGGCATGCGCATCCACATCATAAACAATAACATCAGATTTTGATACCAGCGCATCTATGGTTGATACCATTCCCTGATACCCAAAATTCAATAAATAGGCAGCCTGTTTATGCACAAAGGAAGCAAGTTCATCCTGTAATTTTTCGTGAAGATCTGTATGACCACTCATCATTCGGGCTCCCATTGGATATGCTGAACCAAATTCTGCAGCCGCCTCAGCATCTACTTTTCTTACTTCGGGATGATTGGCAAGGCCCAGGTAGTCATTTATACTCCAGGTTATTACTTCCTTTCCCCGAAATTTCATTCTGTTTGATATTGGGCCTTCCAGTTTTGGAAACACAAAATATCCTTCGGCCTGCTGAGCCCACTTTCCTAAAGGGCCTTTATCCTTGTAAATTTTATCAAATAAATCTCTCATAGATCCTTTTCTTTAAGCTGCAAAAGTAATTAAATACAATTCAATTTTACAATTTAATATGTGTATGTCTCCACCACTCTATATAAAAAAGCATCCTTTTTAAAGGATGCTTAAAAAGTTATATGGAGTTGTAATTTTTCATAATTTATTTAATGAATTCAATGCCCAGACTTTCCTCCTGATGCTCACTATCAAAGAATCCCTGCTCTGCCATCCACTTATCATTAAATACTTTGCTCATATATCTCGAGCCATGATCGGGGAATATAATCACCACCTGGCTGTTGCTATCAAACTCTCCCAGTTCCTGAAGCTGCTTCACACCCTGCATGGCGGCGCCACTAGTATAACCAACAAAAAGACCTTCGGTTTTTGCCAGTTCTCTTGTGGTGTGTGCGCTCTCCTCATCGGTAACTTTGATGAACTTATCTATAACATCAAAATCTGTCGCCGTTGGAATCAGGTTTTTTCCTAAACCTTCTATTCTGTAAGGGTAGATTTCTGCTGTATCAAACTCCCGGGTTTCGTGATATTTTTTAAGCACGGAACCAAAAGCATCTATTCCAATAACCTTAAGCGACGGATTTTTTTCTTTCAGGAATCTTGCAGTACCGGAAATTGTTCCTCCCGTCCCACTACAGGCGATAAGATGTGTGATCTTTCCTTCAGTTTGCGCCCAAATTTCGGGGCCTGTTGATTTATAATGAGCATCGGTATTGAGCTCGTTGAAATATTGGTTTATATATACAGAACCTTTGGTTTCCTCATGAAGCCTTTTAGCTACCATATAATAAGACCGGGGATCATCTGCAGAAACATGTGCCGGGCAAACATATACTTTAGCTCCCATGGTTTTTAACATGTCGATCTTATCTGGAGAAGATTTTGAACTCACCGCAAGAATACATTCATAGCCTTTGATTATGCTCACCATCGCTATACTAAATCCAGTATTACCAGATGTGGTTTCTATAATTGTATCGCCGGGTTTTAAAATCCCCTTACGCTCGGCTTCCTCAATAATATATAAAGCAATACGATCTTTGGTGGAATGGCCGGGGTTGAAAGCTTCAACTTTGGCGTAATAATCACCTTCAAAAGTTTCGGTGATCCGGTTTAAATGTATTAGGGGGGTCTTCCCTATCAATTGCAATACATTGTCAAAAACCTGTATGTCTTCTTTCATATTGGAAGTTTTTTTGCAATCATGGCTTTGTTAAAAGTTGCCCTAAAAGTTAAAACAATCTTAATAAGAAAACCGGTCAAAGTTAAGGGAAATTTTTTAATTATCCTTTAATTCCTTCAAGATCCAGTAAAAATGCATATTCTTCCGCTACTTCCTTTAGGGCTTCAAACCTTCCGGAAGCTCCTCCATGCCCGGCCTCCATATTGGTATGCAATAACAGGAGATTATCATCTGTCTTCATTTCCCTTAATTTGGCGACCCATTTAGCCGGTTCCCAATACTGCACCTGTGAATCATGCAAGCCTGTTGTAACCAGCATATTTGGATAATCCTGGGCTTTTACATTATCATAAGGGGAATAGGTAAGCATATAATCAAAATATTCCCGGTCATTTGGATTTCCCCATTCATCGTATTCCCCTGTGGTGAGTGGTATAGTATCATCAAGCATGGTAGTGACTACATCTACAAAAGGAACCGCGGCGATTACCCCATTATATAATTGAGGGGCCATATTCACTACTACACCCATTAACAATCCTCCGGCGGAACCGCCCATGGCGTATAAATGTTTTTCTGATGTATATTTTTGACTTATCAAATATTTTGAAACATCAATAAAATCTGTAAATGTATTTCTCTTATTGAGCAGCTTTCCATCCTCATACCATTTCCTTCCCAAATACTCCCCACCTCTAATATGTGCAATGGCATAAATAAATCCACGGTCAAGAAGGCTTAACCTCGCACTTGAAAAGTAAGGATCAATAGTAGAGCCATAAGACCCGTAAGCGTATTGCAACAAAGGGTTTGTACCATCCTTCTTAATTCCCTTATGATATATAAGAGAAACCGGAATTTTTGTACCATCTTCTGCGGTGGCCCAAATCCTTTCAGTTATATAATTATTCTTGTCAAATTTACCTCCAAGGACTTCCTGCTCTTTTAAGATGAGCTTTTCCCTGGTATCCATATTAAAATCTACTACAGATGTTGGGGTGTTCAACGAGTTATAAGTATACCTTAGGATAGAAGTTTCAAAATCGGGATTAATACTGGTATATGCGGTATAGGTTTCATTATCAAAAGGCAGGTAATAATATTCCCCGCTATCCCATCTCGTGATTTTGATCTTGTTAAGACCGTTATGCCGTTCGCTTATTACAAGGTAATTTTTAAAAATATCAATGTCTTCAAGTAAATAATCATCCCGGTGAGGGATCACTTCAACCCAATGCTCCATGGAGGTATGGTCCACATGGGTTTTCATTAATTTAAAATTGGTGGCCCCATCTTTATTGGTTAGGATATAAAAGGCATCTTCATAATGACTTATTCCATATTCCAGGCCACGCTGGCGGGCGGTGAAGACCTTGAAATCCCCCTCGGGATGATCTGCATCCAAAATACGGTACTCACTGGTGAGTGTACTATGGGAACCAATTATAAGGTATTTTTTTGATTTTGATTTATAAATATAGGTATTAAAGGTTTCATCCTTTTCCTCAAACACCAATTGATCAAGGGAAGGATCTGTTCCTAAAATGTGTTTATAGATTTGATTAGAGCGTAATGTTTGTTCGTCCTTTTTAGTATAGAAAAGGGTTTTATTGTCATTTGCCCAGGTAGAGCCACCCGTGGTTGTAAGGATCTTTACAGGAAGGATCTCACCGGTTTCGAGGTTCTTAATTTGTATAGTATATTTTCTACGACTAAGCGTATCAACCCCAAATGCAACCAGCTTATTATCGGGGCTTACATTAAGCCCTCCCAGGCTGTAATATTCAAAACCCTCAGCCATTTCGTTTACATTGAACATGATCTCTTCAGGCGCGTCGAGGGATTCTTTCTTTCGGGAATAAATTGGATAATCCTTTCCGGTTTCAAACCTTGTAAGATACCAGTAACCGTTCAACTTATAAGGAACTGAAGAATCATCTTCCTTGATCCTTTTTTTCATCTCCTTAAATAATTGCTCCTGCAGTCCTTTGGTATGAGCGGTCATTTTCTCATTGTAATCATTCTCACTATTTAAATAGTTAATTACATTGGGATTTTCCCTGTCGTTCATCCAGTAGTAATCATCTACCCGAACAATGTCGTGAGCAGGTAATTTTTTGGGTAATTTTTCTGCCTGAGGAGGAAAAGTTGGATTTTTCAATTCAATGGTATTTTAAGCTGCAAAGGTAAAGTTTCCAAAGAAATTAAATAATAGTGTTTTCATTATTAACCAGATATTTGAGTAAATTACTAAATTTGGAGTCACTTAATTAAAATTTAGAAAGTATGTTTGGAGATATGATGGGTATGATGAATAAGCTCAAGGAAACCCAGGAAAAGGTAGAAGCTACAAAAGAAAGGCTTAAAACGGTTTTGATAGACGAACAATCAAGTGACGGATTGTTAAAAGTAACTATCACGGCTGCACGTGAGATCAAAAATATTTCGGTTTCACAGGAGTTGATGGAAGACAAGGAGCAATTGGAAGATTATCTGGTCCTCACTCTTAATAAAGCAATTACAAGGGCCACCGAGATCAATGAAAACGAACTTGCAGCGGTTGCCAAAGATGGAATGCCGGACATCCCGGGTCTTGATATGTTTAAATAACATATCCTATTAGGGCAAAACATTAAAAAACCTCACCGGAAATGGTGAGGTTTTTTATTTGGGTCTCAACTTAGGATTTGAGACTAATATTGCCCAGCACATCTATAAACCGCAAATGCATTTCTTCTGTATAATCCAGGTGGGTTACTATTCGTAATTTTCCCTGTCCCATATTGCTTATTCTTATATTTTCCTCCTGTAATCTGGCCATAAATTCTTTTTCGGTAGAAGGATCCTTCAGGTAAAAGATTATAATATTGGTTTCAACTGGCTCCACCTCTCCAATATAGGATTGTTGTTTAAGAATACCTCCAATCTCCTTTGCACGGCGGTGATCCTCTTCCAGTCGTTGCACATTATTGTCCAATGCAAAAATGCCTGCTGCGGCCATAAAACCTACCTGCCTCATTCCTCCCCCCAACACCTTGCGCACGCGAATGGCATTCTTCATAAGGTCCTTTTTTCCAATAAGAACACTTCCCATTGGCGTGCCCAATCCTTTGGAAAGACAAATAGAAATAGTGTCAAAGATCTTCCCATATTCCTTTGGATCTTCATTTTTAGCCACCAACGCGTTAAAAAGCCTGGCGCCGTCAAGATGTAATCCCAAATTGTGCTTGTTGCATACTTCCCGTATCTTTTTCATTTCATCAATGTCATAACAAGCCCCACCACCTTTATTGGTAGTATTTTCAAGGCACACCAAAGTGGTAAGCGGGCTGTGATAAAAATCGGGCGGATTGATATTTTCCTCCACCTGCTGTGCGGTGATCATTCCACGGTGACCATCAACCAGTTTACAGGAAACCCCGCTGTTAAAGGAAACCCCACCGCCTTCATAATTATAGACATGTGCCCATTTGTCGCAAATAAGCTGCTCGGCCGGTTGGGTATGTAATTTTATTCCAGCCTGGTTCGCCATACTTCCCGTGGGGAAAAAAAGGGCTTCATCCATTCCAAACATCCTTGCAAGCTTTTCTTCAAGCGCATTCACCGTAGGATCTTCTTTGTAGACATCATCTCCAACTTCAGCAGTTAAAATAGCCTGTAACATTTCCTTCGTAGGCCTTGTTACAGTATCACTTCTTAGATCTATTTCTTTCATAATTCAATTAATATAATATTCAAATTCAGCTATTTCTTAATTCCCAATGGGGGCGCCATCGGGGATTGGGGGTGCTACGGGCAGGGCTTTAAAAGCAGAAGGATCTTCTAAAAATTGTTTTATTTCTAAAAGATATAACTGGTGCATCGCTGCATTAGTTTTACTGTTTTTATTCAGCCAATTTTCCAGGTCGCTTATCTGCCCCATCATTTCTGCTTTTACCCCGGGAGTCGCATCTTTGTGCACCGCAAGGTTCATCATATGCTGTAGCGTATTGTAATTTATTACGTTTTGCACCTCCTGCAAATAAGCATCTTTATGCTCCAGTTTAAAAGTACCTGCTACCAGCTTATCTACCATTCCTTTTAACCCGGAAAATTTTTTATCTACAACGTTTTGCTGCACCAGCCTAGCTGCCCTTTCAGGATGTAATAAAAGTGCCAGGCTCATATCACTTGCGGTGCCAGGTGCGCCAAGTGCATCAAAGGCTACGCCCGTATTGCTCTTAAATGATTCCCGGGATCTGGCAAAACCAAATGCCCGTGGGGGGAAAAGGTTTAGTTTACCGGCTGGAATTGCGATTGTTCTTGCATCAAGGGTTTTAAGAATTGCCTGGAGCGCTTTATTCTGTTCAGCAGCTTCAATAGGTGTAACTACTACCTGGTTGCCGCCCTTCACGGCATAGTTATAATCCAGCCCCCCAATTCTTTTTACAGCAGCCTCGGTTTGATAACGGTGAAAGAAATATAAGGGAACAAATACATCTTCTAAAACTGAGTATGCCTCCCCTGTACGAATATTATCTACCGAAAAATTCGAGATCGCCAATTCCCGGACCTTAAGGATCCTCTCCAGTTCCTCTGTTGCATTTTTACTGTTATCCCATAAATGCGCATTTCCATGAGCGCCCCCGGTAGCACGGGCGTCATAATCGCTAATAAACTGGAGGCCTTGTGCATCTGCCTCAGCCAATACAGTATTTAAAAATTGTTTCTCGGAAGTATTTCCGGGCACCTCCCCATAGGAATACTTTACTGTGAACATGTCCCAGGGCCCCAGGCCAGTATCATATGCATTCTTAAAAGCGATCTCACCATCTATTATTTCTACTTTAGGGTGTGGATAATCCATTACCGAGGCGTTCTCATTGGTGCTGGCAGCAAAATTATGGGCAAACCCCAGTGTATGGCCAACTTCGTGGGCAGAGAGCTGCCGGATCCTTGCAAGGGCCAACTCCATCAATTCTGCATGATTGTCATCTCTTTCAGCAAAAGGTTTATTCATGAGTGACTGGGCTATCATGAAATCCTGCCGTATCCTCAAACTTCCAAGGCTTACATGGCCTTTTATGATCTCTCCCGTGCGGGGATCTGTAACACTTGCTCCATAACTCCAGCCCCGGGTAGAACGGTGAACCCACTGGATCACATTATATCTTACATCAAGTGGATCTGCATCTTCAGGAAGTATTTCAACTTTGTAGGCATCTTTGTATCCAATAGCTTCAAAGCCCTTAGCCCACCATCTGGCCCCATCGAGCAGCGCTGAACGAATGGGTTCGGGAGTACCTGGATCCAGGTAATAGATTATAGGCTCCACGCCTTCGCTCACTGAAGCGGCAGGGTCTTTTTTTGAAAGTCTGTGCCGGGTAATAAATCTTTTTTCAATAGGTTCAAAAACGGGTGTAGAATAATCCAGATAAGAAATTGAAATAGCCCCGCTCCTGGGATCAAATTCTCTTTTTTGATACTTATCATCGGGTAACTTTACAAACGAATGATGTTGGATAACCGTTAAGTTACGGGAGTTTGGCAGCACACTTCGCAAAGTGGAGCTTTTAGCTTCTCCCTCGAGTGTAAGCAAGGCCTCAAATTCTACATTTTGAGGAAAAGCTTTTGTACGGTTAAGGGCCAGTGCACTTTTTGTTTTATTGATCTTAAAGGTTCCATGATTTCCACGTTCAAGCCGCCCTCCCACTCCATGGGCATCTTCCATTAAAAAGGGAGTAAGATCTATAATATATGATCCGTTTTTTTCTTCTTTGATCTCAAATCCATAAAGCACAGACCTTGCAAAGGCTTCTTCTACACTCCTTCTTTCAAGCGGGTTAGTAGTTACGGCCCTGTATTTTAAATTGGGCTGCACCAACAATAATTTTTTACCGGCTTTTTCAAATTTAACCACTGCTTCATTTCCAAGTTGCCCGCGGTCAAGGCCAATATCATTGGAACCAACACCGGTGGTAAGGGAGTTTACATAGAGAAATTCAGTATCCAGATCTTTGACCTCCAGATAAATTTCATCATCTTTTTCAGAATAATAGAAATTAAAATATCCTTCAAAACTTTTTAAATTTTCTTTCTTTTCAAGGAACTGCGCATGGGCTGAAACAATCACACTGAAGAACAATGAGATAGCTGTAAGTAATTTCATGTGGAGGATTATTAGGAAAGCTAAAACTATAAAATATTTGTAAAATAGTTTTCTTTAAGTGGGTTTAATTCTATTTTTACCCAAATTAAAAACACATATGATCAATTCAGAACATATAAAGGATCTTAAGGATCGCCTGGTAGCGTTAAGGAGGTATCTTTGACGTTGATGCCAAACAAATAGAAATCTCCAATTTAGAAGAAAAAACATATTCTCCGGATTTTTGGGACAACCCTAAAAAAGCCGAAGAGCTGATGCGCGAGATTAATTCAGAAAAAAAATGGGTAGATCAATACTTTAAGGCCGAATCCCTTGTAGAAGACCTGGAAGTGATCTATGAATTTTATAAGGAAAAGGAGGCCACGGCAGATGATGTGGAGTCCAGAAATAAACTTGCAGTAGACCTCATTGAGGAAATGGAGTTCAAGAACATGCTATCAGAAGAAGGAGACAGCCTGAGCGCCGTACTCCAGATCACTGCCGGAGCAGGCGGTACTGAAAGTTGTGACTGGGCAGAGATGTTGATGCGAATGTATCTTAGGTGGGC
The DNA here is from genome assembly GCF_007993795.1 of Antarcticibacterium arcticum. Lineage (GTDB taxonomy): Bacteria > Bacteroidota > Bacteroidia > Flavobacteriales > Flavobacteriaceae > Gillisia > Gillisia arctica. The sequence goes on along the minus strand of NZ_CP042476.1, from coordinate 817,919 downwards.
AGAATCAAGGGGTTTCACAGTAAAAGAACTGAATTTTCAGGCCGGGGAAGTTGCCGGTATCAAAACCGTTACTATTGAGATCGAAGGGGAATATGCTTTTGGGTGGTTAAAAGGTGAGAACGGGGTACACCGTTTGGTAAGAATTTCCCCATTTGACAGTAATGCAAAACGCCATACCTCTTTTGCTTCGGTGTATGTATATCCCCTGGTTGATGATTCCATTGAGATAGAGATCAACCCGGCCGATATTTCCTGGGAGACCATGCGTTCTTCGGGTGCCGGTGGACAAAATGTGAACAAGGTTGAAACGGCGGTGCGATTGCGGCACGCCCCCAGCGGTATTGTTGTGGAAAATTCAGAAACACGCTCACAACTGGATAATAAGACCAAGGCCATGCAATTGTTAAAGAGCCAGTTATACGAGATCGAGCTGCAAAAGCAACAGGCCCAGCGACGGGAGATCGAAGATTCTAAAATGAAGATAGAATGGGGATCCCAAATAAGAAATTATGTAATGCACCCTTATAAGTTAATTAAAGATGTGCGAACTGCTGAAGAAACCGGAAATGTAGAAGCTGTGATGGACGGGGATATAAATCGTTTTTTAAAAGCATATCTCATGATGATGGGACAAAGGAATGATGATTGATAGATGAAACTAAACTTTTTAAATTGAAAATTTTTCAGTATTTTAATTACCCGAAAAAATGATAACAATTTACCACAATAACAGGTGCAGCAAGTCCCGGGAAGGTTTGGGAATTATTGAAAGTTCAGGCAAAGAATACCGCGTACGGGAGTACCTTAAAGAACCTTTGAGTGAGGCAGAGATTAGTTCCCTGCTTAAAAAACTCGAGATGCAACCCGTTGAACTAATCCGGAAAAATGAAAAGTTGTGGAAGGAGCAGTACAGGAATAAAGACCTTAGTGCAAACGATCTAATAAAAATAATGGCAGAAAATCCGGGATTAATAGAAAGGCCGGTAGTGGAATATGGTGAAAAGGCGGTGGTAGGAAGACCTTCATCGCGTATTGATAGCCTCTTATAGAAAATTAAAATCATAAAAATGAAACTTCAGAACAGACTTATACTTTTAGGAGTGACGGCAATGGCAGTTGGCGGCTTTGTATTATCGCAAATATTTATTCACGAAAAGAATAGAAAAGAGCTTCGGGAAATTGCAAAGGATATTGCAGACCACTGGAAAGAAAAGCTGGATCTCACTCCCTCTCAAACAGAAGAGCTGGAAAATATAATTATTGAATTTACTATCAAAAAGAATGATATTATTAATTCAGATGCCGCTTCTCCTGAAAAAATAAAGAAGTTGCAAAAAGTACAAAGGAGGGAACACCGGGACCTGAAGAAGATCCTTAATGAAGAAAAATTCAATACTTATACAGGAACCAATAAAAATCTTCCCAATAATATCCTTAACTCAATATCAGCATAATCAATCGTTTAGGGCCAAACTATAGGTTTTAACTGTTTTTTAACTTCTGTTGTTTAAACCAAACAGCTAAACATGCGTCTAACAGCAAAAAGATGTTATGACCACCAAAAAGTTATTACCCCTCAGCATTCTGCTGATTTTATTTTTCTCCTTCACTTTCTCTTCTTTTTCCCAGTCGGGAAAACTTACTATCTCCGGTAAAGTTATTGACGATGATATGGGCGTTCCTTTGGAATATGCTACCGTCTCAATCACCAAACCCAGTGATCCAAATTTTATAGATGGTGGGGTAACAGATCTTGAAGGAAACTTTTCAATTGCAGTAAATCCCGGTACCTACAATATCCTGGTAGAATATATTTCATTTGAATCCAAAAGCTTCAATAACCGTCAGGTAACCTCTAACGTAAACCTTGGCACAATCGTGTTGGGAATGAGTGCCGCAGCCCTTGGGGAAGTTGTTGTAGTTGCTGAGACTACTGAAGTTGAAGTAAGGCTCGATAAAAAGATATATAATATTGGAAAAGACCTTACTACCGCCGGGGGTACGGTGGCCGATGCTTTGAATAATGTACCTTCTGTATCTGTTGATATTGATGGTGGCATTAGTTTAAGAGGTAATGACAACGTACGAATTCTTATTAATGGTAAACCATCTGCGATGGCAGGTTTTGGGTCTACAGATGTGCTTGCACAATTACCGGCTGAAGCTATTGAGCGCGTAGAAGTGATCACCTCCCCATCTGCAAGATATGATGCCGAAGGTTCTGCAGGTATTCTTAATATTATTCTTCGGAAGGAAAAAACACTTGGTTTTAATGGTTCGGTAACTGGTACTTTAGGGTATCCAGATAATGCAGGTCTAAGTGCCAACGTGAATCTTAGAACAGATAAATTCAACATTTTTAATACTACGGGTTTCAGGTATTTTGATGCTCCCGGCCAAAACTGGAGTGATACCAGGTACAGGTCACGTCCTAATGCAGCCGGAGAATTGATTGAGCCGGAATTTGACCGAATCTTTGAAGAAAGAGAAGTAAGCCGCCTTAACAGGAATTTTAATACCAACCTTGGGCTTGAATACTATTTAAATGACCAATCTTCACTTACGGCCAGTATATTTTACCGTTACGGCCAGGATGAAGATGTGACCACCAACAACAGTGAGCGCTTTAAAAATAACATTCTTGCAGAGCAAACTTTGAGAAGGGAGTGGGAATCTGAAGAAGATAACAGGTACCAGTTCGCTTTAAATTATATCAATAGATTGGGGGAAAAGGGCCATCAACTTACGGCCGATTTCCAGGTAGGAAAAAGTGTAGAAGTTACCTCTGGTTTTATCAATGAAGATGTGGTTTTTAATATTGATAATCAAACTACAAGGTTCCTACAGGAGCAAATAGATTCAAATCAGGACAATACCGAATATCTTTTACAGGCAGATTATGTATTACCTATAGGGGAAGACTCCCAGTTTGAAGCAGGTTACAGGGGAGATTTTGAAAACACTGTTACAGATTATGAATTGCGTACAGATCCAACAACTCCGGGTGTTTATGAAGTAAACCTTGGCTTGTCCAACGTGTTTGATTATACTGAAAATGTGAACGCTTTATATACCCAATATGGTTCAAAATTTGGAAAATTCTCTTACCTCTTAGGTTTAAGATTGGAAAATACTCAATTAAAAGGTAAGATAGATTCCAGATTGAGCGATGCAGAACTTGTGGAAGAATTTGGTTTTCCCATTGACACCGATTTTGATAATAATTATCTAGGCCTGTTTCCAACGGTGAACCTGATTTACGAATTAGGAGAAAGAGAAAATATTACAGTTGGATATAACAGAAGGATCAACAGGCCACGTGGTTGGTTCATTAACCCCTTTCCTTCCCGTTCCAGCCGTACCAACGTATTCCAGGGAAATCCAAACTTAAGGCCGGCCTTTGCCAATGCTTTTGATATAGGATATTTAAAGAGATGGGATAAGCTTACTTTTACTTCCTCTGTTTATTACCAACTTGAGGAAGATTCCTTTGAGCGAATTGAAGAATTTACCGGTGCTGTAACTCCGGGAGATGAAATTCCTATTACCAGAACAATTCCTGTGAACCTTTCTACCAATCAAAGAATAGGTGCAGAAGCAGGTGTTTTATATAATCCTGCCAAATGGTTGCGTTTAAACGGAAGCTTCAATTTCTTCCAGTTTGAAACCGAAGGGGAATTCAACGGCAGGGATTATGGCGCGAAGAACACCAGCTGGTTTGGAAGGTTTAGTTCTAAAGTTTCCCTTCCGGCAAAAATCGAATGGCAAACTAATGCATTTTACATGGGGCCATCAGATAATGTTCAGGGAAGAAGGGAAGGAATGTTTTCTATAGACCTTGCCCTTAGTAAAGATATTTTAAATGATAATGCTACTTTATCTTTTAACGTAAGAGATCTGCTTAATTCAAGAAAAATGAGGTCCCTGACTTCCACCCAGTTTTTTGATCGTGAAAGTGAATTCCAGTGGAGACAAAGATCTTTTACCGTATCTCTTGTTTACAGGTTTAATCAGCAAAAAAGAGAGCAAGAGCGAAGAAATCGTCAAAACAACAATATGGAAGATGATAATGGTGGCGAATTCCAGGGTTAAAAGATCCTGCCCCCAACAAATAAAAAAGGTTGTTCCCTTCGAACAACCTTTTTTTTATACGACAAAAACCGGGAAAACCCGGTTCTTGTGATTATTTGATAAAAAAATATGTACTTAATTTTTCACTGAAGAAATTATTGAAGCCTTTTTGCTTCTTTCTCCCGGCGTCTTTTTTCCTTTTTCTCTTTAAGAGTTTCGGCAATAGACCCGCCAATCCAGTAAGGAAGTATGGCCATTAAAAATATCATCAGCCAAAATCCCATGGTGATAATAATAAGGAAGGCTAAAAAGCCGAGGTATTGATCAAATTCAAACATAATTTCTCAGGATTTTTTAAAATCAGAACAAAGATAAGTACTCTTAATATCATCTGCCAATAAATTTTAAATTTTTCAACAAAAAAGATCAATAGTATTTTTAGGAATACCGGGAATGCATTAAAAAAAGAATGAAAATTTGTATATAATTTAAAGGATTAAAAAAGGTGAACTTGTAAATTTGTAATCTAATCTAAAATAATTATGGACTACCGAATAGAGAAAGATACCATGGGCGAGGTAAAAGTTTCCTCAGATAAATTATGGGGTGCCCAAACCGAACGTTCTAAAAATAATTTTAAGATTGGAGCCCCCGGTTCCATGCCATTGGAAATAGTTTATGGATTTGCCTACCTCAAAAAAGCTGCAGCCTTCACCAACTGTGAACTTGGAGTGCTGCCGGTAGAAAAAAGGGATTATATAGCCCAGGTGTGCGATGAGATCCTTGCCGGGAAACACGATGATCAATTCCCGCTTGTAATCTGGCAAACAGGAAGTGGTACCCAAAGCAATATGAACCTGAATGAAGTTATAGCAAACCGTGCTCATCAGCTTGCAGGAAAAACCATTGGCGAAGGGGAAAAAACACTAAATCCAAATGATGATGTTAATAAATCACAGTCTTCCAATGATACTTTTCCAACAGGAATGCACATTGCAGCCTATAAGAAGGTGGTTCAGGTAACATTGCCCGGATTAAAAAAACTTAGAAATACCCTTAAAAAGAAATCGGAAGAATTTAAGGGGGTTGTAAAAATAGGTCGTACCCATTTTATGGATGCCACTCCCCTAACGCTGGGACAGGAATTTAGTGGTTATGTAGCCCAGTTGGATTACGGGATAAGAGCACTTGAAAACACGCTGCCTCATCTAAGCGAACTGGCTTTGGGTGGAACCGCTGTAGGAACAGGATTAAATACCCCAAAAGGTTACTCCAAACGAGTTGCCGAGTTTATTGCAAAATTTACAGATCTGCCCTTTACCTCAGCCCCAAATAAGTTTGAAGCTCTTGCTTCTCACGACGCCCTTGTGGAATCGCATGGGGCTTTAAAGCAACTTGCAGTTGCTTTGAATAAAATTGCAAATGATATTCGTATGCTTGCTTCAGGTCCCCGCAGCGGAATTGGCGAGATCAATATTCCTGCAAATGAACCAGGATCTTCAATTATGCCGGGAAAGGTTAATCCTACTCAATGTGAGGCTTTAACTATGGTATGCGCGCAGGTAATGGGCAACGACGTTGCAATAAGCGTTGGTGGAATGCAGGGTCAATTTGAACTGAATGTTTTTAAACCTGTGATGGCTGCAAACTTTTTACAAAGTGCGCAACTTATTGGAGATGCGTGTAGTTCTTTTGATGAGCATTGCGCCCAGGGAATTGAACCTAACTACCAGAGAATAAAAGAGCATCTTGACAATTCCCTGATGCTGGTAACTGCATTGAACACCAAAATAGGTTATTATAAGGCAGCAGAGATTGCCAACACTGCTCATACTAATGGTACAACCCTTAAGGAAGAAGCCGTTAATCTTGGATATGTTACAAAGGAAGAATTTGACGAATGGGTAAGGCCGGAAGAAATGGTGGGAGGCCTTAAATAAATACTTCTTGTTTTTATTAATATCAAAAAGGTCCTGCTTCATAAAAGCAGGACCTTTTTATATTTATATTAAGTTGATATAAGGGAAGGCAAAAGCCATATAGAAGGAATGCCTCCTCACTTTTATATCTTATTATACCTTTTCCTTTACGGCCGGTTTTTTCTTTTCCTTGCTGTAATATTTCTGAAACTTCCAGTAGGATAAAGCTCCAAGTACTGCTACTACCGCTATGGAATAATAAATAAAGGTTGGTGTAATTACTTTCTCCCCACTTGCATAGGAATGCAATCCTGCAAGATAAAAGTTTACCCCAAAATAAGTCATCATAATGCTCGCAAAGGCAACAATGGCCATAAGATTGAAGAACCACCTGCTTCTTAATCCGGGTACCAGTCGCATATGGATCACGAAGGCATAGATCATAATACTTATTAAGGCCCAGGTCTCTTTAGGATCCCAGCCCCAATATCTTCCCCAGCTTTCATTTGCCCACTGGCCTCCAAGGAAATTTCCAATGGTTAGCATTACCAGCCCAACGGTTAAAGCCATTTCGGTAATAATGGTTATCTCTTTTATATTAAGGTCCATTTTTACCTTATTCTTTTCGGTAGTCATGATCATTAACAATAACGCCACTGCTCCCAGGATCAATCCAAGGGTAAATGGGCCGTAACTTCCTACAATAACAGAAACGTGTATCATTAACCAGTATGAATCCAACACAGGCTGTAAATTGGCTATGGAAGGGTCCATCCAGTTCCAGTGTGCAATCATAAGGATCATCGCCGTTACAAAGGAAGTAGAAGCAATGGTAAGATTGCTTTTTCTTCCAAAGGCGAGTCCAAAGAACATGGTAGCCCAGGCAACATAGATCATAGATTCATAGGCATCACTCCAGGGGGCGTGCCCGGAAATATACCATCTTGCAGCCAGGCCAAGAGTATGTAGCACAAATAATAGTAAAATTAAAATTGCACTCCCACCAATCAGCCAGCGAATCACTTTGGAATCGTTAAAAATTTGAATGATAACAAATACCAGCATTACCAAACCTGCCAGCATATATAGCATAAAGAGGTTTCGGAAAATATCATATTTATTGTACAGGATCTCAGCATCCAGCTTCTGCTGTGAAGGCCTTACTTCTGCTCCAAATTTTTTCTGAAAACCGGTAATGCTCTCCACAAGTTCATTTGCCTGAGTATAATCTCCGGTTTCCCTTGCGCCTCGCAGGGAATTCATGTAAAGCGGAAGGATCTGCCTTACGTACACAGAATCCATTCCTGTAAAATTGGATTCGGCTACTTTAGAATATGCAACCCAGGTATTATTCTCATCGCCCGGAATTGGAAATATACGAAGCATTTCTCCCTGAAGGGCATAGAATAAAAGGTTCACTTTCCTGTCGGTTTCAATAAAATCTTTTTGAAACTGGTCTGGTACCGCAGCCTGATAAGCTTTTTCAAGATAAGGAGACAATTTATAAACACCCGTCCTGTCAAAGAAATCTGTCATTGCCAGGTATTTTTGATCCTCACTTACCCCTGTAATATGTCTTATACTGTCATTTCCCGGTTTTACGTAAATTATGGGAGTGTTATACCATAATGCGGGATTCTCAGTCATGGAAAGTAAAACCTGATCGGCATTCAATCCTTCATAATTATCCTTTTTGCTCAACTTCCTCAATAATTCTGAAGAAAAAGTATTGGCTGGTTTCATTCGGCCACCGGCATCCTGTATCACCAGCTTTCCAAATTTTGCAGCGTGTTCTGCAGGTACCACCATCGCCTTTACAATAGAATCTACCTGTTGTTTATTGGTCTTTACGTGCGAATGGTCTGTATCATCATCCTGTGCAAATGCGGTTGAACTTAATAAGGCAAAGAAAAGGATGGCTGTTACTTTAGAAAGTTTTGCCTTCCGGTCCTTAACTTTATCAAGCATAACTTTAAGTTTACCAAAGCGGCTTCCCCTGTCAAATAAAATCAACATTAATCCCAGATAAAGTAATGTATATCCAATATAGGTGATCCAGGTGCCCCAGTAATCATGGTTTACAGAGAGTACGGTACCTTTTTCATCGGGATCAAAAGAAGCCTGAAAAAACCTGTACCCTTCTTTATCCAACACATGGTTCATAAAGATCTCATACGGCCAGGTCTCACCGTCCTGCTCCACTATAGTAACCTTACTTTTAAATGAGGAGTAACTTGGGGTTGGGTTCATTTCTGTACCGGGATATTTTTCGGCAATAAAATCGTCCAACCTTATATTAAAAGGTAATTCCATTTCTTTGGAGCCATAACTTAGATAAAAATCCAGGCCACCTACCTGTACCTGTTGCGGTTGATTCACAATTCCTTTTCCTCCCAACATACTCACGGTGGTAGCTTCACCCCCGGTGGTAACTTTTAAAGAAACTGCATTGCTTTGGCCCGGCTCTTTGGTTTCAGTAGGAATAATGTCATAGATCCCGCGCGATACAGGCTCGGGAACAACAAATTGCATGCCGCCAATATTATAAAGCGACCTCAACTGGAAAGTTTGTAAACTATCGGCAGTTAGTTGGCCTTCCATTTGATCTGCCATTCTTAAATAATCACCTTCAAAAGGAGAATCTATTTGATAAATAGCCTCTTCTTCATCTATAGTAAAATTCACCGCGCCCCGGGTAGGCTTGTTGTATGCAAATAAAACATTATGAATATTAGCTACTTCGCCTTCTTTTAGATAATGTTCGTGCCTGTTGCCATCTCCGGCTTCCACTATTTGGAGGTAATTATCACCACTTTCACTCAGGATAATTCCCTGTTTGGCTCCATGAATAAAATTAACTACTTCTATCTCCACGGGCTGCCCGTTATAGTCGGTACTAATGGAAATATTATTTTCAGTTTCCGGGGCAAGCAAGACCGGTTTTTCGATCACCCTGCGGCGCGGTTCGCCATCTATCTCCCCATCTATGAACGCGGTGAGATAGGTTTTTTCTGAAAGAAAAGCATTGGTAGTTTCTCCTTCACGTATTGGCATAATTCCCTCGTAACTTATATATCGGGTCACAAAAGCACCCACCAGGATAAGAACAAAGGAAAGGTGGATTAAAAGGGAAGACCATTTTTCCCTTTTATGTAACTGGTAGCGGTATATATTTCCCGCAAAATTGATCACGAAAAATACCATGATCCCTTCAAACCACCAGGTATTATAGATCATTACTCGCGCGGTTTCAATGGTATACCAGCTTTCTATAAAGGTCCCTAAAGCCATTGCGATAGAGAAAACAATGAACAAGACTGCCATTATTCGGGTAGAAAATATGACAGAGGCTATTTTATTTTGCATTTATGCTAACTTTAAAACGCTGCAAATTTAACAAAATTTAAGGATAAGGGCGGTGATTTGAGGGTTAATCGGTAAAGAACGAATGTTAATTTTAAACGCCAATTTTTTTGGTATTTTAGCCGGATGAAAAGTATCGTGCTTTTTGGAGCCGGGAATGTAGCAACCCATTTATTCAGGGCAATTTCTAACACGCGGAACTTCCGGGTGGTGCAGGTTTATAACCGTACACCTGCCAATCTGGTCCCTTTTCAAACTTTAGTGGATACTACCTCCAAAATGGAAGAGGTAAAACCTGCAGATATCTATCTTATCGCGGTAAAAGATGACGCCATTTTACCATTGGTTAAAGAATTAATATTTCGGCAAGCCCTGGTGGTACATACCGCAGGTGCAGTATCTATAGACGCACTGGAAAATTTAGACAGAAAAGGAATTTTTTATCCGCTTCAAACATTTTCCAAAACCAAAAAGGTAGATTTTAAAAATATACCCATTTGCCTGGAAGCTACTAATCCTCAGGATCTGGAGTTACTGGAAGAATTGGCGGGAAGTATTTCTGAAAAAATTTTCAGGATTAATTCCGAACAACGAAGATCCCTTCATGTAGCCGCCGTGTTTGTAAGTAATTTTGTCAATTATTTATACTCTGAAGGAGAAGCTATATGTAAAGAGAATAACATTCCCTTTGAAATATTACACCCTCTTATCCTGGAAACCGCAGTGAAGGCTACCGGTATGAGTCCTCTGGCAGCCCAAACCGGGCCGGCAAAGAGAAATGACACCCAGGTGATACAGTCACACCTGGAGCTGCTTACAGGGGATCAACAAACAATTTATTCACTTATAACCCAATCAATTCAAAACCTACATGGAAAAGAATTATAAAGAATATTTAAACCATATAGACACCTTCATTTTTGATGTAGATGGGGTATTGACAGATGGTAACATACAGGTAAGCACAAGCGGAGAATTATTGCGCACCATGAATATCAAAGATGGATATGCTTTAAAAACAGCGCAGCAGGCAGGATTTACCGTTTGTGTAATTTCGGGAGGGAATAATGAAGGGGTAAGAAAACGCTTAAGAGATCTTGGAATAACCAATATTTACCTCGGGATACAAGACAAGGTAGAAACAATGGATGAATTCTTTGATATTTACAGCATCAATAAGGAGAATGTAGTGTATATGGGAGATGATATCCCGGACCTTTATGCGATGAGAATGGTGGGAATGCCATGCTGCCCCCAGGATGCGGCGGCAGAGATCAAAGAAATTAGCCGCTATGTTTCCCATAAAAAGGGTGGTGCAGGTTGTGTACGCGATATAATTGAGCAGGTGATGAAGGTACAGGGAAAATGGCTACTCGACCCGGACGCTTTATGAATTGGGTCTATTTGATAATTGCAGGTCTCTTCGAAGTTGGTTTTGCATTTTGCCTTGGAAAGGCAAAATTTTCTACCGGCAGTACCCGCACATTCTGGCTAATAGCTTTTATTGTTGCTTTAACCATTAGTATGAGCTTATTGTACAAAGCCACCCAAACCCTTCCTATTGGAACGGCTTACGCGGTGTGGACCGGAATTGGAGCTGTGGGAACTGTTCTCCTGGGAATCTGGATCTTTAAAGAACCTGTGCATTTCTGGCGTTTATTTTTCCTTACAACCCTACTAATTTCACTGGTAGGTTTAAAATTTGTCTCAAATTAATTTCATTCAATGCTATATCAATTTTTAAAACTGCTTAGGTATCCAAACCTGTTGCTCATTATTGGAACCCAGGTTTTAATAAAATATGCCCTGTTTGAAACTTTTGGTATAAGCACTAGTTTAAGCACGTTTGAATTTTTTCTTTTGTGTTTAGCTACGGTTTGCATTGCCGCTGCAGGAAATATAATCAATGATGTGTATGATCTGGATACAGACCACATTAATAAACCCACCAGGCAAATCATTGGTAAAAAGATATCAGAAAAAGCCGCTCTTACCGCCTACATAATATTAAGTGTACTGGGAGTGGGAATTGGATTCTATCTTTCCAATATTATAGGAAAACCGGGGTTTTCGGCATTGTTTATTATAATTTCGGCCCTGCTTTATATTTATGCCACTTATTTAAAGAATATTCTTGTAGTAGGGAATATCGTAATCTCTGCATTGGTGGCCATGGTGATCATCATAATGGGGTTATATGAATTGTTGCCGGCTATAACCGCGCAAAACCAACAAACACAATCTATTATTTTTTCCATTTTACTGGATTATGCATTCTTTGCATTTATGATTAACTGGTTGCGGGAGATGGTTAAGGACCAACAGGATATTACCGGAGATTACAATGCCGGGAGAAATACTTTGCCCATTGCTCTTGGAAAATCCAGGACCAACAAGATCATCTTTGCAGTTGGAATTATTCCTTTGGTTGCTATTGTGCACTATATGTATAATTACCTGTTCACAAATTTATATGCAGTGCTCTATGCACTTTTCCTTATAGTGGGACCCTTACTTTATTTTTTGAGTACAGTACTTAACAGCACCACAAAAGGACATTATTCCCGCCTAAGCCTGATCCTGAAAATAATTATGGTGCTGGGATTGGTATCCTTAGGCCTCTACCCTTTTATTTTATTGTAAGTATGCTGAAAGAAAAATTAAAAGAATACAGAATAATTCTGGCGTCCGGTTCTCCGCGCAGACATCAGTTTCTTCAGGAAATGGGCATCCCCTTTACAATAGACCTACGCCCTGTTAAAGAAGTTTATCCAACTCACTTAAAAGCTTCAGAAATAACAAATTACCTTAGCGAACTTAAAGCAGAAGTTTTTCTGAAGGAGTTAAAGGAAAAAGATATTCTTATTACCAGCGACACCATAGTCTGGCACAATGACAAGGCATTGGGGAAACCCGAAAGAACTGCCGAAGCTATTGAAATGCTGGAATCACTTTCAGGAACTACCCATAAGGTGATCACTTCTGTAAGTTTTACAACCAGTAGGTCTCAAAAAACCGTTCACAGCACTACCGGGGTAACATTTAAAAAATTAAACCGGGAAGAGATAGAATACTATATTGAAAATTACCGGCCATTTGATAAAGCCGGGGCATATGGGATCCAGGAATGGATAGGTTTAATTGGGATAACCAGGGTTGAGGGCAGTTATTTCAATGTTGTGGGGCTTCCAACCCATATGGTTTATAAAAGTTTGCTCGAGATCGCATCCCGGTAATTTTTTGTAATTTTATTAAAAATCCCCTTATGAAGAAAAGTTTCTGCTTTCTGCTATATACTTTTGGCCTGGCAATTTTCTTCACCGCTTGTAAGAGCGATATCAAAGAGAAAAATTTATTACCGGATAGGCAGCTTTCCGAAAATTTTAAATCCTACTGGTTTGCCGGAGAAGCAGAGATCACCACCTATGAACTGGAACAATCCAGATATAGCGAAGCCCGTGAAGGAACCGCGGTGCTTATTTATGTGACAGAGGATTTTGTGCCAGACCTGCAGGTTAAAGCCGATTCACAGAATCAAGAGAATATTCCGGTCCTTAAACTAAACGCCACCAAAAATTTTATCACAGGCATCTACCCTTATTCCATAATGGAAAGTACATTCTATCCTCTGGAAGGCAATTCCCATGCCCTTAAAATAACTGCCTCTATTCAGGAGTGGTGCGGGCAGGTTTATATGCAGTTAAATAACCGGAAAGGTTTTGATTTGGTTTCTCACTCCTATTTTCAAAAGGAGGCCGATCAAAATTTGTCTCTTTCCAACACTTACCTGGAAAACGAATTATGGACCCAGTTGCGGGTAGATCCAAATCAACTGCCGGTGGGAGAATTTGAAATTATTCCGGCAATGCAGTTTATACGGCTGGCACATATCGATATCAAAGCCTATAGCGCAAAGGGAGAATTTTTTCAGGATGAAAAATGGAGTGTGTATCAAATAAAATATCCCGAATTAAAAAGGGAATTAAGGATCTGGCACGATCCAAATTTTCCCTATAGCATTGAGAAATGGGAAGAAATAATTTTAAGGGACGGGGTGGAACACAAAACCACCGGTTCCAAAATGGCACAGATTAAATCGGCCTACTGGAATAAAAATTCCAATAAAGATTTACCTTTACGCGACACTCTGAATTTAAATTAATGCTTGAGCTAATTACTACTTATAAACTGCAGCTGGCTTATACAGTAGCCATAATCATAATCCTGGTAATCCTCCAGGTAATTCTGCGAACCGCTGCCCATAAAGTGGGAAAACGAAGTGAGATCAATATTACCCGTACCAGGTTGATGTTTAAATATATCAACATTCTCATTTTCCTTATAGCTTTCTTCCTGTTCTCTTTTGCCTGGGGAATGGGGCCGGACAAAATTGCCATAATATTTTCTTCAACCTTTGCGGTTATTGGTGTGGCTTTATTTGCAATCTGGTCTATCTTGAGCAACATAACTTCAGGAATAATTATGTTTTTTTCTTTTCCATACAGGATTGGCGATAAAATAAGGATCCACGATAAGGATATGCCTATTGAAGCTGTTATAGAAGATATTAAGGCCTTTCACCTGCATCTTCGCGATGATGATGGAGAATTAACAACTTACCCGAACAACCTAATCCTTCAAAAAGCGGTTACGCTGGTGCAAAAGGATGTCTACCTGGATGAAGGCAAGGACAGCCTTTAAAGTTTTGAAAATATAAAACCGTAAAACCATGCTTAAAGTTTATATATTTGGAAAAGTGGATAATAAACCTTCAAATGTATAAATTTTTTGTTCTAATATTCGTGCTGTCATTTACAACGGCGCGAGCCCAAACGCCTGCTAAATTAAATTCGGCTGAAATTCATGAGGCCATTAAAAAACTGAACTTTCTTGGTTCAGTATTATATATTGCCGCACATCCAGATGATGAAAATACCCGGTTGATCTCCTATCTGGCAAATGAAGTAAAAGCACGCACCACCTATCTTTCCATCACACGGGGAGACGGCGGGCAAAATCTTATTGGGCCCCAATTAAAAGAACAGCTGGGAATAATAAGGACAAGGGAACTTCTGGCGGCGCGGGACATAGATGGAGGGGAACAATTCTTTACCCGTGCCATTGATTTTGGATATACAAAAACTCCGGAAGAAGCATTAGAATTCTGGGGAAAAGATAAAGTAGTAAGCGACGTGGTTTGGGCAATGCGCACCCTCCAACCCGATATTGTAATTAACAGGTTTAATCACCGTACTTCCGGGGAAACCCATGGGCAGCATACCGCATCAGCACTGTTGGGGGTGGAGGCTTTTGACCTGGCAGGAGACCCCAAAGCTTTTGCTGAACAACTTAAGTTCACAGATACTTTTGCCCCAAAAAGATTATTCTTCAATACCTCTCCCTGGTTCTATGGAAGTGATGAAGAATTTGAAAAGGCAGATAAATCCAACTTGCTCAAATTTGACACAGGAGTCTATTTTCCATCAAAAGGGCTTTCTAACCCTGAAATTGCGGCCCTTAGCCGCAGTGAACACCAATCCCAGGGGTTTGGGTCTACAGGAAGCCGGGGAGAACAGGTGGAATACCTTGAACTAATAAAAGGAGACCTGCCACAGAATAAAGAAGATCTGTTTGCAGGAATTGACACTTCCTGGAAAAGGGTGAAAACTGGTGCCCCCATAGGAGACCTCATCACTACAATTGAAAAGGAATATAATTTCAGAGACCCATCTGCCAGCCTGCCAAAACTTTTACAGGCTTATTCCCTTATTAATAAACTGGAAGGATCCCACTGGAAAACTATAAAACTGGAAGAAATAAAGGAAATTATTGCCTCTGCAGCAGGACTCTACCTTGAGGCCGTGGCAGTTTCGCCAACAACCACCCCTGCTTCTGAAACCGGGATCAACCTTGAGGTAATTAACCGCAGTAAATTTCCAATGACCTTGGTTTCCGTAGAGTTGGAGCCAAACAATTCCAAACTGGAACCGGGGGTGGCCCTCGCTCAAAATTCCTCCTGGAAAAAACAGGCTACTCTTAAAACCGGAGAAAAAGCAGGGCTCACTTCTCCCTACTGGTTAAGGAAAAAAGGAAGTATAGGCCTTTATGAAGTTGAGGATCAAAAACTCGTGGGGCTACCTCAAAATCCAAAAAGCGTAAAGGCAAAATTCACACTGAACATGGCCGGGGTCTCCATCCCCTATGAAAGGGCTATTGTGTTTAAATATAACGATCCCGTCAAAGGAGAAGTGTATCAGCCTTTTGAAATAGTACCGCCGGTCTCTGCAGCTTTCAGGGAAATGGTCCTCATTTTTGCCAACGGGCAAACGAAAAGTATTTCCGTGAACATTACGGCATATCGTGATAATGTTGAAGGGGAAATTACACTACAAGTGCCGGGGAACTGGAAAATAGTTCCGGAGGAAAACCGGTTCCAGATTGCGAAAAAAGGGGGTTCGGTTACTGTAAATTTCAGCATAACACCTCCATCAGGACAGGAAGAAGCTGTCCTAATCCCGCAAATTAAGATCGATGGCAAACTATATTCTGAAGAGATCATAAAGATAAGTTATGATCACATTCCAGAGCAAACCCTTGTGGTGCCTGCCGAAACAAAAGTGGTAAAGCTTGATATCGAAAAAAGAGGTGAGAATATAGGATATATAGATGGCGCCGGAGATGTTATCCCTCAAAGTTTACAGCAAATTGGCTACTGGGTCACCAGAATAGATCCCGCGGGAATCACCTCGGCCTCTCTGGAGAATTATGATGCTGTTGTCATGGGGATAAGGGCTTATAATACCATAGATGCTTTAAAATTCTCGCAACCCGCGTTGCTTAAATATGTGGAAAATGGTGGAACCTTAATCGTGCAATACAATGTAAACCGCGGCCTCGTGACCTCTCCCCTGGCTCCTTTCCCCCTCAATTTATCACGGGACAGGGTGACCGAAGAAGATTCTGAAGTTAGGTTTAAGGATCCCGCTCATCCAGTTTTAAATTACCCTAACAAATTAAGCAGCCGGGATTTTGAAGGCTGGGTGCAGGAACGCGGATTATATTTTGCCGATTCCTGGGGTCCCGAATTTACCCCGGTACTTTCTATGAATGATACAAATGAAAATCCCACGGAAGGCAGCCTGCTTGTGGCCAAACATGGGAAGGGATATTTTATTTATACGGGTATAAGCTTTTTCAGGCAGTTTCCGGAGGGGGTACCGGGAGCTTATAGATTATTTGCTAATATGGTTTCAATAGGAAAGTAAATGGCGAAACACAGAATATATTTTTGGAAGAGGTCCTATACCCTGGTCTTAATTGCAAATGCCGTTTATATTCTGCTTTATTACATAATTATGAAATTTTACTCCTAGATGCATTTATTAGATTGGGTAGTACTTCTGGGAACATTGATCTTCATTGCCGCTTACGGCGTTTATAAGACACGTGGAAGCAAAAATGTAAAGGATTATATAGGTGGCGGGAAAGATGCCCACTGGTGGACCATTGGCCTCTCGGTCATGGCAACCCAGGCAAGTGCCATCACCTTCCTATCAACCCCCGGCCAGGCATACCATGACGGGATGGGGTTTGTGCAGTTCTATTTTGGGTTGCCCATTGCAATGGTGATCATTTGTATGGTCTTTATCCCTATTTACCATAAGCTGAATGTCTTTACAGCCTATGAATATCTTGAAACAAGATTTGACCTTAAAACCCGTACCCTTACCGCTTTATTGTTTTTGGTGCAAAGAGGGCTTGCTGCGGGAATTACCATTTTTGCCCCGGCCATTATTCTGTCGGCTGTGCTGGGTTGGGATTTAAATACCCTTACAATACTTATTGGGGTGCTTGTAATTATTTATACAGTCTCCGGGGGTACAAAAGCGGTAAATGTTACTCAAAAACAACAAATGGCTGTGATTTTTGGAGGGATGTTTGCCGCATTCTTCCTTATTGTAAGTTATTTGCCAGATAATATTTCTTTTTCCAATGCACTCCAAATAGCAGGAGCCAATGGAAAAATGGATATTCTGGATTTCTCTTTTGACCTTGAAAACCGCTACACTTTCTGGTCGGGGATCATAGGAGGGACTTTTCTGGCCCTCTCATACTTTGGAACAGATCAAAGCCAGGTGCAGCGCTACCTTACAGGAAAATCTGTTAAGGAAATGCAACTGGGGCTTATCTTCAATGGACTGCTGAAAGTACCCATGCAGTTCTTTATTTTACTGGTGGGGGTTATGGTATTTGTTTTTTATCAGTTCAATCTGGCCCCGCTTAATTTTAACCCTGCTGCGCAGGAGGCTGTTTTGGCTTCTGAATATGGGGCTGAGTACCGCGAATTGATGCAAACCAATGAATCCCTGCAGGATGAAAAACAACTTACTGCAATTAGGTTTGGAGAAAGCCTGGAAGATCCCACTTTGAGCGAAAATGAAACCTATCTTGATAAAATGAGAGCTCTCGATGTTTCAGAAATTAAAAACAGGGAACGTGCCAGGGAATTGATAAAGGCTTCCAATAAAACGGTAGAAACAAATGATAAGGATTATGTTTTTATTCATTTTATTCTGAACAACCTCCCCCGCGGTTTAATTGGCCTTTTGCTGGCGGTAATACTTTCCGCAGCCATGTCTTCTACGGCATCTGAGTTAAATGCACTGGGTTCAACCACTACCATAGACCTTTATAAAAGGAATGTAAGAAGTGAAAAAACAGATGAACATTTTGTGAGGATGTCTAAAATTTTCACTTTGGGCTGGGGAATAATTGCTATTATTTTCGCAAGTTTTGCAAGCCTTTTCGACAATTTGATCCAACTGGTAAATATCATTGGATCTATCTTCTACGGCAACGTATTAGGAATATTTTTGCTGGCATTTTTTATCAAACGGGTCCAAAGCAATGCAGTTTTTATAGCTGCACTAATAACCCAGGCCATAATTATTCTCTTATACAAGTTTGAAGTAATGCCCTACCTGTGGCTTAACCTGGCAGGCTGCTTTCTGGTGATGGTGATCGCCTGGATCTTACAGGCAATTATTCATTCTCCGGATAAAGAAATAAACAGGGTATAAAAAATGCGGCCCTGAAAAAGGGCCGCATCTGAAATTTAATTTCAAAGGTCTATTGCACTCCCCATTCCTTCAGGGAATCCTTGTTCATTTTTACATAATCTGCATTACCTGCCTTTTCAGCAGCGGCCAGCGATAATTGAGCAGTAGCAATGGCTTCTTTTTTCATCCCCATATCTGCCTGGATAAGAGATTTTTTGCGAAGCATCCAGAAAGGGGCATTCCCCTGCATTTCAATCGCCTTGTTTACCCACTCCAAAGCCTTCTTAGTGTCTTTTCCTGAATCGTGGTAATAAGACCCTGCTGCAAAATAATCATTGGCTGTGGGCCCGTTCATAACCCTTTCAATACTGGCCATTGTTTTGGTATCTGTAGGTACGGTAATAGGTAGGGATGCCACCGTATTTTCCCACACGATGTTCATCACAGCACCATCATTCTTAAGGTCATCAAGGAAAATGGTAAAAGTCTCCATATCAAATGGTAACTGGTCAACGGTGGCAGTCGCTTTTAATGCAACCTTGCTGTCATCCCATTTTTCAGGATTTCCCCAATTATTGGAATCTGTATAGAACATCACCTCCCAGGAATCTTTGCCCGGTTTGGTGTATAATGCATATGTGCCTTTTTTCAAGGTTTTACCTCCAATTTCAACATCATCACTAAAAGTGATCTTCGTATTGGCATTGGCCCCGGTACGCCATACTTCCCCAAACGGAACAAGGTTTCCGAATACCTGTCGATCTCTCATTCCCGGCCTGGAATATTCGATGGTAACATCTGTAAGACCTACTTTTTGTTCAACTTTTGAGAAAGGGCTTGGTTGTGGTGCACTAATCTGGGCTGAGGCTCCTGCAAATACCCCAACACATAAAAATAAAAGTAATTTTTTCATATTGTTTAATAATTGGTTTTACCAAATATACGTAATAGTGCAACTGCAAAATAAAAAAGTTTAATTTTTGTTTAACTATAATCTTATAACTTTAAACATTAATTGAATTACCTTTGTGCAAATAATTTGTAATTATGAAGATTTTCACCCTTCACACTGTTCAAAAGCTGCCAATATCTGTTGATGAAGCCTGGGATTTTTTTTCAGATCCCAAAAATTTGAAGACTATCACTCCGGACTATATGAGCTTTGATATCCTGGCGGGAGCCGACAGGCCAATGTACCCCGGGCAGTTGATCCAATATAATGTAACCCCCATAGCAGGAATTACTACCAAATGGGTAACAGAGATCACGCACGTAAAGGAAAAGGAATATTTTGTAGATGAGCAGCGCTTTGGCCCTTATGCCCTGTGGCATCACAAACACTTTATTACTCCTATCCCCGGCGGGGTTAAAATGGAAGATATTGTAGATTATAAACTGCCTTTTGGAAAATTGGGAGAACTATTTCATCCTATTCTGGTAGCGCCTAAGCTAAAGGAGATCTTTAAATACCGCAAACTAAAACTGGAAGCGCTTTTTGGGATTTATTCTTCAGTGAAACCAATGGAAGCTTCCCTCCCGAAAAACACATTTAACTGATCTTCGAATGAAAAAGAACATACTTTTATTGGGCGGTTCCCACGGAATTGGATTGGAGGCTGCTAAATTATTGGCCGGAGACCACAATGTAATTGTGGCTTGCCGCACCTCAGAGAATTTGGAAGGGCTTGATGTTACGTACATTGAATTTGATGTGAACACAGATAATATTGAAACCCTGGGCCTGCCGGAAACAATAGATGGCCTGGTTTACTTCCCGGGAAGTATTAATTTAAAACCCTTCCGCAGTTTAAAACAGGGAGATTTTCAGGAAGACATGCAACTCAATTTCCTTTCTCTTGTACGGGTGGTGCAGGACCTGTTACCAAGACTAAAAAGGTCACCACAGGCCAGCCTGGTATTTTTTAGCAGTGTGGCGGTTAAAATAGGAATGCCCTATCATACCAGTGTGGCAGCTTCCAAAGGTGCTATTGAAGGTTTTGCAAAGGCGTTGGCAGCGGAATTTGCCCCCTCCTTCCGGGTAAATGTAATTGCTCCTTCCTTAACCGATACCCCGCTGGCGGGAAAATTATTATCTTCAGAAGATAAAAAAGCTAAAATGGATGGACGCCATCCCTTAAAGCGAATAGGTAAAGCTGAAGATATTGCCAATTTGGTAGTCTTTCTGTTAAGCGAAAAAAGCAGCTGGATGACAGGGCAGATCCTTGGAATGGACGGCGGACTCTCTACCATCAACCTTAATTAATGAAGGATAAATTAGCAGTATTCTGGTTTAGAAGAGATCTAAGGCTGCAGGATAATGCAGGTTTATTTCATGCACTGCAGAGCGATTACCCCGTTCTCCCTATATTTATCTTTGATGATCATATCCTTGAAAATTTAGAAAGGGACGATGCCCGGGTGAGCTTCATTCATAAAAATCTTCAAAAGATAAGGGAACAGTTACTACAAAACGATAGTTCTATTGCTATTTTCAAGGGGAAACCGGAAAAGATTCTTAAGCAGCTTCTCAAATCCTATGATATTGCTGAAGTCTATACCAATCACGATTATGAACCATATGCAAAGGAACGGGATAGCACAATTGAAGAAATCCTGTCTTCACACAATATCCCTTTTAAGACTTATAAGGATCAGGTGATCTTTGAAAAGGAAGAAGTTGTAAAAAATGACGGCAGCCCTTATGTGGTTTATTCCCCTTATATGCGGTTGTGGAAGGAAAAATTCAGGGAATTAAAGCCTGTGGTATACAATACAAAACCGCATTTCAAAAATTTTATTAAGGCCAGGGATTTACCCAATCTCACTTTAAAAGAGCTTGGTTTTGAGCCCTCTTCCATAAACGTCCCGCCTTTTGAAATTTCAGAAACCCTCATTAAGGATTATGACGCGAAACGCAATTTTCCCGGGCTCGACAGCACTTCCCGCCTTGGGCCGCATTTAAGGTTTGGCACCGTGAGTATCAGGGAAATTGTAAAAATTGCCGCTTCCCAAAAAAATGAGACTTTTTTACAGGAGCTCATCTGGAGGGAATTTTTTATGCAGATCCTCTATCATTTTCCCCATACTGTCACCCACGCTTTTAAACCAAAATATGACAGGATCCAATGGCGAAACAATGAAGAAGAATTTCTTCTCTGGAAAGCAGGTAAAACCGGATATCCGCTTGTAGATGCGGGAATGCGGCAATTGAACGAGACCGGATTCATGCATAACCGGGTACGGATGCTGGTGGCCAGTTTTCTTTGCAAGCACCTGTTGATAGACTGGCGGTGGGGCGAAGCCTATTTTGCTGAAAAACTCCTGGATTATGAAATGAGCTCCAATGTGGGGAACTGGCAGTGGGCAGCGGGTAGCGGTGTTGATGCCGCGCCCTATTTCAGGATATTTAACCCATCAACCCAGCTGAAGGATTATGATAAAGATATGGAATATGTAAAAGCCTGGATCAAGGAGTATGGCACAGCTAACTATCCTGAACCTATGGTAGACCATAAGGAAGCAAGGGAAAGGGTTTTAAAGGTTTACAAAGCCGCGGTAACCGAATAGCTCTAAGTTTAGATTTAACCTACTACCAAATGCTTATTCCCTGAAAAGTTTCCTTGCCTTTTCAAGGTCCTCAGGAGTGTCAATTCCTATTCCTTTAAAGTTGGTCTCCACCATTTTAATATTTTTTCCGTATTCCAGATACCTTATGCACTCTATCTTTTCTGTGGCTTCAAGGGATAACATTGGTAACCGGTAAAAATCCATCAACGCCTGCTTCCTGAAGGCATACACCCCAATATGTTTATAATAGACAACCCCTGTGGTGGTATCCCGTGGAAAAGGGACAGGGGACCTGGAAAAGTACAGCGCCAAACCATCTTTATTGGTGATCACCTTCACGTTATTGGGATTGGTAATTTCTTCGGTTTCATACATTGCAGTTTTAAGTGAAGCCAGATCTATTTTTTGTTCCCTATCTTCCCTAAAAACATCAAGGAGCATTGCAAGGCTCTCCCTGTCTATAAGCGGCTCATCTCCCTGCACATTCACAACAATATCCACATCCATCTTCTCTACAGCTTCAGCAATGCGGTCGCTGCCGCATTCGTGCTCCTTTTTGCTCATAAGTGCAATGCCGCCTGAGCCGGTAATTTCATTAAAGATCACATCACTATCTGTCACCACATAAACTTTATCAAACAGGCCGGTTTTTACCGCCGCTTCATAGGTACGGAGTATAACCGTTTTCCCGTTGAGATCCTGCATGAGTTTGCCCGGAAAACGGCTGGCTTCATATCTCGCGGGGATCACGGCTATTATTTTAAGCGGAACTTGTGTCATAATTTTTAAAATTTCAGCAATATTAAAGAATCTGGCCGGTTAATTGTCAGCAAAGAAATCATCCTTAAAGCCAATCAGGTATAACTTTGCCTGCGCCCTTGTAACGGCGGTATACAGCCACCTTAGATAATCCTTATCTATCCCGTTGGGCAAATAGGGTTGTTCAATAAAAACAGTATTCCATTGCCCACCCTGTGATTTATGGCAGGTCATGGCATATGAAAATTTGATTTGCAATGCGTTGAAATACTTATTTCCTTTTACTTTGAGAAATTTCTTGTATTTGGAGGTTTCATCTTCATAATCCTTCATTACTTCCTGGTATAGTTTATTGGATTCCTCATAGGTGAGCGAAGGGGAATTGCTTTCCAGCGTATCAAGAATAACCACCGTATCAAAAGCGGCCATTTTAGGGTAATCTACCATTTGCACTTTCACTTCAGCAAAACGGAAACCATACAGCTCTCTTATGGCCCTTATTTCCAAAACCTTCACAATATCCCCATTGGCAATAAATCCTGCTTCTGAAGAAGGCTTTATCCAGAAATAGTTATTCTTTACCACCATAAGGTAATCGCCGGAAGAGATCTCTTCTTCCTGGTCGAGGATGCGGGCCCTTATTTGCTGGTTGTAAAGGTTGGCCCTTTTGTTGGACCGCACTATGATGGTGGTATCTTCGTGCCCCAGGTGATCGTAGGAATCCTGAATGGCATCCAGGATCTCCTGCCCGTCCATTAAACGCACCACATCTGCCTTTCCTGTTTTGTGAAATTTAAAATATTCGTAGAATTGCTCGGCC
This sequence comes from Antarcticibacterium arcticum, assembly GCF_007993795.1. GTDB lineage: Bacteria > Bacteroidota > Bacteroidia > Flavobacteriales > Flavobacteriaceae > Gillisia > Gillisia arctica. Next base: position 794,361 of record NZ_CP042476.1, on the reverse strand, counting down.
AGGGCTTCCCGAAGCAAGGTGGCGTTTAACAGGATATCGCTCTCCCCGCTTTGGCGTACAACTTCATCCAGTTCAATATGCACAACCTCTTTCTGGTAATGGGTTCGAAGTTTTTCTTCTTCCAGCGCAGGGCTCATGTCCAGTTTCACCGGCGGTAACTGGGCAGTATCCCCAATTAATATAAGAGAGCACTGGTGGCCGGAAGAAACGTAATCTATAAGATCTGCCAGGAGGCCATTGTTTTCAAATAATTTGGAATCCTGGTTCTCATCGGGGATCATAGAAGCCTCATCTACTATAAAAATTGCATTTCGGTGTTTATTAGGCTGCAAAACAAACTGCACCCCTGCCCCGCCCGTCTTTTTAGGAAAATATATCTTTTTATGTATGGTTTGTGCTTCCTGACCAGAGTACAGGGAGATCACCTTGGCTGCCCTTCCCGTGGGAGCGAGCAGGATCCCGCTGCGCTTTATCTTCCAGAGATTTTTCACCAACCCGCTTATAATGGTGGTTTTCCCGGTTCCGGCATAACCTTTTAAGAGAAAAATGGTATCTGCCACGGGATTTACAACAAAAGAGGAAAGTTGTTGTAAGGCAATGTCTTGTTTTATCTTTGCATTAAACCCTAAATCGCTGATGAGTAGCTTATAAAATTTATCGGCACTTAAGGTTTCCATGGGCTTTCTTGCAAATCTCAAAGATAACAACGTAATTTAACGACAGAAACTTTTACGAATAAAAAAAAATTGTAGATTTGCGATGAACTCTAATTATTTTAAATTTAAAAAAGCATGAAACTTGTAATTCAATTAGTCCTATGGGTTGTAATTATCTTTTTGGGATACCTCGTTTTTAACGCAGTGTATGAACCAATACAATTTAATAAGCTCAAAGAAAAAAGATATGCCAAGGTAATTGACCGTCTTATGGATATTCGTGCTGCGCAGTTGGCTCACCAGGAAGTAACCGGAAGATATGCAAAGGATTTTAATGGCTTGATTAGATTTATAGATACTGCAGAGTTTGTTGTGGTACAAAGAAGAGATACCACGGTAATGGATGAGGAGTATAGAAAAGCATTTGGTGTAGACCAATATAAGGATATTGTTATTGTAGATACCCTTGGATATGCTTCGGTAAAAGATTCTTTATATAAAGGAGATCGCTACAAGCAAATGGCAAAAGTTCCGGTAGACGGGGTTGATGCTGAATTTGAAATGGACGCCGGCACCATTGTTAAAAATAACAATACCTTCCCGGTATTTATGGTAAGAGTAGATAAGGCTGTAGTATTGCATGACCAGGACAGAGATCTTGTATTGCAGGAAAAGCAGGTAGTTTCTGTAGACCAGGTGAACGGCCCTTATATTAGTGTTGGTTCAATGGAAGATGTAAACACCACTGCGAACTGGCCAGATTCTTATGGACAAGCAACAAAACAGTAAAGAAAATATTGATAATTTAAAGATGTCCATTCAGGTGCGCCTGAATGGACTTTCTTTTTGTATACTGGATTCAAATAAAAATGAGGTTCTCTGGTATAAGAAGCTCGATTTTGAAAAGGAGTTAACCCCTGTAAAAATCCTGGAACAAATTGAATTGCTCTATAAAGAGGAGAAACAGCTGGATTTAGCTTTTAGTGAAGTTGTCCTGCTGTTTTCAAATGAATTGTACAGTATTGTTCCTTCAGAGTTTTTTGTGGAAGAGGAAGCTTCGCATTATTTGAAATTCAATACCAAGATCCTGCAAACAGACCTTGTGGCTAATGATGTGTTTTCCAATGAGGATTTGGTTAATGTGTATATTCCCTATACCAACATCACAAATTATTTCTTTGACAAATACGGTGAGTTTGAATTTAAACACAGCGCAACAGCCCTTATTGAGCACCTAAACCAAATTACCCGGGACAATGGAGCTGTAGCATATTTAAATGGTTTTAAGGGCTATTATGACCTTGTAGTTATGAAGGACGGAAAGCTGCTCCTGGGCAATACTTTTAAGTATGAAACGCCGGAGGATTTTATCTATTATCTTCTTTTTACGGCAGAACAGCTGCAGTTGGATCCATTGGAATTCCCCCTGTATTTGCTTGGAGAGATCACCAAAGATTCTCCCGAATATGAGATCACTTACACTTACATTAAGAATGTAGAATTTTTAGACCCTAAATTAAAGCTTATCCCTGAAAAATTCACAAACCCTCAATTTCAAAGGGAAGCTTTCATTTTATTAAAATCATTGGGATGCGAATAATTTCAGGACAACACAAAGGAAAAAGGATCACCGCGCCTAAAAAGCTACCCATTCGGCCAACTACAGATTTTGCCAAGGAAGCCCTTTTCAATATTATAAACAACCGTTTTCATTTTAAGGACCTGGAAGTACTGGACCTGTTTTCAGGATCGGGGAATATCTCTTATGAATTCGGATCACGCGGGTCTGGGCCAATAACCTCTGTAGATGCAAATTTTGATTGTGTAAAGTTTATCAAGAAAACGGGAGATGAGCTGGAGCTCAATATCACGCCGGTAAAAAGCGATGTTTTTAAATACCTGGAAAAAGCACCTGTAAAAGTGGATATTATCTTTGCCGACCCTCCTTATGATATGGATGTGGCCTCCCTGCAAAAGATCGTTGCCATAACATTTGACAGGGAACTATTAAAAGAAGATGGTGCTTTAATCATAGAACACTCTAAAAGACTGGATCTTTCCGGCACCCCACACTTTGAAGAGATACGTAAATACGGTAATTCGGTTTTCAGTTTTTTTTCCTAAATTGAAGAATGGAAGAAATTTTACGTACTATAGAACTGGAATTCACCACCCTGGAATTTCATGAGAATTTCGTTATTTCCCGGGTACGCGAGGGAGTTATAATTAGCAAAAAGCAGGTTCATGACCTGGTAGAAGTATGTTCCGATATTTACAAGGGCAAGAAGTTTGTCTACATCTCCAAAAGGGTCAATAATTACAATGTTGATCCCACCATTTACCTCAATATAAAACATGTAAAAAATCTGGCGGGAATAGCCATTGTGAGCACGAAGGCCTCTTCCATTAATATGGCCAATTTTGAACAGGTGTTCTCCAAAGTGCCATTTTCAGTCTTCATGGAAATGGAAGATGCCCTGGAATGGGTAAAGGATATCCTCGCAAAATAATTTTTTCTAAAGTTGTGGGAATTTAAAAAAATAAAAACAGGCCTGTAATCCGGATTCTGTTTCCCGAATAAACGGGACCCCTATCATTTATCTGAACTTACTGTTACCAGCAAGCTTTAGCTGCCTACCCTCCGGCAACGGACGGGCCGTCCTTAAGAGCCGGTATACATGGCATTGCACCGCATAGAGTTTACCTGGTTTCACTACAGCATTACCTGTACATACTTTCTGTTGCACTAGTCCTTTTCGTCCGGGGGACGAACGGTGGGCGTTACCCACTATGCTGCCCTACGGTGTCCGGAATTTCCTCCACGTCCAAAAACGCAGCGATAAGGCGGCCTGCTTTATTTTTTTGTAAAGATACATTGCTTATATCAATTATGCGGAATCAAATTTTTATGCAAATTCTGAAATCCCCTGGTTACGGTTTTCCTCAGGGAGCGTTAACATAATTTTAGTATTTTTGGAAAAGAGCATGAGATAAATGTAATGGTACTTTTATAAGCATGTTGCCTATAATTTTAAAAAATCCGATAATGAAAAAAATATCTTTTTTAGTATTAATTATTTTATCCCTTTCCTGTTCTAAAAATGATCCTTGCGAGGGCGCTGATTGTTTACCAGCTCTAACGATTATAGGAAAAGGTACAATCGCTTGTTTAATTGATGGAAAAGGTTTCCAGCCTGGTGGCAGCCAATTTGCGGGCCCTACACAACAGGCCTTTTACCAATTTCTTGATGGCGGGTATTATTTTGGCCTTTCAGCAAATCATAGGAATAGTAAAACATCTATAAATATTGCTCTAAGAAATCAAGAAATTGAGGAGGGAGAAGTTTATCAATTAAATGTGGATAAGGAAGATTCAAACTTTGGGGAAAGCGTATATAATCTTAGTTATTATCAAACAAATCAAATCCATACAGGAGAAATTTACTTTGTCAAATTTGATGATATAAATGGGATCGTTTCCGGTACCTTTTGGTTTGATGCGATTAATGAAGATGGGGATATTGTAGAAGTGCGGGAAGGCCGTTTTGATATGAAATATTATTAAAAAATAGGCGGACGAGAAAACTATAGGCAACAAGATATAAAAACAAAGAACTGAGTTAAAAAACAAGTTCTTTAAGCTAATTTCGAGACAAAATTTTCCTGGTAAGGCAATCCCGATTTTGCAATTGCAAATGCCTGTTTTAATAGTTTATTGCACACCGCGATAAGAGCCAGTTTTTTACTTTTTCCTTTTGCTATTATTCTCTCATAAATTTCCCTGCACGCCTTGTTATATTTCCTTGCTGAGAAGCTGCACATAAACAGTAGGTTTCTAAGCTTTGCATTCCCCATTTTCGTTATCCGGCTGCGGCCTCTCACACTAGTTCCAGACTGACGTAGTTTAGGAGTGATTCCGGTGTAACTGCAGAGTTGGCTGGCATTTTCAAAGTTTGAAAATCCATCAGTCAAAACGATAATCATAATGGCAGTTTTGTTGCCTAAGCCGGGAATGCTTTTTATAAGGGTTAGTTGTTTTTGTTGCTCTTCTTTGACTATCTCCATTAGGCGATCCTCCATTATCTTAATTTCCTTCTGTACAGCTTTTAAAGACCTGTTTAATGAATGATATACTGTTTTAGAAGGTGTTCCTAGGGTTTTTTCTCCATGTAGCTTATTCTTTAAGGCAGTGCTTTGTTTTAAATAAATATCGATGAGGCGTAGGAGCTGTAAACATTCTGCCTGGTTCTTGTCTTTGGCAGTATATAATGGAACTTCATTTATCGTGGCATACTCACAGATAGCTTTAGCATCAGATTTATCTGTTTTCACCCTGGAAAGTTTCATTTGAATGAATCTCTTTACCGAAAGAGGATTAACTACAGACACATGTATTCCCTGTTCATAAAGGAACTGTGCAAGCCTGTAATGATAGTATCCGGTAGCTTCCATGACGACCAGAGATTCTGATGAAAGTGTTTTTAAAAATGATTTAAATCCTTTTACATCGTTTTTAAATTGAGAATGGTTCCCCTGGGAGTCAGCTACATCAAATACATTCTTGCTAATGTCTACTCCATAAATTTGTTTACTTTTATTCATAGGTAAATGATTAGGAAAGGACACCTACTTTGCTTTCACCATCTTGAAAACGAGATCAAAAGTCTCATAGAACTGAACGAAATTGAAGTAGAAAAGAGAGGGGGTTTTCAATGTTTACGGAATTATTATTCCTATGCTTAAAATAACCTTACTCCTCTCTTTTGTTCTTTCTGATTAATATGTAAAAATTAAGAAAATCAAACTTAAGATGCTTAAACCTGTCTTGAATCGAAACTCTGTGCTCGCTTGCTCAGCGGATTGTCCTCCGGAAAATCACGCTCGCCAGCTCGCACAGTTTTTATACGGGACGTAGTATACAAATGGAAATAACTTAATCCCAAAAAATTATTTAAAATGAGCTTTGGCGCAGGACATATGCAGGATATGAATAATCGGATGAAACAAAACCGAGCGCAACGTCCTTCAAACCGGGGAAAATTTAAAGAGAATAATCGTGACGTAATTTATGCGGATACTGACATACCGGAACGTCTTCTATTTCATTCAGTTCCTGTAGAGGAATTAAATAAAATTAAAATGCAGATTAGAGAGAAGGCAAAAAAAGAACGGACAAAAATGCGGATCTTCTATGGTGTATCAATCACGTTAGGACGGATTTTACTGACTGGATTGCTATTATGGCTTAGTTAAAAAAAACTGCATACAAATCAGTCTCAAATCGAAATCTGTCGCTCGCTTGCTTTGCGGATTGTGCTGCCGCTGTTCCATTCGGTCGGAACCTGCGGACAATCACGCTCGCCAGATCGCATTGTTTTTATACGAAACGTTGCCCACAATTAGGAAAAAAATTATGAAAAAAACAATCCTATTAATATTTGCAATTTTACTTTCTACTTCTTTTTCTTGTCAAAATTCAGAAAAGCAAACTGAACTTACAGTAATAAATATTTTAGGAGCGAAGGTTTATGAAAAACCGACTTATGATTCTAAAACTCTGAAGAAATTACCAGTTGGAGAAACTATAAAAATCGACCAGCAAATTGAAAGCAATGAAAAAAATGAGATTGGAAAGGAATTCTCATTGGTTGGTAAGTGGATAAAACCAAAAAATAATAATGGTTTTATATTCAGTTCTGACCTAACCGATAAAGAGGTTGAAATTGGAACGGATGAATTTGGGAAAGTTTTTATTGATTTAAGAGGAAAATTGACTGACGAAAAAACGGAGGAAGAGCAAATGGAAACTCCGATGGGAAAATTTCCTAAATATTTTGAGTACAAATATTATGAAAGTGGAAATTACACTTACATAGAGTGGGATGGATGTTTTGATCATATTTATAAATACGAAAAACTTTCTCTCAATGAAGTTTATCACCAAATGGTTTCTGACTATAGTATATTGATGAACAGAAATGAAATTTCGATTCCTTCTTTTTTAGAAAAAGATGATAATATTTTAAAGTTTGAAGGACGGGGAGCAACCCAGGATTTAACTATTGAAAATAATGAAAACGGACTAATAACAGTGTCATCATACGACTGCACATAAAAAACTGTGGGCAACAGTATATAAAAACAATGCTAAAATCAGTCTTAAATTCAAACATCGTACTCGCTTGCTTGGCGAAATGTGCTGCCGCTGTTCCCTTCGGTCGGAACCTTCTCCCTACACTAAAGCTTCGGGAGACAGGGCGGACAATCAAGCTCGCCAGCTCGCATTGTTTTTATACGGGACCGTTACCAAACATTTAAAATAAACTCAGTGAAAAAATACTCTTATTTTATAATAATATTCCTTTTAATTTCTTGTAATACGGATGAAAATGAAATTTCTTCTCCTTCTATTTTGATTATTGAAATAGATGATGTTAGTATAAATCAAGCCTCCTTTAAAATTAAAATTGAAGATATACCAAATACGGAATTTGTAACTGGAATTTTCTGGGATTCTATACCCAACCAAGTAAAAGAAAATAATTATGTGATTGTCGATTTGGAACAGGATGAAGGCATTGGAACTATTAGAGGTCTTGAGTCTAATAGAACCTATTATGCAAGAGCTTTCCTCTCCTATAATTCAATGACAATCTATAGTAATGAAGAAAAATTTACAACTAAATCCATTGAAGTTCTTTGTGAGAATATATACAAATATGATATAGAACATGATGAAAGGGCATCGGTCGTAAGAGAGACAAATGACGGCGGGTTCTTAGTATGTGGTTGGACAAATCCAAGTTATGGTAATAACCATAATTATTTTGACCTGGTATTGTTAAAGTATAATGCGAATTGTGAAATTCTTTGGGAAAAATTAATTCCCGGGCATTTAATTGTACATAATCTAATTGAAGAGCCTAATGGGAATATTTTACTTCTTACCAATAAAAATTTTGGTCATCCTGTTATTTATAAAATGGATTCTGAAGGAAATATTATTTGGACAAAAGGAGAAGGATATAATATTTATGGCGGTAATCTAAAAGATATAATAGTAACAAAAGATGGAGAATACGGTTTGATAGGAACGTATTCTATTGATAGTGAACAAAGGTTTGGTTGGTTTGTAAAATTGAATTCTAACGGTGAAATTATCTTAGAAAAAAGTTTTCCGAAATCAGATATGATGATTGGAAAATCAATAATTCAAAGTGAAGATCGTGGATTTTATGTTGTTGGCGATTTACAATATGAATCTACTTTTTTATACAAACTTAATAACGAAGGTGAAATTGAGTGGAGAAAACATATAGGAAAAGTACCATCTGATTTGAATAGGTCTATTCTTGCTACAAGTGATAATAAGCTATTAATTTCTGGTTCTACCAGACGTCTCGGTCCAGATAAAGAAAATTTATGGTTAGTGAAGCTTGATTTGGATGGAAATATTATTTGGGAGAATGGGATTGGGAAAGAGAAATATCTATTTAGTGTAGATGGTAATGATAGCCCAACCGAAATTATCCAAAGTAATTCTGGATTTTTGTACATGACCGGCGGTGGAAGATTTTACCCTCGGGAGGGTACGCCTACAACTCAAAGCAATATTTGGGTATTTAAAATAAGTCCCGTAGATGGCCAGCTTATATGGTCTAAAGAATTTGGGAGTAATGAACTATACACCTGGGATTTAAGTTATTCAATCATTGAACTACATAATGGAGAATTAATAGTGGTTGGAAATAAGGAAGATGATGAAACTTCCACAATAAGCTTTACAGGAGATTTCTGGATTATAAAATTACAAGAAAATTAATAATTAATAAGGAAGTATTTAAGCCGACAAGTCCGCGGTCCCTTCTCCGCCATAAAGCGATTACCGAGATGATAAAACAAAAATTCCTGAATTTAATTAGAAAATACTCGAAAAACGAGGACTATAATTTGGATTGCTGGAACGAACTAGAAAACAACTATTCGTCCAGGTCTCGTTATTATCATAATCTTGAGCATTTAGAAAATATGTTTTCGGAATTGGATAAAGTCCAATCGGAAGTTAAAAATTTAGACTGTTTATTATTTGCAATCTATTACCACGACATAATTTACAAAAGCACTAACAGTGATAACGAACATCAAAGTGCCTTAAGGTTTGAAAACAGAATTTCTAAAACTTCATTTACCAAATTGAATGAATGTATGTTACAAATTGAGGCCACAAAAGAACATAAATTATCAGCCGATAATGATACAAATATACTTTTGGATTTAGACCTTACCATTTTAGGAAAAAGCCCTGAAGAATATAAAAACTATAGCGAGAACATTAGAAAGGAATATCATATTTATCCAGACTTTATGTATCGAAAAGGAAGAAAAAAAGTACTTCAAAGTATATTGGAACTGGATTTTATATATAAAACTGATTATTTCAGGAAAGCATATGAAAATCAGGCAAAAGAGAATGTGAGGCTTGAATTACACCAATTAAATTTAGTCTAAACGGGTAACTGCTTTAATAACCCTCAATTATTGCAATTAAAAATCAAAATCATGAAAGCGAGAATTTTTATACTATTTCTGTTAGCAACAATATCGATTAGCTGCACCAATGATGGTGACAATCCTGAAACTAAAATAGATGGAAATTACAGTGGGATTTTTGAGCGAAATGGAACCACTTCCAACGTTGAGCTAACTTTTACCAACGGGACCTTCACCGGCCAGACTGAAGTCGAAAAATTTCCGGCAATTTGCAAGGGAACTTATTCCATTTCCGGAAACAAAATCACTTTTTACAATACCTGTCCCTGGACCGCCGAATTTGACTGGACATTAATTCTTAGCGGGGAATGGGATTTTAATTTAAATAATAAAACCCTGATATTAAAGGGGCCCAACGGAGATAAATATACATTGACCCAACAATAAAAAAGCATTGAGGGGTGTAGCCCATGGACTAATGAAAAAAGCCCTGAAGGGGCGAAATCCACAAGAGATGGGTGTTGCCCATCGGAAAAAAAATAAACCAAAAAAAGCCCTGAAGGGGCGCAATACATAAGAGATGGGTGAAGCCCATCGGATAAAGAAAATAAACCAAAAAAGCCCTGAAGGGGCGAAATCCACAAGAGATGGGTGAAGCCCATCGGATAAAGAAAATAAATCAAAAATAGCCCTAAAGGGGCGCGATCCACAAGAAATGGGTGTAGCCCATCGGATAAAGGTGAAAATAAAAAAAGCCCTGAAGGGGCGCAATATCCATATGAAGCCAGGGGCAAATTTTTTATTATCTTACCGTTTAACTAATCCTTAAAATACACACATGAATACATTTGCTATAATTCCTTTGCTCATATTTGTGGTTTACCTGGCCATTATATTTGGGGTATTTTACCTCATTTATAAATGGGTAAATAAATTTATCTCCCTACGGCAGGAGCAAAATGACTTACTGCGGGAAATTATTAATAAAATGGGAAATAAATAAAAAAATGGACAGGTTATTTTAGAGTCCATTCAAAGAAAGAATACTCCCCCTATGAAATTTCGTCTTTTTATTATCTGGTTGTCCATCATAGGAGTTCTGGTATTTTCTATGGTTCCCCATCTTCTGCCGGATTACTGGATCGCAGATAATCTCGCTCATTTTAAAGTTCAGTTTATTGTCATTTCCCTGTTGTTGTTAATTGCTGTGATTTTTTTGCTTCGGCAAAAAGCCCCGGCTATGATTCTATTGCTTTTAATCATCTGCTGGAATGCATACTTTATATTTCCGCTCTACATGGGGCCTTCCGTAGAAATTAAAAATGAAGATCTAAAATTAAAAATAACCGGGATCAATTTACTTTCCGGCAACACCGGTTTTGGGGAGGTCCAAAATTATATAAGTCGGCAAGATCCGGATCTACTAGTGTTAATGGAATTCACAGAAAACTGGAAAACGAAATTGGAACCTTTTCTGGACCGCTACGAATATCAAACCCTGGTACCGCGGGAAGATAATTTTGGGATAGCAATTCTAAGCAAAATTGAAATTAATACTGCGATCGAATATTTCGGGCTAAACAATAAACCCTCCCTGGTAGGACAATTTATGCTTGAGGATAAACCGGTCACTATAATTGCAACCCATCCTGTGCCGCCTGTAGGTCAATGGATGTTTGAACATCGCAATAAGCAGCTCGCAAACATTATGACATATAGGCCCCGCTATTCAGAAAACCTTATTATTATTGGGGATCTTAACACCTCTTCTTTTTCGGCACATTTTAAACAATTATTAAAGGGAGGCCTTAAAGATACCCGGAAAGGATTCGGCCAGTTGCCTACCTGGCCTGCCGGTCTCAAAATCTTGCAAACCACTTTGGACCATTGCCTGGTTTCAGAAAACTTCAGCGTAATAGACAGAAATACGGGAGAAAATATAGGAAGCGATCATTTGCCTATTAATGTAGAATTGATTCTCAATTAAACCTTCAGGCTCGCACAAAAGTACATTTCACGGGTATATAAATGCGCTTAACCTGCTTTCTCTCCCCTCACAGAAAATACCCGAAAAATAGCAGATTAATATGAGTACTTCGGGTTGGGTTTTTTATATTTGTTTCCAATTATATTTCCATGGAGCATTTTGTAGTATCGGCCAGAAAGTACCGTCCCCAAACCTTTAATGATGTGGTGGGCCAGCAGGCTATTACCAATACCCTCCTTAATGCCATTAAGAATGATCACCTTGCGCAGGCCTTGTTATTTACCGGGCCACGGGGGGTAGGAAAAACTACCTGTGCCCGTATTCTTGCCAAAATGATCAACCATGACGGCACCCAACAACCAGATGAGGATTTTGCCTTCAACATTTTTGAACTGGATGCCGCCTCCAACAACTCTGTAGACGATATTCGAAATCTTACCGATCAGGTGAGAATTCCGCCGCAGGTGGGGAACTATAAAGTTTATATTATTGATGAGGTGCATATGCTCTCTACCAGTGCTTTTAATGCATTTTTAAAGACCCTGGAAGAGCCGCCGAAACACGCCATTTTCATACTTGCCACTACAGAGAAACATAAAATAATCCCTACCATTCTTTCCCGTTGTCAGATCTTCGATTTTAAGAGGATCACGGTAAATGATGTAAAAAACTACCTTACTTATATTGCCGGCGAAGAAGGCGTAACTGCAGATGAGGATGCCCTGCACATTATTGCCCAAAAGGCAGATGGCGCTATGCGTGATGCCCTATCTATTTATGATCGTGTGGTAAGTTTTAGCGGTAACAATTTGACCCGGCAGGCGGTAACCGAGAACCTGAACGTCCTGGATTACGAGACCTATCTAAATATTACCGGGTTGATCCTGGAAAACAATATCCCGCAGCTGCTTGTTGAATTCAATGAGATCCTGGCGCGTGGTTTTGACGGGCACCATTTTATTGCCGGCCTTGCTTCACATTTCCGAGACCTGTTGGTTTGCAGAAATCCCAAGACCATCAATTTACTGGAGGTGGGTGAAACCACCAAAATGAGTTATTATGAACAGTCCAGGCTTACCAGTGAAGCATTTTTAATGCAGGGCATTGAACTGGCCAATGATTGTGACCTTAAATATAAAAGCAGCCGTAACCAACGATTGCTTGTAGAACTATGCCTTATGCAGCTCGCCTCCATCACTTTTGATGGAGAAAAAAAAAAGCCTGAGCACTTTATAATTCCCGCGGCAAATTTTAAATCCTTTACTCCAGCTGCACCTGCGGTAAAACTTTCTTCGGAAGAAAAAAAGCTTATTACCAATGAGGAATACGCTGTGGGAAGTTCTGCACCCGAAGCAACCTCCCAGATCCCCGATCCGGAAATAGCTGCTCCGGCTGAAGTACCATCGCCTAAAGAAGGTTTGCCAGATCCTGAAAAATCAAATTGCCATACCCAGCCTGCAGAAGATGTTCCTGCAGCAGAGCCAGAGCCAGAATCTGAAGAAACCAAACCGATTCCTGTAACAGATCTTAGCCAGGAGAAAGTCTCAGGACTTTCCCTGAAAAGCATTCGCCTAAAAAAGGAAATGCTGGCAAGGCAACAGGGAAATGAGGCTAAAGCAGCCGAGGTAAAATCTGAAAAATTCAATGAAACCCAGCTGCACGCGGCCTGGGATGAATATATCCACCGCCTGAAGAATAAAGGAGAAAAGATCCTAGCCTCTATTATGGAAACAGATATGCCCACGGTGAATGAAAATACCATTTCAATTGTCCTCCCGGCAGATACGATGAAAAAAGACCTGGAACGCGGACAAAACCCTCTAATGGCCTTTTTGAAGAAAAAATTGCAGAATACCCTCATTACCCTGGAAATTCAGGTGAATGAGACCACTGCCAAAAAATTTGCTTTCACCAATATTGAAAAATACAATAAGCTGAAGGAGAAAAATCCGCTTATTGAGAAATTGCGAACCACCTTTGACCTTGACCTGTAAGTATGCTTGGCCTGAAACTTCCTACCGACCCGCGATGGGCAAAAATTGCCGATAAGAACATAGAAGAAATTCTTATAGACCACGCTTGGTGTGAGCAAAAAGCTGCATCTACCGCTATCTCCCTTATAGTTAGCTTCCCTGAATTCCCTGAACTTGTCAAGGAGATGGTTGCTTTGGTAAGAGAGGAAATGGGCCATTTTAAAATGGTACATGAAAAACTTCAGGCCAGGGGAATTGAACTGGGCTGGGACCGGAAAGATGAATACGTGATAAGGCTCCGGGAATTCTTTCCCAAAGGCGGCAGCAGGATAGACCAAATGGTACACAGGTTATTGATCGCTGCGCTAATTGAAGCCAGAAGCTGCGAGCGCTTCAGGTTACTTTCAGAAGAATTGGAGGATGCGGAGCTTCGGGAATTTTACCGGCAGTTAATGATAAGCGAGGCCAACCATTATACGCTCTTCCTTAATTTTGTAAGGCAGTACGGCGAGAGGGAGCGTGTAGATAAAAAATGGCAGGAACTACTTCAGTTTGAAGCCGAAATAATGAAAGACCTGGGCAAAAAAGAAAGCATTCACGGTTAATTGAGGCTCTCCTGGTAGAGGGATTTAATGATCCCATCTGCAAGTCCTATTTTAGGCACATAAATTCTTCGGGCTTTGGTCCATTTCATCGCAGAGAGATAGATCTTTGCCGCAGGTATAATAACGTCGGCCCTGTCTGCATTCAAATTAAGCTCTGTGATCCTCTCTTCATAAGTAAAGGAATTTAAAAGCTGGTAATAGGAACTCAAATAAAGAAAACTAAGAGGTTTTCCTATAGATTTACCGCTGCTCTTAAAAATGTTATTGATGTTACCTCCGGAGCCCAGAAGATCAATTTTAGGGTATTGTTTTGATAGTTCTTTGGTCCAGGTTTCCACTTCATCCCAAACTTCATCTTCCACAAGGTTTTTTAGCAGACGTACCGTACCAAGTTTAAAAGATTTGGATGCAATTGTTTCCCCACCGGAATATAAAGTAAACTCTGTACTACCCCCACCCACGTCTACATAAAGGTAGGTCTTATCGCTTTGAATAAAGGTGTGAAGATCTGTAGCCGCGATCATTGCTGCTTCATGATTCCCGTCTATAATGTCAATATTTACCCCTGTTTTTTCAGCAATAGTATCAGCAACTTCCCTCCCATTGGCCGCTTCCCGCATTGCTGAAGTAGCACAGGCCTGGTATCTCTCAATCTTATGAGTTTTCATAAGAAGTTTAAAAGCCTGCATAGTATCGATCATGCGGGAGGTATTTTCTTCTGAAATTACCTGATGCATAAAAACATCGGCTCCCAGCCGGATTGGAACCCTAACCAGGGAAGTTTTTTTAAAAATAGGCTCTTTTCCTTCCTGCTCTGTGATAGTTGAAATTAATAACCGCACCGCATTGGAACCAATATCTATTGCCGCAAATTTTCTTTGTTGAATCAAACTGAAATTTTTTCTAACTTTTTCTGATAATATTCATACAAGGCAAACTGGGAACGCAGGGGTGGCTTATCATTTCTTCTGTATGCATTGTCCTGGGCCAGGGAATGCACCCGGGCTTTTACATTATCTTCCCAACTTATATTAAAGGTTTCAAGGATCTCATTTTTAATACTCTCATCATAAATAGGGCAGGAAACTTCTACCCGGTAATCCATATTACGCGTCATCCAGTCTGCCGATGATATATAGATCTTTGGATCCCCTTCATTTTCGAAAATATAAACCCGCGGATGTTCCAGGAATTTATCAAGAATAGAAATAGCCTCAATATTTTCACTTTGTCCCGGCACCCCAGGGATTAATGAACAAATCCCCCTTACAATTAATTTTATCTTTACCCCTGCCCTACTTGCTTCATAAAGTTTGTCTATAAGAGTAAAATCAGACAGGCTGTTCACCTTAAGTTTTATGCCCGCTTTTCTCCCTTTTTGGGCATTTTCAATTTCAGTAGTGATCAATTTTATAAGAGCGGTTCTGGTATAATGGGGCGATACCAGCAAATGCTTATACCGGCTCACTTTATAGTTTATTTCAAAGAAATCAAATACCTTATTGAGTTCCTTTAAAATTTCCTGATGCGCGGTAAACAATGTATAATCGGTATAGATCCTGGAGGTGGATTCATTAAAATTCCCGGTACTTATAAACCCATATTTATGTAGTTTCCCATTCTCTTCCCTTTCAATAACGCAAATTTTGGAATGCACCTTCAGGCCTGTTACCCCAAATATAAGGTTCACGCCCTCCTGCTGCATTTGTTCAGCATAACGTATGTTTGCAACCTCGTCAAACCTTGCACGCAATTCAATTTGTACGGTTACTTTTTTTCCGTTCTTAACAGCATTTATAAGGGAACTGGCAATGTGGGAAATCTTTGCAAGGCGATAAATTGTGATTTTTATAGATCTTACTTTTGGGTCCAGTGCAGCCTCCCTCAGGAATTTTACAACATATTGAAATGCCTGATAGGGAGCATAAAGCAAATAATCTTTTTTCGCTATCATTCCCAGTAAACTACCCTGGAGCACCAATCCCGGAATAGGAAGGGGGTCAATTGCCTTGTAAAGCAATTCATCTTTACCCAAACTTGGAAAGTTCATATAATCCCTGCGGTTATGGTATCTCCCGCCGGGGATGATACTATCTGTAGAATCAATGCCCATTTTAGCCATAAGAAAGCTAAGGGTATCTTCATCGATATTCATATCATATACAAAGCGTACAGGATCCCCTTTTATACGGTCCTTTACGCTCATTGATATCTTTTCAATAAAACTTTTACTAAGGTCACTGTCAATATCCAGCTCGGCATCCCTTGTAATTTTTATCATATGGGCAGATACGCTCTCATATTCAAAAATATTGAAGATGGTCTTGAGGTTAAACCTTATTAAGTCATCGAGCAGGATAATGTATTGTTTCCCATCCTCCTCTGGCAAAACCACAAACCGGTTAATGCTTCGGGGGATCTCTATCAATACATATTTTCTATCCCGTACCTGCCGGTGTAGTAGTTTTGAGATGCCCTGTGCAGGAGCTTCTTCTTTCATTACCATCTTTACCGCGAGGTAAGCTGCACTATCTTTTAAACTGGGAATTTTTACCAGGTCATTTAATATGATGGTAACCAGCGCGGGACTCACTTTGGATAAGAAATAGTTTTTCACATAAGCCTCCTGGCTTGGGGAAACCTGTTTTTCATTAATTATAAAAACATTGTGGTCCTTTAGTTTTTCCTGGATCTTGTCCAGTACTTCAAGGCTTTCAGATTGCTGGTCGATAACAATCTGGGTGATCTCCTCAAGGAGTTTCCCTGCTTTGATACCTCCCAGGACGCTTTTTGCATTCTTACCCGCAAGATCTATCCTTTTAATTGTAGCATAGCGCACCTTGAAGAATTCATCAAGATTATTGGAAAAAATCCCAAGGAACCTCAATCTTTCAATAAGCGGTACGGTTTCATCTTCGGCCTCCTGTAACACCCTGGCATTAAATTGCAGCCAGCTTAACTCTCTGTTTATGTACTTATAACTATTCATTAAATGTTATCGAAGATTTTTGGGGAACAGGTGCATAATGGTTTTTCCTTTGCCCAGGGCGCTCCAGGAAGGGGAATCAAAATCTATTACGGTTAGGCCGGTAGTGGGAATATTATCAAAATGTTTATCTCCCAGCTCATTCACTAACCCCGTCATCGCCGGGTTGTGGCCAAAGACCATTAGTTTTGGAATAGAATCTTCACACTTGCTTATTTGTGACAGCAGGTCTGCTTTACTGAAAGTATATAAACCCGGTTTGATATTAAAGTTTTTATCCTCTACCTTCAATTTGTCCTTAAAAATTTTAGCTGTCTCTAAGGCTCTTACCGCCGGACTGCTATAGATAACTACGGGTTTATCAAAGAATTTCTCGAAAGTTCCCGCTATTAGTTCTCCATCTTTAAAACCGCGTTTTTTAAGTGGCCTTTTATCATCGGCCACATCATATTCCCACGAAGACTTCCCATGTCTTATCAATATCAATCGCTTCATTACGGTGCAAGTCTTTTTATATTCCAGTTAGATGCATCTTTTTCATAAAGAATGCGGTCATGTAATCTATTTGGCCTTCCCTGCCAAAATTCAATATTTTCGGGCCGTACCAGGTATCCTCCCCAATGTTCGGGTTTGGGAATTTCCATATCCTCATATTTTATTTCAAGCTCTCTAAGGCTTTTTTCGAGAACTTCCCGGGAGGCGATCTCACTGCTTTGATTGGAGGCCCAGGCACCCAACTGGCTGCCCCGTGGCCTTGTTTGAAAATATTCAATTGCTTTTTCTTCTGAAAATTTTTCAGCTTTCCCTTGTATTATTACCTGTCTTTCCATCTCCGGCCAGAAAAAAGAGAGACATATCTTAGGATTTATTTCAAGGGACCTGCCTTTTTCAGACGTATAATTAGTATAGAACACAAAACCTTCTTTACTATATTCCTTTAGCAATATTACCCTGCTTTTGGGCATACCCTCACTGTCTATTGTCGCAACCGTCATGGCATTTACCTCAATAGGATTTTTGATCTTTTCCATCTCGTGAAACCAATGGTTGAACAATTCCAGGGGCTCCTGCGGAATTTCAGATTCAAGTAACGCGCCTTTGGAATAAACCCGGCGGTAATGTGCTAAATTTTTATTCATATTCTACACTTTGCTGCAATTTACGAGTTTTAGCGCGATGAGGACAGTGGCAGGGTAAAAATTTTTTATGGAATTTTTGAGGATATAAGTAAAGTGCAAAAAGCCGTTGAAGAGACCATCAGGGAAATTTTAGTTTTTAAACTACACCTAAAAAAACTCCGGCCACAGGATAATAATTATGATTCGAATTATGAATAATTCCCCTTGCAATAATCTGAAATTATCCATTAAATTTTAATTCTTTCCTTAAAATATCCCCATACAGAATCCTTCAATTTTTAGGCACAAATACTTGATTTCCAGTATTGATTTTTCATAAAAGTTAGTTCGACTTTAATGATTTTGATAAATAAAATGGGGATTTTCCCCCTTTCTTTTTCATCAAAAGGTGTATTTCATGCCATTAAATTGGTATTATATCTAATAATTTACAGATTTCTTTTTTTAGGAAAGTTTTATAATAATTTTACATAATAATTAATACAAAATCCAAATTGGTCCCCAAATCGATTTGTCAAAGATTCCCCCGACAGCAATCTTCCGTGTTAATTATAAATGTCCATTTTATTGAACATTTTGATGATTGTAACCCTACAAATCATCTTATTATCGTCTGAATAAAAATAAAGGAAACTTTTCCGCTAGCGGTAAGTTTCAAAAATAGAATTATATAATTCAAAGATGTAAATTATGATTTGGAAAACTACTCTCGCATTTTTGGTCTCTTTTTTAAATGCTATGGGAATAGCATTGGAAAATAAAAAGATCATTCGCTTTCCTTCGGTGATATTGGTCCTTTCAATAGGTTTACTATCTACCGGGAACCTTTTCGCTCAAACAGCGCCGGTTGTAGAACCCACCGGTGGTTTTCACATAGATGGCGATCTTCAGGCAAATACCCCTCAATCGGGTATTGGCGACTGGCTTCCGGGAACTTCAGGTACCGGTGGGTTTGTATTTAATGCCAATGGAACTCCTGTAGATGCTACAAGAACCTTTAGGATTACAGATCCATACAATTCAAATACGGATAATATTTTTCAGGGTGGTGGAAAATTCAATGATGATCCTAATACCTGGAAATGGACTACAGGGAAAGCCACAGGAAAAGGTGATATAAATAATATCCTTGTCCACCTGGGTGAGGATAATAATAATGATCAATGGTTAATATTAGCCAGTGACCGTTTGGAAGTAAACGGAACCGCCTATATAGATTTTGAATTATTACAAAACAAAGTTACCCCAATAGCCGGAGGAACCTTTTCATCTGCCGGACCTAACGGTGGGAGAACTTTAGGCGATCTTTTGATAGCAGTGGAATATACAAATGGTGGAAGTCTTGCTACCATAAGTTATTTTGAGTGGGAAGCAGTGGGACCAGGTTACGATTATGTTCTTAAAAATAATCCCGGCCCAAACAGGTTCGGAATGACAAATACCAGCACTGTTAATACTGCGTTAGGAGCTTTTGGAAGTAATCAATACCAACCTTATCAATTTGTAGAAGCAGCAATTAATATTTCCGCATTTTTCGGAGCTTCAAATCCCTGCCAGGGAATCACAATTGGAAATGTTCTTGTAAAGACCAAGGCCTCTGCGGCAGCTACAGCTTCTTTGTACGATTTTGTAACTCCTGTAGATGTAAAACTAAACCTTGGGACTGCAAGCATTGAATATAATCCTGCTGATTTTTGCGGCGCTTCTGCCTCCCCGCTTATAAATGGAGTACAGGGTGGAACCTTTTCTTCCACCAACGGTTTAACAATAAATAGTTCAACAGGTGCTATAAATTTAGAAAGCAGCACTCCCGGAACTTACACAATAACTTACTCGTTTACCACGGCAGGTTGTCCAAAATCTGTAACTGTAGATGTTACAATACCTGTTTCTTCCCCTCTTCCCGTAGTTGAGGACCAATCTTATTGTATAGGAGAAGGAGTTCAGGATTACGATGTAACAGTTACTCCCGGATATAGTATTAATTATTATACTTCAGCTACCGCTGAAACACCTCTAACCGGAACTCCCACAGTTAATACCAATACAAGCGAGGCGGGAGAATATTCTGTATGGGTTAGTTCATTTAAGGAAGGAGAATGTGAAAGTGAAAGACTTGAAGTGAAAATTATTGTAAAACCTCTTCCGGTTGCCAATATCGCAAACAACAACGGCCTTGCTCTTAGCTGTGCAAATCCTTCAACTACCCTTACCGCTTCAGGTGGGGTGAGCTACTCCTGGTCTAATGGATCTGAGGTTGTTGGAACAGAAGCTGAATTAACAGTAACTACTGCCGGAACTTTCACTGTAACCGTAACTGCTGCCAATGGATGTACCGCTACTTCTTCAGTAACTACTACTCTTGACAATACAGTACCTGTTGCTGAGATCGAAAACAACAACGGACTTGCTCTTAGCTGTTCTGTTCCTTCAACTACTCTTACCGCTTCTGGTGGGGTGAGCTACTCCTGGTCTAATGGATCTGAGGTAGTTGGAACAGAAGCAAACTTAACAGTATCTACTGCCGGAACTTTCACTGTAACTGTAACAGGTGAGAATGGATGTACCGCTACTGCTTCAGTAACAACTACTCTTGACAATACAGTACCTGTTGCGGAGATCGAAAACAACAACGGACTTGCTCTTAGCTGTTCTGTTCCTTCAACTACCCTTACCGCGTCAGGTGGGGTGAGCTACTCCTGGTCAAATGGATCTGAGGTAGTTGGAACAGAAGCAAACCTAACAGTATCTACTGCCGGAACTTTCACTGTGACCGTAACTGCTGCTAACGGGTGTACCGCTACTGCTTCAGTAACAACTACTCTTGACAATACAGTACCTGCTGCTGCAATAAGCAATAGCGGATTGGAACTTAGCTGTAACATCACATCATTAACTCTTACCGCCTCAGGTGGCGTAAGCTACTCCTGGTCTAACGGATCTATGGTAGTGGGAACTTCTGCTGCTCTTGAAGTAAGCGAGGCCGGAACTTATACTGTAACTGTAACTGGTGAGAACGGATGTACTGCTACTGCTTCTGAAACTGTAACGCTTGACGATACCCTTCCTGCTGCTGCAATCAGCAACAGCGGATTGGAACTAAGCTGTAACATCACATCTCTAACCCTTACCGCGTCAGGTGGGGTGAGCTACTCCTGGTCAAATGGATCTGAGGTAGTTGGAACAGAAGCAAACCTAACAGTATCTACTGCCGGAACTTTCACTGTAACTGTAACCGGTGAGAATGGATGTACCGCTACTGCTTCAGTAACAACTACTCTTGACAATACAGTACCTGTTGCGGAGATCGAAAATAACAACGGCCTTGCTCTTAGCTGTTCTGTTCCTTCAACTACTCTTACCGCTTCAGGTGGGGTGAGCTACTCCTGGTCCAATGGATCTGAGGTGGTTGGAACAGAAGCAAACCTAACAGTATCTACTGCCGGAACTTTCACTGTAACCGTAACTGCTGCTAACGGGTGTACCGCTACTGCTTCAGTAACTACTACTCTTGACAATACAGTACCTGCTGCTGCAATCAGCAACAGCGGATTGGAACTTAGCTGTAACATCACATCTCTAATCCTTACCGCTTCTGGCGGAGTAAGCTACTCCTGGTCTAACGGATCTATGGTAGTGGGAACTTCGGCTGCTCTTGAAGTAAGCGAGGCCGGAACATATACCGTAACTGTAACAGGTGAGAACGGATGTACCGCTACTGCTTCTGAAACTGTAACTCTTGACGATACCCTTCCGGCTGCTGCAATAAGCAACAGCGGATTGGAACTAAGCTGTAACATCACATCATTAACTCTTACCGCTTCTGGCGGAGTAAGCTACTCTTGGTCCAATGGATCTATGGTAGTTGGAACTTCTGCTGCTCTTGAAGTAAGCGAGGCCGGAACATATACCGTAACTGTAACAGGTGAGAACGGATGTACCGCTACTGCTTCTGAAACTGTAACGCTTGACGATACCCTTCCTGCTGCTACAATCAGCAACAACGGATTGGAACTAAGCTGTAACATCACATCATTAACGCTAACCGCTTCTGGTGGGGTAAGCTACTCCTGGTCTAACGGATCTATGGTAGTTGGAACTTCTGCTGCTCTTGAAGTAAGCGAAGCCGGTACTTATACCGTAACTGTAACCGGTGAGAATGGATGTACTGCTACTGCTTCTGAAACTGTAACACTTGACGATACCCTTCCGGCTGCTGCAATCAGCAATAGCGGATTGGAACTAAGCTGTAATATCACATCTCTAACCCTTACCGCTTCAGGTGGAGTAAGCTACTCCTGGTCTAACGGATCTATGGTAGTTGGAACTTCTGCATCTTTAGAAGTAAGCGAGGCGGGAACTTATACCGTAACTGTAACAGGTGAGAACGGATGTACTGCTACTGCTTCTGAAACTGTAACTCTTGACGATACCCTGCCGGCTGCTGCAATAAGCAACAGCGGATTGGAACTAAGCTGTACTATCACATCTCTAACCCTTACCGCTTCAGGTGGGGTGAGCTACTCCTGGTCTAACGGATCTATGGTAGTGGGAACTTCTGCTGCTTTGGAAGTAAGCGAGGCCGGAACATATACTGTAACTGTAACAGGTGAGAACGGATGTACCGCTACTGCTTCTGAAACTGTAACCCTTGACGATACCCTTCCTGCTGCTGCAATCAGCAACAGCGGATTGGAACTAAGCTGTAACATCACATCTCTAACCCTTACCGCTTCAGGTGGGGTAAGCTACTCCTGGTCTAACGGATCTATGGTAGTTGGAACTTCTGAATCTTTAGAAGTGAGCGAGGCCGGAACTTATACCGTAACTGTAACAGGTGAGAACGGATGTACCGCTACTGCTTCTGAAACTGTAACTCTTGACGATACCCTTCCGGCTGCTGCAATCAGCAACAGCGGATTGGAGCTTAGCTGTAACATCACATCTCTAACTCTTACCGCTTCCGGTGGGGTGAGCTACTCCTGGTCTAACGGATCTATAGTAGTTGGAACTTCTGAATCTTTAGAAGTAAGCGAGGCCGGAACATATACTGTAACTGTAACTGGTGAGAACGGATGTACCGCTACTGCTTCTGAAACTGTAACTCTTGACGATACCCTTCCTGCTGCTGCAATAAGCGACAGCGGATTGGAACTTAGCTGTAACATCACATCTCTAACCCTTACGGCTTCGGGTGGCGTAAGCTACTCCTGGTCTAACGGATCTATGGTAGTGGGAACTTCTGCTGCTTTGGAAGTAAGCGAGGCCGGAACATATACTGTAACTGTAACAGGTGAGAACGGATGTACCGCTACTGTTTCTGAAACTGTTACTCTTGACGATACCCTTCCTGCTGCTGCAATCAGCAACAGCGGATTGGAACTAAGCTGTAACATCACATCTCTAACCCTTACCGCTTCAGGTGGGGTAAGCTACTCCTGGTCTAACGGATCTATGGTAGTTGGAACTTCTGAATCTTTAGAAGTGAGCGAGGCCGGAACTTATACTGTAACTGTAACCGGTGAGAACGGATGTACCGCTACTGCTTCTGAAACTGTAACGCTTGACGATACACTTCCAGCTGCTGCAATAAGCAACAGCGGATTGGAACTTAGCTGTAACATCACATCATTAACTCTAACTGCTTCTGGTGGGGTAAGCTACTCCTGGTCTAACGGATCTATGGTAGTGGGAACTTCTGCTGCTCTTGAAGTAAGCGAAGCCGGTACTTATACCGTAACTGTAACAGGTGAGAATGGATGTACTGCTACTGCTTCTGAAACTGTAAACTTTATTCCAGATACCCAAGATCCGGTATTTGATTCAGTAAGCGATATCAGTGTAAACGTAGATGCCGGAATATGTGGGGCTGTTGTGAACTATGAAGTTCCAACTGCTACTGATAACTGCGAAGGAACTGAAGTTAGCCTAACCGATGGTTTGGCCTCCGGAATTGAATTCCCGGTAGGAACTACCACTGTTACTTATACTGCTACAGATGCTGCAGGAAACACAGTTTCTGTAAGCTTCACTGTAACTGTAATTGATAATGAGGCTCCGGTGATCGCTTGTATAGACAACATCACCCAGGCAACCGATATGGGGGCTGCTACTGCAGTAGTTAGCTTTGAAGCTCCGGTGGGAACTGATAACTGTGCAGCTACCACAGAACAAACTGCAGGTTTACCTTCAGGAAGTGAATTCCCAATTGGAACTACAACTAATACGTATGTGGTAACCGATGCTGCAGGAAACACAGCTACCTGTAGCTTCACCGTAACCGTGGTTGACGAAGAAGATCCAACTATCTCCTGCCCTGCCAATATCAATATGAATGTTGATGCCGGAATCTGTGGTGCGGTTGTAGAATTTGAAATGCCTGTGGCAAATGACAACTCAGGAAACGTAACTGTAACTCAAACCGCCGGACCTGCTTCAGGAGAAGTATTCCCTGTAGGAACAACTACTGTAAGCTTCACTGCAACAGACGAAGCAGGAAATACTGCAACCTGCAGCTTTACAGTAACTGTTGAGGACAATGAAGCTCCTGTATTTGATTCAGTAAGCGATATCACTGTAAATGTTGATGCCGGAATATGTGGGGCTGTTGTGAACTATGAAGTTCCAACCGCTACTGATAACTGCGAAGGAACTGAAGTTAGCTTAACTGATGGTTTGGCCTCCGGAAGTGAATTCCCGGTGGGAACTACCACTGTTACTTATACCGCTACAGATGCTGCAGGAAACACAGTTTCCGTAAGCTTCACTGTAACTGTAATTGATAATGAAGCTCCGGTGATCGCTTGTATAGACAACATCACCCAGGCAACCGATATGGGAGCTGCTACTGCAGTAGTTAGCTTTGAAGCTCCGATGGGAACTGATAATTGTGGAGCTACCACAGAGCAAACTGTAGGTTTACTTTCAGGAAGTGAATTTCCAATTGGAACCACAACTAATACATATGTGGTAACCGATGCTGCCGGAAATACTGCTACCTGTAGCTTCACCGTAACCGTGGTAGATGAGGAAGACCCAACTATCTCCTGCCCTGCCAATATCAATATGAATGTTGATGCCGGAATATGTGGTGCGGTTGTAGAATTTGAAATGCCTGTGGCAAATGACAACTCAGGAAACGTAACTGTAACTCAAACCGCGGGACCTGCTTCAGGAGAAGTATTCCCTGTAGGAACAACTACTGTAAGCTTCACTGCAACAGACGAAGCAGGAAATACTGCGACCTGCAGCTTTACTGTAACTGTTGAAGACAATGAAGCTCCTGTATTTGGTTCAGTAAGCGATATCACTGTAAATGTTGATGCCGGAATATGTGGGGCTGTTGTGAACTATGAAGTTCCAACCGCTACTGATAACTGCGAAGGAACTGAAGTTAGCTTAACTGATGGTTTGGCCTCCGGAAGTGAATTCCCGGTAGGAACTACCACTGTTACTTATACCGCTACAGATGCTGCAGGAAACACAGTTACCATAACTTTCACAGTTACCGTAGTAGATAACATTGCTCCTGTAATTTCCTGTAATGAGAATATAAATATTGAAGTAGAATTCGGGGTAACCGGTGCGGTTGTTAATTATAATGCACCAACGGCAACCGACAACTGTCCTGGCACCACGATCGTACAACGTGAAGGGCTTTCTTCAGGAAGTACATTCCCTGTGGGAACTACAACAAATACCTTTATTGTGACAGATGCAGCAGGTAATACTGCAACCTGTAGCTTCACAGTAACTATTGTTGAAATACCAGAACCTACTCCTTCAACACCAGTTATAGTTGAAGTTATTCAACCAACCTGCCAGGTTCCGACCGGAAGCATAGAAGTTGAAACTGAAGAAGAAATGGAATACAGCATTAATGGAACCGATTATCAGGAAAGCGGAATCTTCAGTGATCTTGCACCTGGTACCTATTCAGTAACTGCCAGAAATAGCAGCGGAGCAGTTTCAGATCCGGTTCAGGTAATTCTGGATGAACCTTCCGGTACTGTGAGCATTACAACATTTGTTGAGCTTTGTAACGATGAAACTGAAGATATTTTTGACCTGTTCGACCTGGTAGATGCGGAAAGTGACCAGACAGGCACCTGGGTTGATTCATCGCAAACCGGCGAATTAAACGGAAGCCTGATTGATCCTAAAAATCTTGCACCGGGCAGATATACTTTCACCTACGTGATCACAGGAGCCTGTGCTTCCAGTACTGAGGTTATTGTTGAGATCACAGATTGTATTATTCTTCCTTGTACTCTTAGTGATATAAAAGACAGTATTTCTAAAGTTGTAACCCCGGATAATGGAGATGGATTGGGACATAATGACTTCTTCACAATAGATATTAGTAACGAATGTGGATTCACTTATAATGTGAAGATCTTTAACCGCTGGGGTGCTGAAATATTCTCGGCTGTGAACTACGATAATAACTGGGACGGGCAATCCAATAGATCGGTAACTTCTTCCAATCAGTTACCATCAGGAACTTACTACTATATTGTTGAGATATTCGAAAGCAATGGCAATCGTCCATTCGAGCCAATACAAGGTTACATTTACTTAGGAACTAAACAACTATAAAAACATGAAAAATTTCTATATCCTTATAGCGATACTTTTTGCAGGTTTGTTTTCAACACAGGCCCAGCAATTACCACAGTTCACCCAGTATATGTATAACACTATCTCCATAAACCCTGCATATGCGGGTAGCAGGGACGGGTTATCTCTAACGGCACTGCACAGGAGCCAGTGGGCAGGGATAAGTGGTGGGCCACAAACCCAGACAATTTCTGTTCATTCCCCCCTTTCTAATGAAAAAGTAGGTTTAGGGTTATCAGTAATAAATGATAAAGCAGGTTATGAAAATTACACTTATTTGTATGGGGACTTTTCCTATACCATCAATGTAAGCTCTGATGTTACCCTTGCATTCGGTTTAAAAGGAGGTATGAGTTATTATGACCTTGACGAGGATTTGTTTGCTGAACCAAGCGTGATCCAGGATCCGTTCTTCCGGGAACGTTTCAACAAATGGACGCCGAATTTTGGTGCAGGTTTGTATCTCTCTGCCCAGGACTGGTACCTTGGGTTGTCGGCCCCAAAACTTCTGAATAATGATAATAATGAATTCAGCGAATATGTTGCACTGGAACAGGTTCATTATTATTTAACAGGGGGTTATGTGTTTGACCTTAGCCCTAACTGGAAACTTAGGCCAACTGCCCTGGTAAAAGCAACATCAGGGGCTCCCCTATCCTTTGATATGTCTGGCACCGTGATCTTCGATGAGAAATTGTATTTGGGTGCTACCTACAGGATTGATGATGCCATTGGAGCTTTTGTAGATTTCCAAATCTTTGAACCCCTGCGTATAGGATATGGTTATGAATATTCAATTTCAGATCTAAGACCTTACACTTCAGGTTCACACGAGGTGATCCTTATATATGAAATGCGCTTTAAAAACACCAAATATAAATCTCCACGATTTTTCTAACATAAAATAAGCTATTATGAAGAATTTCTACTACTTAATACTTCTGCTTTTTATCGGGAACAGTTTCACGGTTACAGCCCAAACCGGAAAACAAAAGAAAGCCGATAGACTGTACAATGACCTGGCTTATATAGAAGCTGTGGAAGTTTATAAGGACCTCATTGAAAATGAGTATAACGCCACTTATAACAGCCTTAAACTGGGTGACAGTTATATGAAATTGCGCAGCCCTGAAAATGCGGTATTCTATTACGGAGATGCTATAAATTCTGAGAATGTTGCTCCTGAATATTATTTCAAATACGCCCAGGCGCTAAGAGGAGTAAAACGGTATGATGAGTCCCGCCAATGGCTTCAAAAGTACAGGGAAGCCAACGGAACTAACAGAACTGTAGATGACCTGCTTGCCGGGGATATCAAAAATTTTGAGATAGCAGATGAGTATTCTCTGGAAGCGGTAACATTTAACTCTGGTTTAAGTGATTTTGGAGCTTTTGAAAAAGATGGAAAGATCTATTTTGTCTCTGCAAGAGATGAAGGTATGTCCAAAAAGAATAAGATCTATTCCTGGAATGGGGAACCCTTCCTGGATATCTATCAATTGGATGGGGAAACCGTTACTCCATTAACCGGAGATGTAAATACAATTCTACACGATGGCCCGTTGACCATTACCAAAGACGGGAAGTATATGTATTTTAACCGTAACAATTACCTTAATAACAAGCAGGGAAAACGGGATAAGGAAAATACCAACCATCTAAAGATCTATCGTGCCACCAATGTAAACGGACAATGGAAAGATATAGTTGAACTTCCGTTTAATAATGACGCTTATTCCGTAGGTCACCCTGCCCTGGCAGCCGATGAGAAGACTTTGTACTTTGCATCAGACATGCCAAATGGTTTTGGAGGAACAGATATTTATAAAGTAGAGATCCTGGGGGACAATGTTTATGGCAATCCTGTAAACCTGGGAGAGCAAATAAACACCAGCCTGGATGAATCCTTTCCTTTTATTACAGAATATAATGTATTGTACTTCTCCTCAAACGGACATTTAGGCTTCGGTTTAATGGATATTTTCAAGGCAGACCTGGGTGTAATGAATATTAAGATTGAAAATCTTGGAGCACCTGTGAACAGTAATATGGATGATTTCGCCTATTTTCAGAGAGATGCGATCAATACAGGATATTTTGCTTCCAACCGTGATAACGGGGTAGATAATATTTTCGGGTTTAATTTATTAAAACCCCTGATGTTGAAAGGAAATGTAACCGACAAGGTTAATAAGCGCCCTGTGTCTAATGCGAATATTATTCTTCAGAATGAAAATAATGAGCAAATAGCTTTTCTTGAAACAGATGAAGATGGTTATTACGAAACCCTTATAAGCCGAAACAAGCAATATCCAATTGAGGCCAAACACATTGAATACCAGGAGAAGAAAGGAACTGTAAACTCAATGGATATGGACGATAAGGAAGAACTTGTCTACAATATCGAATTAGATCCAATTGAAGATGTTGAGTACCTTGCGGAGATAGACATAATTTATTTTGATTTTGACAAGCACAATATAAGGCCGGATGCCGCCAGGGAACTGGATAAACTGGTAGACCTTATGACCAATAAATATCCAGAGCTGGTAATTGAGATTGGTTCTCATACAGATATAAGAGGAAGCAACCAGTATAACGAAGGCCTGGCGGAAAGAAGGGCTAAATCTACCTACGATTACCTGATCTCTAAAGGAATAAGTGCAGATAGAATTGCAGCATATACCGGTTATGGAGAAAGAGAACTGGCGGTAGAGTGCGAAAGATGCAATAAAGAACAACACCAGTTAAACCGAAGATCGGTTTTCAAAGTGGTGAAAATGAATTAAGGATTTTTGGGGCAATTGAAATTAAAGGTCAGACTTAAGGTCTGGCCTTTTTTGTTGAAAGAAATTCTTCACTAAGAGTAGAAAAGTTCTTATAAAAGCCACAGCTTAAACATTCCTGTATACATTAATCTAAAACCGGGCACCAATGGATCAAAGGTTTTTTAAACTAGTTATTTCAGCAGAAAATAAATACGCCCCGGAAGTTTCTATTTCGTTTCGGGGAGACAACCATGAACAGCAGGGATTTTAATGGGAATTCTATTGCCCTGCAGGGTGGGCGGACCCGGGAACACCAAGATATTACCAATGAAGATTTTGTAATGATTAAGCCCGAGAGGGTGAAATATTAAAATTACAGGCACATCTTTTGACCAAAATTCCCCTTTGTAAAGCCCCATAGGCCATTAATACAAAAACGATACCTCCAACCCTCGTTAAAGTCACTCCTGTATGTTAAGGCCCCGAAGAGATATAAAAGTATAACGGTGGGGGCTGCCCATCATTCCCTGATTGACCTCTAGAGGCATAATATAAGGCGAACACACCCTCCCCTTACAGCTAAACCAAAAAAAAAAAGGATTAGACTGGTCTAACCCTTTTTAATAAATTAACAAACCAAAAAAATATTATCTCCTCGCGAAAATATTTGTAAAATAATTCTTTCCATCTTCATCCTGAGATACAGAGATCCCGAAATGAGTAAAATTACCTTCAATATTGCTGCGGTGTCCTTCACTGTTAAGCCAGGCTTTAACAACAGCATCTGAGGTTCTATATCCATATCCAATGTTCTCACTCACAGATTTTGCCCCAATTGTATTCACCAGGGTTGTATATCTATAGGAAAAATTGTCGTGGCTCACATTTTTATTTTGGATCATATAGTCATTATGATCTGCCGCTAGAAAAGTAATTCCGTCTACTTTT
The DNA here is from genome assembly GCF_007993795.1 of Antarcticibacterium arcticum. Lineage (GTDB taxonomy): Bacteria > Bacteroidota > Bacteroidia > Flavobacteriales > Flavobacteriaceae > Gillisia > Gillisia arctica. The sequence continues at coordinate 764,190 of NZ_CP042476.1, read as the reverse complement.
TTAAGAACAGTCAGGCCTTTGCTTACCCTGTGGTCATTAACAGCTTTAAGAATTTCGGTTTCAATTTTACTGTAGGTAACATAATCTACCAGATCTGCCGTTTTAATTGCAGCATTTTCTTCGGTAAGATCGGTGTCTTTAGTACAGGAACTAAACATTAGAACACAAACTAAAGCCAAACACAATTGTTTTGTAAGAGTGTACATAGGCATGTAGGTTAATAAGACTTGGGACAGCCAAAGTACACAAAAAACCGATTAAATGCACAATTGATATTGCACTTCATCGATTTTATCCAAAATTTAACATAATCCGCAGGATATTTCCTACAAACTATATAGTTGAAAGTAAGGGAGTTGGGTTTTTTGTATGTTAAAAATTGAAGGTTTTTCCGTCATCGGCCAATTCCACCCGTGAAAAGATGAGATTAGCTTCTTTTGCAAACAGGGAAATATCGGCATATCGGGTTGAATAGTGCCCCAGAATCAACTTTCCTACATTGGCTTCCCTGGCAATAGTTGCAGCCTGTTTAGCGGTAGAATGTTTTGTGGGAAATGCCAGGTCTGCATTTTCTTCCAGGAAAGTGGCTTCGTGGTATAAGACACTACTTTCTTTAATCTGGTTTACTATATCCATATCAAAAACAGTATCACTGCAATATGCATAACTTAAAGGAGGATCTGGTGGGGCGGTAACATATTCATTCGGGATCAATTTGCCTTCTTCCGATATTACATCCTTTCCCAATTTAAGGCTTTGATATAATGTGACATCTATCTTGTGTTCCACCGCTTCATTAATGAGCAGTTTCCTTAAACCCGGTTTTTCCCTGAATATAAATCCATTCGTGTAGATACGGTGTTTTAAAGGAATTGTCTCGACGCTTACCTTTTCATCTTCAAAAATTACCTGAGGTTCTTTCCCCTCCAGTTCATGAAAAATCAGCAAATAATTTGTCCAGGAATTGGCAAGTTTAAGTTGCAGGGTAATAATCTCTTTGATTCCTTTTGGCCCGTATACGTGCAAATCGGTTTCCCGGTTAAGGAGCCTGAAGGTGGAGATCAAACCTATAAGTCCATAAAAATGATCGCCATGAAGATGGGAAATAAAGATATGCTGTATCCTGGAGAATTTAATTTTATTTCTTCTTAACTCTACCTGCGTACCTTCACCACAATCTATTAAGAATGTATGCCGGTTAATCTCCAGTACCTGCGAAGTGGGATTGGTAAATGTCCTGGGAGTGGCAGCGTAACAGCCTAATATGGTGAGCTTCATTTTTTAATATGTATCTTCTTCTTTACCGGGCAATAATTTAAAAGCCCAGCTCCCTCTCGAGTTCTTCCATGTTTATAATATCTTCTGCTTCCCGTAAGGTGGGAGCGATCATAAGTTCCTGCGGAAGGTTTTCAACACTTACCGGATTACTTGCTATTACAAAGGATCTTTTATTTGCCCGATGAAGGTCTGATATCTCCAGGAACATTAAGAGCTCTTTTACATCCAGATCGCCATGATCCAGAACATCTACGATCACATTATCTTTCTCAAAATCTGTATGATGCTTGGTGAGATAAGTCGCAAAGTCTGCCATATCCCCGCTATCATAAGTAAGAATGCTGTAATTATCTTTCCGCGTTATTTCCATGATGCTAGCTTTAAATACTTCCCTTAAATTAAGGTTTTATTTTTGATGCCAGTAAATATATAACTGCCATTCTTATTGCTACCCCGTTTTGAACCTGGTCCAGAATAATAGCCTGTTTTGAATCGGCAACATCACTGGTGATCTCAACCCCCCTGTTAATAGGCCCGGGGTGCATTATTACCACAGGTTTATCCAGAGAGTCCAGTAGTGCTTTATTTACCCCAAATTGCTGTGTATATTCCCTGGTGTTGGGAAAATAGCTAATCTCCATTCTTTCATTTTGCACCCGTAGCATGTTTGCAACATCACACCACTCCAAAGCTTTTCTTAAATTGGATTCCACTTTCACCCCCAGGGACTCAATATGTTTCGGGATCAAAGTTTTAGGGCCACACACCTTTACTTCAGCTCCCTGAAGTTTAAGGGCAAATATGTTGGACAAAGCTACCCTACTGTGCAGTATATCCCCTACTATAACCACTTTTTTTCCTTTAACCTCGCCAAGTTTTTCCCTTATGGAATAGGTATCCAACAATGCCTGGGTGGGATGTTCATGAGTGCCGTCTCCCGCATTAATTATACTGGCATTTACATGTTTTGAAAGAAAAATGCCGGCTCCGGGATTTGGGTGCCTCATAACTACCATATCTACCTTCATAGACAGGATATTGTTTACTGTATCTATAAGGGTTTCTCCTTTGCTTACAGAAGAGGAAGAGGAAGAAAAATTAATAACATCTGCACTTAACCTTTTTTCGGCAAGTTCAAAGGATAACCGGGTCCTGGTGCTGTTCTCAAAAAATAGATTTGCAATAGTGATATCGCGCAGGGACGGGACCTTTTTAATAGGCCGGTTGATCACTTCCTTAAAATGATCAGCCGTTTTAAAGATAAGGTCTATATCATCCCTTTTAAGGTATTTTATTCCCAATAAGTGGTTAACACTTAGTTCGCTCATTTATGTTTTATTTTGATATAAGATAAACGGCATCTTCTCCCTGATTTTCTTTCCAATGAACCTTTACCTGTTCCTCGTTAATAGCATCTACCTGCCTTCCCCTGTAATCTGGCTGGATGGGCAAATGCCTGCTGAACCTGCGATCTATAAAAGTAAGAAGTTCCACTTCTTTGGGTCTCCCAAAAGATTGAATTGCGGTTAAAGCCGCCCTTATACTCCTGCCGGTATACAACACGTCGTCTATAAACACAACCCGCTTATCTTCTACGATAAAGTCAATTTTGGTTTTGTTGGCTTCAAGAGGTTTTTCTCCCCTCCTGAAATCATCTCTGTAAAAAGTAATGTCCAGGTGGCCGTAAGGTATATTTTTGATCTTGTAGTCATTTTCAAGGATCTCAATGATCCTGTTGGCCAGATATACTCCCCTGGGTTGTATGCCTATGATCACGGTTTCTTTAAAACCCGGATGATTTTCTATTAACTGGCAGGCCAAACGCTGAAGAATAATGTTGATTTCCTTTGAATTAAGCAACACTTTTTGGCTCATAGTTTTGTCTGGCTGGAATGGTTAAAACAAAAGTAAGATTTTTTTAGAATTATAACGGTTGAAATACAACATCTATTTAAATGGGGAAATGAGGGTATAAAAAAACCTCCCCGGATTTCCAGAGAGGTTTCATATTTATAGAAAAATGGTTTCCACCTGGGTGGAGTAAGGATTATTTCCCTTCCATTTTGTCTTTTAAAGCCTGAAGCTCAGCATTTACATCACCAATGGTGGTTTTTTCGTTAGACTGGGCAGCTTGTTTTTTAGCAGCCTGCTTAACTATTTGCTGTTCTTCTTCTTTATGTATCGCAGTGTGAGATGCTACCACTCTTTTGAATTCTTTGTTGAATTCAATGATCTGGAATTCTGCACTCTCTCCCTGGTTCAATTTCTTACCATCTTCTTTTTCAAGGTGACGGGTAGGAACAAAAGCAGTGATATCTTCGTTAAACTCGATAGTCGCTCCTTTGTCTACTATTTCAGAAATTTCAGCAGTGTGGGTTGTACCTACAGCAAACTCAGTTTCATACTTATCCCAGGGATTGGTCTCGGTTTGTTTGTGACCTAAACTAAGTTTACGGCCATCAACATCAAGTTCAAGAACAACAACCTCCAGTTTATCACCTACGTTGGTGAATTCACTAGGATGCTTGATCTTCTTGGTCCAGGAAAGATCAGAGATATAAATAAGTCCGTCAATTCCTTCTTCCAATTCTACGAATACACCAAAGTTTGTAAAGTTACGCACAATTCCTGTGTGCTTAGAACCTACAGGGTATTTGGCAGTAATATCTGTCCATGGATCTGCGCTTAGTTGCTTGATACCAAGTGACATTTTACGGTCATCACGATCTAAAGTTAAGATCTGTGCTTCAACCTCATCCCCTACTTTCACGAAATCCTGTGCAGAACGCAGGTGGGTACTCCAGGACATTTCAGAAACGTGGATAAGACCTTCAACACCTTCAGCAACTTCAATGAATGCTCCGTAATCTGCAATTACAACAACTTTCCCGGTTACTTTATCCCCAACTTTTAAGTTTTCGTCTAAAGCCTCCCATGGGTGTTTGTGCAATTGTTTTAATCCTAATTGAATTCTTGTCTTAGCTTCATCAAAGTCAAGAATTACAACGTTAAGTTTTTGATCAAGTTCAACGATCTCATTTGGATGATTGATACGTGACCAGCTAAGATCTGTAATATGGATAAGTCCATCTACACCACCAAGATCTACGAACACACCGTAAGAAGTAATGTTCTTAACAGTACCTTCAAGTACCTGACCTTTTTCTAACTGACCAATGATCTCTTTCTTCTGCTCTTCAATATCTGCTTCGATAAGCGCTTTGTGAGATACTACAACGTTCTTGAATTCGTGGTTAATCTTAACAACTTTGAATTCCATTGTTTTACCTACATACGCATCGTAATCGCGAATTGGTTTTACGTCTATTTGTGAACCTGGCAAGAAAGCCTCAATTCCAAAAACGTCAACGATCATACCACCTTTGGTACGACATTTAACAAAACCATTTACTATTAAGCTCTCATCATGTGCTTTGTTCACACGATCCCACGCCATAATAACACGGGCTTTACGGTGAGAAAGGATTAATTGTCCTGTAGCATCTTCACGCACGTCAATTAAAACTTCTACCTCATCTCCAACCTTAAGGTCTGGATTGTAACGAAATTCATTCAAGGAAATTACCCCTTCACTCTTCGCATTAATGTCAATGATCGCATCACGGTCTGTGATGTTGATCACTCTACCTGTGGTAACTTCATCATCTAAAGTGTCAACGAAATTCTCTGCTACAAGCTTCTCAAACTCTTCCAGTTTGGTATCATCTACAGGGTCTATACCCTCTTCGTAGTTGTGCCAGTTAAAATCTGCAAGGAATTTTTCAGGATTTTCCTGTTGTGGAGATGTAGTCTCTTGAGTTTGAACTTCAGAATTTTCAGTATCCTGAATTTCTTGATTTTTTGTTTCTTCAGCCATTGCTGATAATAAATTTGTATCCTAAGCTTCTTCGGAAAAAATTCAGGCAATAAAAAACTTAGAAGTGATTATTGTTTTGATTTTCAACCCTTTTCTTTTTTCCATGATTTTGCCGAAAAGGTGTGCAAAAATACAACTTTTTATTTAATATTCAAATACTTCCGAAGCCATTAAATAAAGCTTTTTTAGTAAATTAGTAAGGGCTTACTTATCCTCCTTTAATAAACGGTGAAATGCAGAAATTAATATGGTTGGTTTTTTTGCTTTTACTTACCTCCTGCGGTGAGCAAAAAAAATCAAATAAAGATCCGGATCCCGTTGTTCCTAAAAGGGAAACGCCTGTAAATCCTACAAAAGATTTGCTTTCTATAACCAATCCTAGAGATGGAGAACAAATAAGCTCGCCTTTGCCCCTTGAAGGCCGCGCCCGGGGATATTGGTTTTTTGAAGCCGATGCTCCGGTCACACTGGTTGATGAATATTACAGTGTCCTTTCTCAAACTTATATTACTGCAGTTGGGGATTGGATGACAGAGGACTGGGTAGAATTTCGTGGGGAATTAAGTTTTCCTGAACCTCCAACAAAAACCGGGTATATAATTTTTTACAAAGCCAACCCTTCAGGATTGAAAGAACACAGTAACAGTGACACCATCAGGGTGGTATTTAAATAACTTAGTTTTCCTGTTCTATCATTTCCCGGGCAAGTTCCAATACTATTTTATACTGTTCCTCTGGGTTTAGAAAGGAATTATCTATTTCAATAGAATCTTCAGCCATAACAAGCGGGCTGTCTTCACGGGTGGTGTCCATAAGGTCCCTGTCTTCTACGTTCTTTAGAACTTCTTCATAGCTTACCTCCTGCCCTTTAGACTGCAGCTCTTTAAATCTACGGGTTGCCCTTTCCTCGGGAGAGGCGGTCATAAACAGTTTAAGTTCAGCATCGGGAAATACAACAGTTGCAATATCGCGGCCGTCCATAACTATTCCCCTTTCCTTTCCCATAAGCTGTTGCTGGGAGACCAATTTCTGGCGAACTTCTGAAATTGTTGCAACCTTACTTACGTTACCGGACACTTCCATTTGCCGTATCTCATCTTCCACATCCTCCCCATTTAAATACATAGCTGCAAAGCCACGCTTTTCATCAAAAATGAACTTCAGGCTAACTTCGGGTAATTTTTCAATAAGTCCCTTTTCATCTACACCTTGTGAAGAAATGAGGGAATTTCTCATAGCAAAGAGGGTTACTGCCCGGTACATGGCTCCGGTGTCAACGTAAACGTAACCCAATTCCTTTGCAAGTTGTTTGGCAACCGTACTTTTTCCTGTTGATGAAAACCCGTCTATGGCGATAGTTATTTTCCTGTTCATTTAATTATCCTGAATTAATAGCGGTGCAAAAATACTCAATTAGGATGGCACAGGAGTTATTTTAAAAAAATTAAAGATCTCAATGTTACTTTTTGCGCATTTGAACTTAAAATGGTTGAAACTCCCTTATATTATTCAAATCCTGAAAGATATACCTGGGGGATATGTAATTTATTATACTATTTTTATCCAAATTTTTATTGTAGATGATTAAAAAATTATTGTTTGCAGTCATAATTCTTGGTGGAATTTTTGCCGGATATTATGCCTTCAACACTTTCCCCCACCGGATTAAAATAATTTTCATGGAATCTGAAATGACCGATAGGTCCTATGAACCGGTTTTAGGAATATATGACCGGGAGAACAAGCATACCCAACTGCAGGTAAACGAAATAAAGCATTACGCACTAAGCCTGAATGCAGACGATACCTGGGAAATAGAGAAAAATTTGCTCCAGGATCTCCCGGACTCTATCCCCGTGTTGCTAACCGTAGAAATGTGGGACCCAAAGGGATTAACCAAAACCCAACAGGGGTTTAACGATGATAATATCAGGGCTCTTTTCAGCGAAATTATTAAAAGCAGGACCAACTTATTTGTGAGGTATAATCCGGAAATGGAAGTCCCTGTAAATATTTATCCCTGGAATAACCGGCCACATATTTATGTAGGCGCCTACCGGCAATTTGCTAAAGTTATAAAAGAAATTAATCCAAATGTAAAAATGGTATATGCTCCTGCGGGGGTTGCAGGTGCCCTGGAAAATTATCCGGAAGATGATGTGGTAGACGTAGCTAGTATAACACTTAATAGTAATGCTGAAAATCATACCTCCTTCTCCCAGGAACCGACGATAGAAAAACAGCTCGGCCGAAAACTTCATAGAATGCGGTTTCTTAATAAACCCGTTTTAATTCTGGGATCGGCAAAATTAGATTTAGCTGATTTTCAGCATCAATGGATCGTAAACGCATTAAATGTTATAGATGAAAATAAAGCGGTGATCTATTCAGAAGAAAATTTTATACGGCCATCAGGAGATTGGAAAAATGATAGCACACCCCTTATTCTTGGAATATATGATCCTGATAAATTATTGGTAAATGAAAAGGAGGTAGAAGTGGAACATATTTTTCTCAACTTTAAAGATATCGAAAATGATGATCATATTTCAGAGATTGAGAAAGTTTTGGGTAGAGGAAATGATGTTCTTCTCACTGTTGAACCCACCTGGTGGAATGAAGAAAAAGATTCAGATATTTTACAAAGAATTTCTGCTGGGGAGCTTGACACTTTAATTTCCCGGTTTTATAGCAGGCTTCCGGAAACAGATCATACTGTATATATCCGGTTTGCCCACGAAATGGAAATTCCTATTACAAGGTACTCCTGGCAAAGCAAAGACCCAATAGTTTACATAAAGGCATTCAGGCATTTTATGAATTTTAATCATACAAGAAGTCTTAACATAAAGAAAATATGGGGCCCTGCGGGAGACCGTGGATTACTGGAATGGTGGCCCGGCAATGATGTGGTTGATTATATAAGCATAGCGATTTACGGGTTGCCGGATAAAAATATAACTGATCCAAAAAAGCAGGAAACTTTTTCGAAAATCCTGAACAGAAAGATGCGCCGTTTACAGCTATTAAATAAACCTGTTTTTATTACAGAATTTGGGGTTAAAGGCGAGGAGGAATTTCAAACCAAGTGGCTTATAGAAGCGGCCTATGCAATAAAACAAAATCCCCGCATAATAGGAGTAAGTTATTTTAACTACCAGGATTCACCGGAGGTGTGGGGAAACATTGCTCCCCCTAAATGGAATATTTCCCCCGGAACCTACAGGGAATTTATTAGAGCACTGGATTTACCATAAAAAAATCCTGTGTAAAAAACATTTACACAGGATCCTTCATTCAATTTATTTAGTCTTTAACTACAAAGTCTTGGCATTTTTCACCTTTTCTTTGGTTAAAGCAATATCTATTACTTCGCTCATATCTGTTACATAATGAAATTTTAAACCTTTAAGATAGTCGGCCTTAATCTCCATTATGTCCCGCTCATTTTCCGCACAAAGAATGATCTCGTGAATTCGGGCCCTTTTAGCGGCAAGGATCTTTTCCTTAATTCCACCCACGGGTAACACTTTACCTCTCAGGGTTATCTCACCTGTCATAGCAAGACTCTTCTTCACTTTTCTTTGGGTAAACAAAGAAACCAGGGAAGTTAGCATCGTGATCCCTGCACTTGGCCCGTCCTTAGGCGTGGCGCCTTCGGGCACGTGAATATGAACATTATATTTATTAAACACCCCGGGATCAAGCCCCCATTTTTCGGCATTGGATTTTATATATTCCATCGCAATGGTAGCCGATTCCTTCATAACTTTTCCAAGGTTACCTGTTATGTTCAGGTTCCCTTTACCTTCAGAAAGTATTGATTCTATAAATAAGATATCACCTCCTACCTGCGTCCAGGCCAGACCGGTAACTACCCCGGCAACATCATTGCTTTCATATTTATCCCTCTCCATTCTGGGGCTTTTAAGGACTTTTAAGATGTCATCATTGGAGATCTTTACCTGGTACTCCTCATCCATCGCGATATTTTTAGCGGCATAACGCACCATTTTCGCGATCTGTTTCTCAAGACTACGTACACCAGATTCCCTTGTATATCCTTCTACGATCTTTTCCAGCTGCGCTCTCCCAATCTTTAAATGTTCCTTGGTAAGCCCATGCTCTTTTAATTGTTTAGGAAGTAAATGCTGTTTGGCGATCTCTACTTTCTCCTCAATAGTATAACCGGTCACATTTATAATTTCCATCCTATCACGCAACGCGGGTTGGATGGTATTTAAACTGTTGGCGGTGGCAATGAACATGACCTTTGAAAGATCAAAGCCCATTTCAAGAAAATTGTCGTGGAATTCACTGTTCTGTTCAGGATCAAGTACTTCAAGCAAGGCCGAAGATGGATCTCCCTGGTGCCCGCTTGCCAGTTTATCAATTTCATCAAGTACAAAAACCGGATTGCTGGAACCTGCCTTTTTCAAACTTTGAATGATACGGCCGGGCATTGCTCCTATATATGTTTTACGGTGCCCTCTAATCTCTGCCTCATCTCTTAATCCACCCAGGGATACTCTTACATACTCCCTTCCCAGGGCTTCGGCCACAGATTTCCCCAGGGAAGTCTTACCCACTCCCGGAGGCCCGTAAAGGCATAAAATAGGAGATTTCATATCATTACGCAGTTTCAGCACCGCCAGATACTCAATAATCCTCTCTTTTACATCTTCCAGCCCGTAATGATCCCTGTCCAGGATCTTCTGGGCCCGCTTCAAGTCAAATTTATCTTTGGTAAATTCATTCCAGGGCAGTTCAAGAAATAGATCAAGGTAGTTGCGCTGTATGGAATACTCTGCCACCTGCGGATTCATACGCTGCATTTTGGCAAGCTCCTTATTAAAATGCTTTTTAACCGTTTCGTTCCATTTCTTTTTCTTTCCTCTTATTTTCATTTCTTCCACCTCATCCTCATGCGAAACTCCACCCAGTTCTTCCTGAATGGTTTTCATTTGCTGGTGAAGAAAGTATTCCCGTTGTTGCTGGCTCATATCACTTTGAACCCTACTTTGAATATCATTTTTCAATTCCAGCTTCTGGAACTCAACATTCATAAATTTAAGCGTCGCCAGGGCACGGTCCTTCAAATTATTTGTTTCCAGGAGTTTTTGTTTCTCCTGTACCGTAAGGTTCATATTGGAAGAAACAAAGTTGATAAGGAAAGAAGGACTCTCAATGTTTTTAATTGCAAAGGAAGCCTCGGAAGGTATGTTGGGGCTGCCCTTGATAATTTGCAGGGAAAGATCCTTGATAGATTCAATAATAGCGGCAAATTCCGCATTCTTTTCAGCCGGTCTTTTTTCCGGCACCTCTTTAATGGTTGCTGTTAAGTAAGGTTTTTCTGAAATTACCTCCGCGATTTGGAAACGCTTTTTCCCCTGTATGATCACCGTGGTGTTTCCATCGGGCATTTTTAAAACACGAAGGATCCTCGCCACCACTCCGGTGTAGTAGATATCCTTTGTTTTGGGGTTTTCTACGTCTTCATCTTTTTGGGCAACCACACCAATAACTTTGTTTCCATTATTGGCATCATTAATTAATTTTATGGAGGCATCACGCCCGGCTGTAATTGGAATTACCACTCCGGGGAATAAAACCGTATTTCTTAAAGGTAAAATGGGAAGTATCTCGGGGAGTTCCTCTTTATTGATCTCTTCTTCATCTTCAGGGGTCATAAGGGGAATTAATTCTGCATCTTCATCTATTCCCTGAAATGACAAACTGTCAATGTTCATTAATTTGCTTTTAGCCATATCATATTTTAAGTCAAACTGTCACAACAGTTGGTTATTCAAAACTTTATAAAACCTTCAGTAAAAATTGCAATTCCCTAAGGCATTGAGTTAAAGGTTATTTTTCCCTTGTATTGTTTCAATTCCTGTGCCACCAAAACTTTTGAAAATAAATATTACTGAAACTGTAACAATTTGAAATCACATGTATCTTTAAGGTAGAGCTTAAGTAATATTTTTTGACACCAACCATCACTTATACTGAAGAACTGCTGGTACGTTGCCGCAAAGGCGATCAACGCGCTCAGCTGGAAATTTATAACAAATATTATAAAGCAATGTATAATACAGCTCTAAGAATTGTAAATGATACGGCAGAGGCTGAAGATATGATGCAGGAAGCATTTATTAAGGCCTTCACTAAGCTGGATAGTTTTCAGGGGAAATCCACTTTTGGGGCCTGGCTTAAAAAGATCACGGTGAATTTAAGTATCAATTCAATTAACAAAAACTCCAGGTATCAAAATGTGTCTTATGAAGATGCTTTAAAATATGAAGTTGAAGAGCCTGAAGGAATTGATTTAAGGGAAGATGAAGCAAATACAAAGGTTCAAAAGGTACTTAGGGCCCTTAACGGCTTAAAGGAAAGTTATAGGATCATTCTCACCCTGCATTTAATTGAAGGTTATGATTATGATGAAATATGTGAAATAATGGAAATAACTGCTGCCAATTGCAGAACATCAATATCAAGGGCTAAGGAAAGCCTGCGGAAAAAATTAACAGGACATGACTAACAAAGAATTTGACGATCTTTTTGAGGAGGCAGATTTTGATATTGCAGAACCTTCTGTAGGTCATTACGACAGGTTTGTAAAAAAACTTAAAGAGAAAAAGCTTCCACAGGAGCATAAGAGCGGTGGTAACCTGCGAACGCTATGGGGTCCATTCCTTGCCATAGCTGCCGGATTACTGCTCATTATAATGTTGGCCGGAAATTTTAACGGGGTAGGAAACCTAACCCAAAATGGGGACCTGGCAGGGCTTTCCCCCGAAATGAGGGAGACGCATAAGTTTTATACCAACCTTATAAAAACTGAGTTGGCAAAAGTGAAGGAGGCAAATACTCCTGAAAACGAAGTTATTGTGCAGGATGCACTGGCCCAGATGGAAAAACTGGATGAAGATTATGAAAAACTAAGGAAGGACCTGAAGAAAAGCGGGCAGGATAAACGGGTGATCTTTGCTATGATCTCCAACCTTCAGCAAAGGATAGATTTATTGAACAACGTACTTGAATATATAGAAAGCATTAATCAACTTAAAATCCCTAATAATGAAAACAACACTATATAAACTGCTATTTATACTGGCACTTACCCCATCGCTGATGTTTTGCAGTAATGGCCCGAATTTTAATAATAACGGAAAGCATACTAAAGAGAAAAAGATTTCCAAAAAGTTTTCAGTCTCACCAAATACCCTCCTTAAAATTAGCAACAGCTACGGTAATATCGATATTACCACCTGGGACCAAAATACCGTGAGTATTGAAGTTATTATCAAAACCAATGGCAACGATGAACAAAAGGTGAAGGAAAAACTGGATGAGATAAATGTAGAATTTAAACAAACCGGAGCCGGAGTGAGTGCACGTACATTATTTTCAAAGCAAAGCACCTCCTGGTGGAGCGCAATTTTTAGCGGCAGCAGTAATGTGAATATGGAAGTAAATTACATAGTGAGGGCACCGGTTACAAATAATGTAGACCTTAGTAATGATTACGGAAATATTTATCTTGATAAACTTACCGGAAATTCTAAAATAAGCTGTGATTACGGGAGGTTAGATATTGGAGAATTGCGCGGTAACAGCAACCAAATTAACTTTGATTATTCCCGCAACAGCAGTTTTGGATATATTAACAGAGCAGCTATTAATGCCGATTATTCTGAATTTACGGTAGAAGACGCACATTCCCTTGATATAAATGCAGATTATACCACCTCAAAAATAAAAAGAGTAGAACTGCTTCAGTTTAGTGGTGATTACGGTAGTTTGACGGTAGACAAAGTGAAACGAATCGATATCTCTGGAGATTACCTTACCACCAAAATAGGAGAATTGTATCAAAGTGCAAACCTAACCCTGGATTACGGCAGCGCATCTATAGAAAAAATCCTAAAGGGCGCAGGAGATGTTAAGATAAATACAGATTATACAGGAGTTAAAATTGGTTATGATGCCAGCCACCCATTCAAATTTGCTCTTACAAGTTCATACGGGAGTGTAAAAGGCCTGGACGGATTTGAAATAAATAAACAAAGTCAGAGTTCTAACAATAAAAGTTATTCCGGGCATCATTTAAATACATCGGGAAATGGTAATATTGTGATCAATTCCAGTTATGGAGGAATAACATTTCAAAAAAAATAAACCCTAAACACTTTAATAAAACATGAAAAAATTAATTCTATTAGCCGGTATTTTTATCCTTACAGTTACTTCTGCAAATGCCCAGTGGTGGAGCAATGAGAAGGTAGTTGGCAACAAGGAAGTGTTAAAACAAACAAGAAGCCTAAATGATTATGACCGTATTGCGGTAACAGGAATGATGGAAGTGCAGTTGGTTGCAGGAAAAGAAGGTAAAATTGACCTGGAGGCAGAAAGCAATTTAATGGAGTTTATTGAAACCGAAGTAAGTGGTGGGCTGTTAAAAATAGGAATTAAGAAAGGGGTTAATTTACAACCTTCAAAAAACTATCCTATTAAACTTGTTGTAACATTTGAAGACCTGGCCGCACTAAGCTTAACGGGTTCAGGACATATTCGTAATTCAGATCCTATAACCGCCCGTGATTTTAATGTAAGCGTAACAGGCTCTGGAAACATGAACCTTGATATCAAAACACAAACCCTGGATGGAACTCTTACAGGATCTGGTGACGTAAAATTAAAAGGCAGCACCCGGGAGCTAAAATGTAAAGTTACAGGCTCAGGTGATTTTCTCGCCTTCGATTTCAAAGCCGAAAATGTTACTGCATCTGTTACAGGTTCGGGAGACATAGAAATTTCAGTAAGTAATGAGTTAAATGCAAATATATCAGGCTCCGGAGACATTACATATATGGGAGATCCTGCGAAACAAAGTTTTAAAACTTCAGGTTCAGGAAAAGTTTCCAAAAAATAAATTTTAAGTTATCCGGTTTGTTAAACCACGAATACTCATTGAGCAGTGTTCGTGGTTTTTCTTTTCTGTTAAAAAGCCTTTAAACAATTACCTCTTCTTTTGGTACCCTTAGAAGCAGGAAAACCCCTGCAATAAAGAAAATCACGAGGAAAATTATTGCATTTCTAACACTCCCCGTAAGCTGTGCCACTACCCCGTATAGGACCATCCCTATTACAATTCCTATTTTTTCAGACACATCATAAAAACTGAAATAACTTGCTGTATCCAGGGTATTGGAAGGGATCATTTTTGAATAAGTAGATCTTGAAAGGGCCTGGATCCCTCCCATAATTAAACCTACACTCCCCGCAGCTACATAAAATTGTTGGGGCGTAGTAATAAAATAGGCATAGATACAAATAGCAATCCAGAATAGATTCAGGTAAATAAGCACTTTTATATTTCCAATTTTCAATGCCAGTCGTGAGGTTAAAGTGGCACCGGCAATTGCCACAAGTTGTATAAGAAGAATGCTTATAATTAATCCAGTGGTAGAATTCTGCTCACCCCAATCCAGCTCCTCAATTCCAAAATAGGTAGCAATGATCATGATGGTTTGTACGGCCATACTATAAGTAAAAAAAGCCACGAGGTAGCGTTTTAACCTAAGTTGATGCTGCATAGCATTCCAAATCATTTTCAACTCCCTAAAGCCGTTGAACAGGATATCTTTAGTAAGGCCTGTCCCCTTATTTCCTTTTGGAAGATAATAATAAGTATACTGGCTAAAGGCTATCCACCATACTCCCGTAAGAACAAAGGACATACGTGTTGGCATGCCTTCATTTTCAAATCCGAATGATTCATAATTAAGGATCATACCGAGGCAAATAACAAGTAATATTACGCTGCCTATATACCCCATGGAAAAACCTTTGGCGCTTATCTTATCCTGTTGATGCGGGAAAGCGATGTCTGGCAAATAAGAATTATAAAATACGAGGCTGGCCCAAAACCCTATCAAAGCCAGAAAATAGCAAAGCAACCCAAACCAAAGAAATTCGAGACTGAACCAATATAATCCAATGGTTGAGAAAGCCCCGAGGTAACAAAAGAATTTTAAAAAGGATTTTTTATTACCTATATAATCTGAGATCCCTGATAGAAACGGGCTTATTACAGATACCACCAAAAAGGCGAGGGCGGTAACATAACTTATAAGGGAATCGTTATTAAAACTGAAGCCCAGGAATTCAACGGTATCATCCAGGATCTTTCCATCCTTATCTTTAATTATTGTAATGGCGCCATAAAAAATAGGAAAGATCGCCGAAGCGATCACAAGACTGTAAACAGAATTAGCCCAATCATAAAATGCCCAGGCATTCAACAATTTCTTACTTCCTTTGGGGAGATCTTTCATGGTTTAAAAATAGAAAAAGCTGCCCGTATTGGACAGCTTTCTCTAAATATATTTTATGCTTATTATTTAAAGCTGGTTACCCCATATTTTCTTGCTTCAGCTTTAGCTTCCGGGGCCCACTTATTTATGTTATTAATTCTTGTTTGAGTAGCAGGGTGAGTACTTAAGAATTCCGGTGGTGCTCCCCCACTGCTTTGGGCAGCCATTCTTTTCCATAAATTGGCAGCCTCCGCGGGTTCGTATCCTGCAATGGCCATTAAAGTAAGACCAATCCTGTCTGCTTCAGTCTCATGGCTACGGCTAAATGGTAGCATTACTCCCAGTTGACTACCAAGACCATAGGCTTGGGCAAAAATTTGCTGGGTTTGCTGGCTTCTTCCACTTACAGCAACACTTCCCGCAACTGCACCAAGCTGTTGTAACTGTGCCGCACTCATACGTTGAGCTCCGTGATCTGCAAGGGCGTGAGCTACCTCATGCGCCATAATTGCCGCGATCCCGGTTTCATTTGCGGCTACAGGTAAAATTCCCGTATAAAAAACTATCTTACCACCAGGCATAGCCCAGGCGTTTACCGCTTCATCCTGAACAACGTTGAATTCCCATTGAAAATCATTTAAATATCCCTGGTATCCATTTGCATTTAAGTATCGCTCGGCTGCTGTTACTACCTTTTGACCTACATTTTTAACGGTATTAACTTCTGCTGTACCGGTAATCACTTTGTTTTCGGCAAGGAATTGATCATATTGCTGAAAGGCCATAGGGAACAATTGTTCATTGGAAACAAAGTTAAGGTTCTTCTCCCCTGTAAAAGGATTAGTCTTACAGCCTGCTAATGAGAGAACTGTAATTGCAACTATAAAAAAATTTCTAAAACTCATAATTTTTGGTTTTTATTTGATAAATGTACAAAAGAGTCTCCTCTGAAGTTTTAGGTTTATGTTCGCTTTAACATAATGAATGTTTTCAAAAATAATACCATTATGAAATTTCGCATTATTGGTTTAAAGCATAAGCCGGGCTAAATTTATATCTTGCAGGTTTTAATTATATGGCTAAAGCTCACAAAAAGGGAACCCCTGTGCAGGTTCTTCTCACTCCTAATTATATACTTACCACGGGAAAAATATTAACTTTTCTCTCTCCTTACCTCGCTACAAGATTTGCAGCCTGGCTTTTTCTAAAACCTTTCAGGTATAGTTTGCCTAAACGTGAAAAAGAAATGGATACGCTTTTTTTAGAGGAAACTGCTACTGTGACTTCAATTAACAGAAAGATTGTGATCTATAAAAATACCTCGGCCAATTCAGGCAAAAAGATCCTGCTGGCTCATGGTTGGAGTGGCCGTGGTACACAAATGCCGGATATCGCTCTTACTTTAATTAAAGAGGGTTATGAGGTTTTTAGTTTTGACGCGCCCGCACACGGGAAGGCGCCCGGCAAAATGAGTATGATGCCTTACTTTATAGACAGCATTCATTTTATAGATAAAATTTACGGTCCGTTTTATGGCGCAGTGGGCCATTCCCTTGGAGGCATGTCCCTTCTAAAAGCGATCAAAAACAAATCCTCTTTCCAAAAACTTGTAATAATTGGAACAGCCAACAGCGTCACGCATATTACCCGGGAATTTGCGCAAAATATGCAGCTCAACCTTAAAGTTGCAAAAAAAATGAAATCTTATTTCGACAAAAAATTTGGCGAAGATATGGATAATCTCTCCGGAGCGTTTTCGGCTTTAAAGGTAAAGATCCCAACTCTGGTGATCCATGATGAAGATGATGTAGATGTGCATGTGAGTTCTGCCTATGAGATCAAAAATAATTTGAAAAATGGAGAACTCTTTATAACCAAAGGTCTGGGACACCGGAAGGTTTTAGGGAATATTGAGGTAATTAACAAAATCACAACGTTTTTCGAGGCTTAAACTTTGTACTTTTAAAGAAAAAAGTATGAAAAATGTATTGCTGGCTTTTTTTGCCATGATTTTGATAGGATGTAATTCCAATGCCCAGAAAAAACAATCCTCACAAACCCCTCAATATAAAGTCTCTAAAACAGAAGCTGAATGGAAAAGCGAATTGACTCCCGCCCAATTTACAGTTTTAAGAAAAGCAGGAACAGAAAGGCCCTTTTCCAGTGACCTGAATAAAATCAAAGAACCCGGAACATTTGTATGTGCTGCCTGTGGCAATGAACTTTATCTTACCAAACATAAATTTGAAAGCGGTACTGGCTGGCCAAGTTTTGACCGTCCCCTTGAAGGGGCCGTTGCTTATGGAGCCGATTCAAAATTGGGGTTCGAAAGAGATGAAGTCCACTGTGCCGATTGCGGGGGGCATCTTGGACATCTTTTTGATGATGGGCCCCGGGAAACCACCGGAAAACGGCATTGTATAAACGGAGTCGCTATGAAATTCATACCGGACGGGAAAAAATAATTGTATAAAGACATTAGCATGAAAAAATACAAGGTTGAAAAATCTGAAGAAGAATGGAAGAAGATCCTTTCAGAAGACCGTTACAAGGTGTTAAGAAAGAAAGGCACCGAAGCGCCCCATACCGGCAAGTATAATCTACATTTTGAAAATGGGGAATATCATTGTGCTGCCTGTAATGCCAAACTTTTTGAAAGTGATTCAAAATTTGAAAGTGGCTGCGGCTGGCCAAGTTTTGATAACGCCATAGAAGGAAGTGTAGAATATGTACAGGATAAAACCTTTGGTATGATAAGAACAGAGATCCTATGTGCCGAATGCGGCAGCCATTTAGGCCACGTCTTTGACGATGGCCCTACCCAAACCGGCCAGCGTTATTGCGTGAATTCGGCCAGTATTGAATTTAAAAAATAACCTAAATTTTCAAACATGAAAAAATTATTCACTTTATTATTTTGTTCAGCATTTGTTTTATCCTCCTGCAGTAGTGATGGCCCCGCCGGCCCGCAGGGACCCCCTGGCCCTGAGGGCCCCCAGGGAGAGAATGGTCTTATCGCAACTGTAATTGATCTGGAAGGTAGTTTTACAGCGGCCAACAATTATGAGCTGTTTCTGGATTTTAATGATGCGAATGTTGAAGTCTTTGAAACAGATGTTGTGCTGGTATACCTTAAGGTAGGAGAAGATGGAACTGCCGGTGGAGCACCGGTGGAAGTTTTCAGAATGCTTCCGCAAACCTATTTTCTTGATGGAGGCGCTTTACAATATAATTTTGATTACACCTTTTTTGACGTTTTGATCTTTTTAGACGGGACCATAGATTTTGCCACCCTGGATCCATCCTATACCCAAAACCAGGTTTTAAGAATTGCAATAATTCCTGGTGAATTTGCAACTTCGGGAGTAGATCTTTCAAATATGAATGCAGTTATGAAAGGCCTGAACCTTGAACCTAATGATGTTATAAAGGCCAGCTTAGATAATTAAAATAAAAAATTGAGTTGAATTGAACGGGCTTATCCTAGGGAGGATTAAGCCCGTTTAATTTTTATGGCCATTTACATAAGCGTAAAGGTTTATAAGACTTTTAGATTAGCCCATAATTCCTTAAATTCGCAACTTCTTAAACTGTTACAAAAATTTCCAAATATGAGTAAATACGATATCATTGTTTTAGGAAGTGGACCCGGAGGATATGTAACCGCCATTCGCGCTTCACAATTAGGGTTTAAAACCGCTATAGTTGAAAAAGAAAGCCTGGGTGGGGTTTGTCTAAATTGGGGTTGTATTCCAACCAAAGCTCTTTTAAAAAGTGCACAGGTCTTTGATTATTTAAAACATGCCGAAGATTACGGATTAACACTTCAAAACCCTGATAAGGATTTTAGCGCCGTGGTAAAACGCAGCAGGAACGTGGCGGAAGGAATGAGCAAAGGAGTTCAGTTCCTTATGAAAAAAAACAAAATTGACGTAATTGAAGGTTTTGGAAAATTAAAGGCAGGTAAAAAAGTTGCTGTAACAGATAAGAATGAAAAGACTGCCGAATACCAGGCAGACCATATTATAGTAGCCACAGGTGCAAGATCCAGAGAACTTCCAAGCCTTAAGCAGGATGGAAAAAAGATCATTGGATACCGTGAGGCAATGACCCTTAAGGAGCAACCAAAATCTATGATAGTGGTAGGCTCCGGGGCAATTGGAGTTGAATTTGCACATTTTTACAATGCCATGGGAACAGAGGTTACCATCGTGGAGTTTTTGCCAAATGTTGTGCCATTGGAAGATGAGGAGATCTCCAAACAATTTGAGAGAAGCATCAAAAAGGCGGGAATTACGGTAATGACCAATTCTTCAGTAGAAAGCGTTGATACTTCAGGAAAAGGTGTAAAGGCAAAAGTGAAAACTGCCAAAGGAGAAATTTCTCTTGAAGCAGACATAGTACTTTCCGCTGTGGGAATTAAAACTAATACTGAAAATATTGGGCTTGAAGATCTTGGAATAAAGACAGATAAGGACAAGATCGTGGTTAATGAGTGGTACCAGACCAATGTAGCGGGTATTTATGCAATTGGTGATGTAGTTGCAGGACCAGCACTGGCACACGTGGCATCTGCGGAAGGTATTACCTGTGTTGAAAAGATCAAGGGAATGCACGTAGATCCAATTGATTACGGTAATATTCCGGGTTGTACTTATGCTACTCCCGAAATAGCATCTGTAGGAATGACTGAAAAACAGGCAAAAGAAGCCGGTTACGAATTAAAGATTGGAAAATTCCCATTCTCAGCTTCAGGAAAAGCTAAAGCCGCCGGAACTCCAGATGGTTTTGTGAAAGTGATCTTTGATGCCAAATACGGGGAATGGTTAGGGTGCCATATGATTGGCGCAGGAGTTACAGATATGATTGCGGAAGCTGTGTTAGGACGTAAACTTGAAACTACCGGACACGAAGTGTTAAAAGCTATTCATCCCCATCCTACAATGAGTGAGGCTGTAATGGAAGCGGTAGCTGCGGCTTATGATGAAGTAATACATTTGTAGACGTTAGACGAAAATATAAATCTAATTGCCCTGTAATATTTTTGCAGGGCAATTTTCGTTAAACCTATTTGGGGATCAGGTCGCAGTACCAAAATTCTGTATCCCAGGAAGTCTCCTTATTTGTAAAACAGTTATCCTCCTTTTTCTCTTTTTGAACAAAGGATCTTTTAATTATTTCCCCTTTTTCAAATTCCACCGGAAATTTAAAATTAGGACCGTCAAATACGAAACTGTGAAATTCCCCATTTTCTCCACAGGGATCAATATGTGAAGGTAGATCTTTAAGAAATTGCTGGTCTATGATCTTACCGCAGAAAGACTCATCAAGCAATTTGGCATTGACACACACAGTAATAGCCTTGAAACCTGCTGAAATGAATTCCCGCATTAATTGGGCGGTATCCATCCTCCACAAGGGGAAAACCGCTTTTATACCCACTTTATGCAATTGTTCTTCGCGGTAAGACCGGAGATCTTCCAGGAAAATATCCCCAAAAATGCTATGCGTAAAACCTTCGGCTTTAAGAAGATCTATACTCTTTTGCATAACAGCGTTGTACTCATTCATAGATACATTTCCATCAAGGGAAATAATATGAAGGGGAAGCTGAAGACTTTCTGCCTGTTTTTGCAAAAGTGCAAGCCGTACACCGTGCATGGAAATTCTGTTTACTTCAGCATTGATAGTGGTGACCAATTTGCCCACTTTGATCTTTTTTTCCTGCTGAAGTAAGTATAAAGCATAGGCCGCATCTTTTCCACTACTCCAGTTAAGATAGGCTTTTGACATTTTATTTGTTTATAAAACTTTGGATAGCCAGGTCATAAACCGGAAGGCCAAAACCTATTATAATCCCTTTTGCATTTGCTGAAATATAAGAGGTATGACGGAAACTTTCCCGGGAGAAAGTATTTGATATATGCACCTCCACTACCGGAATAGAAATAGCTTTTACAGCATCTCCAATTCCAATAGATGTATGTGTATAAGCAGCTGCATTGAGGATCACCCCGTCAAATTCCTTATCGGCTTGCTGAAGGCGATCTATAAGCTCCCCCTCAATATTGCTTTGGTAATAGGACAATTCGGTTTCACGAAACTTAAACTGAAGTTTTGAAAAATAATCTTCAAAACTTTCCTTCCCATAAGTGTCCGGCTCGCGTGTTCCCAGTAGGTTCAGGTTGGGGCCATTGATAATAAGTAATTTCATGGTCTAAAGATATTTAAATTTTAGCCACTAAAAAAGCAGAGATATATGAGTTATAGAAATGAAAAACGGGGGCCAGTTGGCCCTCCGTTTTTTAAATAAGTTCTTTAAAGTTAAAATCCAAACTCCACGCCCAGGTTAACTGAGGAAACGTCTCCTCCATCTACACTTATCCCGGAAAATGATGCGATTAAGGCAACCGGTCCAAATGCATATCCAAGTTTGGGTCGGTAATAGAATCCGCCGTCATTGCCATCGTCCAGGCCTACAGCGTATCCCAGGTCTGCACCTACGAATAAGGAATTTTCAAATCCGAAACGGGCCGATGCGGCGATGGGAAGAAATGAAATATCATCTACGTTAATATTTCCAAGAGGAGTTGAAACATCATCTCCAAAATATCGGGAATACCCTGCCAATGCTCCTACGCTAAATAGGTTGGAAACAGGATAGAGATAGGCCACATCTGCTCCTAACTGAAAAGTGGTGAATTCTTCAATGTCCCCCACGGGGATACCTGCATTTACTCCAATCCTAAAATTGCTTTGAGAAAAAGCAGAAGAAATGAAAAATAATGCAATTAATACAATAAAGAAAGATTTTTTCATATTTCAATTATTTAATTGGTTGTGTATCATAAATTTACAACTTTTATGAACAGTTTAAATTATAAGGGCATTAAAAAAGACGTAAGGGAATCTCACGTCGTTTTGATATTTTGAGGTTTTCATTGACATAATGAAAACATCGCCTATTTTATCTTTAAAATTTCCAACCTACCGAAAGCTGTATCACGCTGTTTCTGGCATCAGAATCTGTATAAACATCAGAGAAGCCCATAACATACCTGGCCTGTACAAGAAATCCCTGTGGTAATCCATAGCCAACCCCAAAGGCTGCCCCAAGGTCAAAAGACTCGGTGTCATCTTTGATATCCTCAGTTTCTGTTTCACCTCCAAATTCAGCCTCGATTTCAGATTTTGATAAAAAGGAGAACTGTGGTCCCGCTTCAAGGCTGAAGCCTGGTGCAACAAAATACTTCAACATTACCGGTACGGCAATGTAGTCCAGTTTAATATCTACGTCCACATTTCCTCCAAATTCCTCAAACATTGCGACATCAGACTTTGCTCCCTGGGAAGAATAGAGCACCTCCGGTTGAATTCCGAATTTATCGGAGATCATTATTTCAGCTAATACTCCCAAATGAAAACCTGTTTTCATTTTCGCATCCAGCTCATCTGCATCATCCCCTGTAAGTGTAGCAAAATTCACACCTCCCTTGACCCCAAAATTAAAATACTCCTGAGCCTGGGCTCCCCCTAAAGACATAAGAGAAATAATTACAATAAGTAAATGATTTTTCATAATCTAATTATTTAATTGGTTATATAACATAAAGCTAGTAATTTTTAAGATACGTTCAATTATTTTCAAAAAATTAGGTGTAAGACTTACCTCACACCTATTTTAAATCTACATTTAATGAAAAATCTTCAAAACATATACCCTATTGAAAACTGAATCACCCTGTTTCTGGCATTTTCTTCATTACCGGCTTGTGGTAGCTTATCCTTTTCATATATAGTACCTAATCCCCAATTGTATCTTCCCTGAACAAATAATCCCTGATAAAATTTATAACCAAGTCCAAAAGTCATCCCGTAATCAAAATCTGAATAGAGATATTTGTCATCCTGTTTTGAATCCGGTCCTCTCGTGATCGCCGAAATCAATAACCCCATTTGTGGCCCCGCCTGAATATTCAAACCTTCTATGATCCTGTATTTTAAAAGGAAAGGAGACTGTAAATAACCCAATTCTGTAGCGAATTCCCTGGAAGATTCATTTTCTGTAGAATTCTCTACATCTTTAAATCCCTGAGATGAATATAAAACTTCCGTAGAAAAGTATAAGCGTTTCCCAAAGGTTATCTCTGCCAAAAACCCTGCGTGAAAACCGGTACGATTTTGAGAATTAAATTCCTGCACCTCAATATTTGCCAGGTTTACCCCTGCCTTAGCTCCAAAAGTAAATTGTGCAAAGGACTCTTGTAAAAAGAAAAACGATAGCAGTGAAAATAATATTTTCTTCTTCATTAAGGGGAGATTTATAAATATCTAAAAATAGAAAAAGTAGTAGGCTTAAAAAATCCTGAAAACAAAAAAAGGTGCAGGAAAATTCCTGCACCTTTCAAATAACTTAATTAAGATTTATTAAAACATAAATCCTACACCGGCCTGGATTACAGAGTGTTTAGCATCTGCACCAGAGAAGATGTTGTTCGCGAAACTGTCATCATAAATATCACTTAGACCAATATTATAACGTCCGCTTAGAAAAAATCCACCTCTAAACTTATAGGAAGCACCTAAAGCAACACTAAAATCTACAGTATTGAACTGGTCCTCATTTAATGAAATATCTCCTTCATTAACGGTGGAAGGTTTGTAATCTACTTCACTTTTTACCAAAAATCCAACCTGCGGCCCTGCTTCAAGAGCAAACCCATCAAAAACATACACCTTTGCAATTACCGGTACATTTATATAATCCAATTGATATTCTATATCATCGGCATTGTTCCTGTTGGAAATATCATATCCCTGTCCTGAATATAAAACCTCCGGCTGAATTGAGAAACGCTCCGATAATGGAATTTCTGCCAACATACCCAGGTGGAAGGAAGTTCTTCCTGAAGGGTCATTCCAGGCATTCACCCCGTCTCCCGCAAAGGTTGCAAAGTTAGCCCCACCTTTCGCTCCAAACATAACAGATTCCTGAGCGTTCATAGTAGCTGTAAATCCAAATAATCCAATCGCTATTGCTAAAAATGACTTTTTCATATTTTCTAGTTTTAAAGTTCGTGGACAAAATTAGACTTACATTTGTTAAGGAAAGCTTATTAAAACATAAAGTATTACTAATACTGAAACACAAATTGTTAATAACCTGGCTAATGAACTGGCAACAAGCACAAAAGGATTTTGAGCATTTTTTACTGATAGAACGGGGCCTTGCAAAAAATTCGGTTCAAAACTATTCCTTAGATATTTCCAAACTTATTAACCATTTAAGCACAAATGAAATAAGGGTTTCTCCTACAAAAATTACAGGGGAGATCCTTCAGCATTTCATTTATGAGGTTGCCAAGATCCTGAATGCCCGGTCACAATCCAGAATTATTTCGGGACTTAAAAGCTTTTTTAATTACCTCATTTTTGAAGGGTACCGTGATGACAATCCTATGGAATTGATTGAATCACCCAAAACAGGGCGTAAATTGCCAGATACCCTTTCCCTTAATGAGATTGATGACTTGATTGCGGCCGTAGACTTAAGCACCAATGAAGGTGAAAGAAACCGTGCTATTATTGAAACTCTCTACGGCTGTGGCTTGCGGGTTTCAGAAGTAATTGATCTTAATATCTCTGATCTATACTTTCAGGAAGGTTTTATAAAAATCACCGGGAAAGGAGATAAGGAACGTTTCGTTCCTATTGGAGAAATCACCCAAAATTATATCACCCAATATCTGGAAAATTCAAGAAACAGGGTCTCTGTAAAAAAATTAGCTTCAGATGTTGTCTTTCTTAACCGAAGGGGAAATAAGCTTACCCGTGCCATGATCTTTACTATTGTAAAAAATTTGGCGCTCACGGCCAATCTTAATAAAAATATAAGTCCGCACACCTTCCGGCATTCCTTTGCAACCCACCTCCTTGAGAATGGGGCCGATCTAAGGGCGATCCAACAAATGCTGGGTCATGAGAGCATCACCACCACAGAGATCTATATGCACGTGGATAAAAGTCATTTGAGAGAGGTGATTAAAGATTTCCACCCGCGAAGCAATTACTAAAATTGTGCTAAATACTCCCGGGTTCTGGTAGCTGTCCCTATTCCTTCATATCTTGAAGAAAAAATATTAGCTATGTTAAAATTAAAATTCAGCAATGGAGATGAAATGCCCGCGATAGGACTTGGAACGTGGAAGTCTGGCAAAGGCGAAGTGGGAGAAGCCGTTAAAACGGCAATTAGAAATGGGTACAGACACATTGATTGTGCTGCTACTTACGGAAATGAAGCCGAAATTGGAGAGGCCCTGGCCGAGATCTTTAAAGAAGGCAAAGTAAAACGAGAGGACCTCTGGATCACTTCCAAACTTTGGAACAATGCCCATTTAAAAGAGGATGTGATCCCCGCTCTTAAAATCACTTTAAAAGATTTGCAGCTGGAATATCTTGATCTTTACCTTATTCACTGGCCGGTTGCCTTTAAGCCCGGCGTTGCTTTTCCACAATCGAATGACGAATATCTATCCCTGGATGAGGCGCCCATAATTGATACATGGAATAAAATGCTTGAAGCAAGAGACCTGGGTTTATCTAAACATGTGGGAGTATCAAATTTTAGTATTCCCAGGCTTGAGGAGTTGATCGAAGATTCTCCCGAACCGCCCGAAATGAATCAAATTGAACTGCATCCTTTCCTGCAGCAACATAAAATGCTGGAATTCTGCAGCCGGAATAATATACATTTAACTGCATATTCTCCGCTGGGTAGTGGGGACAGATCCAGTGCTATGAAGGCTAGTAATGAACCTTCTTTACTTGAAAACAGTACTATTGTTCAAATCGCTAAAAAACATGGCGCCTCACCAGCACAGGTTTTAATAAAATGGCATCTTATTCGGGGTACTGCAGTAATTCCAAAATCCACTACCCCGCAACGCATCATTGAAAATCTTGGAAGCGCGGGCGTAAGCTTAACGGAAGATGAGCTTCATAAGATTTCTGAATTAGACAAACATTACAGATATGTAACCGGGGAATTTTTTGTTACCAAAGGTAACTCCTATTCCAACATTTATGATGAAGATGATTACAAGGAAAAGTAATCTTTAAATATTTAAATAATGATATGAAAAAAGCCTTTGAAGATCTCAAAGGCTTTTTAATTTATACATTGCAGTTATCTTTTCTTAAAGTGTGATTACAAGTAATTTATGAAAATTTACTTTGCAATATTCACTGCTCTTGTTTCCCTTATTACGGTTACTTTTACCTGGCCGGGATATGTCATATCTGTCTGGATCTTTTGTGAGATCTCAAAGGATAGAGTAGCCGCCTTATCATCGGTTACTTTTTCACTCTCAACAATTACCCTTAATTCTCTACCCGCCTGGATAGCATAAGCTTTTTTAACTCCGCCAAAACCAAAAGCAATCTCCTCAAGATCCTTCAATCGTTGGATGTAGGAATCAAGCACTTGTCTTCTCGCACCCGGTCTTGCCCCGCTTATGGCGTCACAAACCTGTACCAATGGCGATAGGAGTGAATTCATTTCAATTTCATCGTGGTGAGCTCCAATAGCGTTACAAACTTCCGGTTTTTCCCCATATTTTTCAGCCCACTGCATTCCAAGTAGTGCGTGTGGCATTTCAGTCTCAGTATCTGGAACCTTTCCTATATCGTGTAAAAGACCTGCACGTTTGGCCAGTTTGGTATTCAATCCTAATTCTGCTGCCATCACCCCGCATAATTTAGCTACCTCTCTCGAGTGCTGTAAAAGGTTTTGACCGTAAGAAGACCTGTATTTCATTCTACCTACCGCCTTGATCAATTCCGGGTGCAACCCGTGAATCCCAAGATCTATAACAGTACGTTTTCCTATATCAATGATCTCTTCATCAATTTGTTTCCTGGTCTTTTTAACAACCTCTTCAATACGGGCAGGGTGGATACGGCCATCTGTAACCAGTTTGTGAAGGGAAAGTCTTGCAACCTCTCTTCGTACGGTATCAAAACATGATAGAATAATGGCCTCCGGCGTATCATCTACAATGATCTCCACTCCCGTGGCAGCTTCAATGGCCCTGATATTACGGCCTTCCCTACCAATTATACGCCCTTTTACATCGTCACTTTCAAGGTTGAATACCGATACACAATTTTCAATTGCTTCTTCAGTTCCAATACGTTGAATCGTGGTAATAATAATTTTCTTTGCTTCCTGCTGGGCTGTAAGCTTAGCTTCTTCAATAGTATCCTGAATAAGCGACATAGCCTCTGCCCTGGCGGTATCCTTCAGTGATTCTGTTAACTGGGCTTTGGCTTCCTCGGCCGAAAGGCCTGAAATTACTTCCAGTTGCTGGATTTTACTAAAGTGTAATTTATCTATCTCCTGTTGTTTCTTTTCTAGGTACTCATTCCTGTGATCATAATCCTTTACCTTATCCTCAAGGTCCTTATTCAGATTCTTGTTCTTGGCCAGCTCGCTGGACACAAGTGACTCTTTATCGCGAATGCGCTTTTCGGCCTCCCCAATCTTCTTATCTCTACCCAGGATCACCTTTTCATGTTCACTTTTTAATTCTATGAACTTTTCTTTTGCCTGAAGGATCTTATCTTTCTTTATTGACTCTGCTTCGCTTTTGGCTTCTTTTAAAATTGCAGCGGCCGATTTCTTGGCGCGTTGTATCACTTTACTTGCATTGTTCCTTTCCAGGATCTTAGCAATGATATAGCCTAAAACCAGACCAATAAAAACAGAAATTATTATAGTTGTTGTTGTCTCCATATATTTAAGTTAAATGTAAAAAAAAAGCCTGCATTAGCTTCGATTTTGTATAAACTCCTTAAAACACGTTTAGGGCTAACAAGCTGATCAAGTATCCGCTCTAAGACGGCACGCTTTTACAACTAAAACTCACCCTCTTTAAAGAATCCTTGTTGAGTTTATCAAAAAAATGACTAATACAGGCAGTAAACCTTTTATTTTAAAGAACTATGTTGCCAGATGCTGTTGGAGAAGGTCATTGAGATATTTCAATTTATCTTCTGCCAGTTGCACTTCGTTGCTGTTATTAATACTTTTTTGCTCGGTTTGGGCAGCAAACTGTAAGGCACACATAGCCAAAACATCCTGCTTATCCCTCACGGCATAACTTTGCTCAAATTGCTTGATCATCGCCTCAATCTTCTTTGCAGCTTTCCTAAGCCCTTCTTCCTGATGGGCCTGAATGGTAAGGGGATAAACCCTATCTGCAATTGACAATTTAATCTTTAGCGCGTCAGACATTTCTTTTATTTATTCTGATAACTGAATGATACATTGATCAATTTCACGTATCAGACTGTTTATTTTGAGCTTGGTCTCTCTTTTAAAATCATTACTGCCCAGCATCGCGTTGGCGGCCTGAAGTGTTTGAACACGGTTAAGAGAGTTCTCAATTTCCTCTGTTAATCTTATGTTTTCCTTTTTTACAGATGTCAATTCCTCCTGATTAGAATGATAAGATTGCTTTAAAGCATCATACTTATGAAGCAACTTGCTTATTCTATTTTCAAGGTTATCAACTATTTCTGTCAAATCACTCATAAAAGCTCAACGTGCTACTTATTCCCACAAAGTTAACATACCGCATGAAATTTCCCAATACTTTTAAATCTATTTTCAAAAAGCTTGCATATTAATATAATAAGCAGAGTCCCAGTGCGTTATTTTTTCTCTAAAACTTTAATTATCTTTAGCATCCCAAAATATTGCTGAAAACCCTAAATCATGAAGAAGAATTTTGCCCTGCTTTTTATTTTAATTACATCGGGAATATGGGCCCAACCCCAGGTCCCTACTGAATATTTTAATAGCCCACTGGATGTAGATCTTGTCCTTTCGGGCACGTTTGGCGAGTTGCGTTCCAATCATTTTCACAGTGGCCTCGACATTAAAACCCAGCAACGGGAAGGCCTGAATATACTTGCGGCCGCTTCTGGTTATGTGAGTAGAATTAATGTTGCCACTTATGGTTACGGAAAAGCATTATACATTCAACATCCCAATGGATATACCACAGTTTACGGGCATTTGCAGAAATTCTCACCTGAAATTGAAGCTTATATTAAAAAGATACAATATGAACGGGAATCTTACGAAGTTGAAATATATCCTGAAGCAGGAGTTTTACCGGTAAGCCAGGGTGGCCTGGTAGCGTTTAGCGGAAATACCGGCGGTAGTGGAGGCCCACATTTGCATTTTGAAATAAGGGATGGTTCCCAACGCCCCATGAATCCTAAATTATTTGGGATTAAGGTAAAAGATTCCCAACCCCCAACCATTACCAGTTTGTATGCTTATCCGCTTGGAGAGGAGGCCCATGTAAATGGTTCTGCAAACAGGCAGCGATTACGCCTTATACCGGTGGCCGATGGCTCTTTCAGAACGGATCAAATAAATGCCTGCGGCGATATAGGATTTGGAATTGCCGCATTTGACAAACAGGATGGAGCAGCCAATAATAACGGGGTTTATAAAATAGAAGCACGACTTAATGGAGATGTAGTGTTCGAAATGAATATGGACCGCTTTTCATTTACCGAAACCAGGCACCTCAACCAACTTATAGATTATGAATACTTCAGCAACAACAAAAGCCGGATCAAGCAATTGTTTGTAGGGCCCAATAACCCACTGAGTATTTATAATAATGTGGTTAATAATGGTGTGGTGAATGTTCAGGATAGCCTTAATTATGTTTACAGCATCAAAGTCCTGGACCAGGCGGGGAATGAGAAAATTGTTCGTATTCCCGTTCAGGGGAATCAACCGGGAAATGTTCAGCCTAAGAAAATTAAGGAAACTGATTATTTCGTGAAAGCCAATCAAAATTTTTCTGCTGAAGAAAATGGGGTTGATATTTTTATCCCGAAAGGAAGTTTGTATTACGACACCTACCTTGATATTAATTTTAAAGGAGATACGGTGTATTTCCATAAAGATGATACCGCAATTCACAGCAATATTACTATAGGATTTGATGTAAGTAAGTATACTGCAGAACAGAGGGAGAAAATGTTCATTGCCCGCCTGGGCTATGGAGGAAGGCCATCCTATAATTCCACAACAAAAAAAGGAAACCGCTTTACCGCCGGAATAAGAACCTTTGGGGATTACACGCTGGCATCAGATGTAAAAGCACCCGTGATCACCCCTGTGAATTTTAAGAACGGGCAGTGGATCTCCGGGAGCAACAGCCTTGTGCTAAGGATCGCCGATGATCTTTCAGGAATAAAAAGCTACAGGGCCACCGTTAATGGAAAGTTCATTCTAATGGAATATGAGTATAAGAATAACACCATTACCCATTATTTCGCTGATGGTGTGGTAACAGATACAGAAAATAACCTGAAAGTGATAGTAACAGATAATGTTGGGAACAGCAGCACTTATGAGGCTACCTTTCACAGGAAATAGCCTGATGATTGTAGGGTGTATTGTGTATAATGTATAGTGTAATTTTAATGAGATTCTGGGTTTAGCAGGATGTTGGCTTCAAGCTAAAATTGACCAATGATTCAGATTGCAATTACCGGAAATAGAACATTCTACAGAATACAATTTACAGTTTCTAAAGATCAGGATTCAATAAAATCTTTAAGGACCTGAACTACGTAATCTATTTCATCCTTGGTGTTGTAATGAGAAAATGAAAACCTCAGCGATGGTTTTTCCAGGTCTTCCTTAGATAAAAATGCATTTAGCACGTGAGAACCCTTGTCACTTCCGCTTTGGCAGGCACTGCCTTTAGAGCAGGCAATTCCTTTAAGGTCCAGTTGAAATAAAAGCATAAGGGCTTTTTCCTGAGTTACCGGCAGGCAAACATTTATAAGGGTATAAGTGCTTTTTTCAGCTATGGTGCAGTCCCCATTGAATTTTACTCCCGGGATCTTTTCCTGCAGTTCTGCAATAAAATATTCCTTAAGTGACGTAATATAAGCTCGTTCTTCTTCTAAATTCTTATAGGCAAGTTTCAAGGCTTCTTCCAAGCCCACTATATTGTGGACGCTTTCTGTACCCGCCCGTTGACCACGCTCCTGCTCACCTCCAAAAATAAGAGGTTTTAGTCCGCTGTTCTTTCTTATAAATGCAAATCCAACACCCTTGGGGCCGTGAAATTTATGGGCGCTTACCGCCGTAAAATCAACAGGGATCTGTGAAAGGTCCAGTTCAAAATGACCTATGGATTGTACTGTGTCACAATGGAATAGCGCATTATATTCTTTGCATAATTTTCCAATTTTGGCAATGTCGAGCAGGTTTCCAACTTCGTTGTTAACATGCATTAAACTTACCAGTGTTTTATGTTGGGATCCTTTTAAAAGTTCTTCCAGATGCCCGGGTTTTATATTTCCGCATTCATCCAGGTCAACATACTCCACCTGTACATCAAAGCACTCTTTTAACTGGGTTACGGTGAATAAAACCGCATGATGTTCAATCCGGGAGGTAATGATCCTTTTAACCCCAAGATCTCTTACAGCTGAATTAAGGGCAAGATTATCTGCTTCTGTTCCTCCTGAAGTGAAAATTATTTCAGAAGCTGAAACATTCAAATACCCCGCAACAGTTTTTCGGGCATTTTCGATCAAAGATTTTGAGGATCTCCCGAAGGCGTGACTTGAGGAAGGGTTACCGTAATTTTCTTTCATTACGGAGATCATTCTCTCTATTACTTCATCACGCATTTGCGTGGTTGCAGCACTGTCTAAGTAAACTTTTTTCATGGTCCACAAAAATAAAAGAAAATAAATAATTTATAGGATGCTCTGCCATAAATTCCTAAAAGTTTATTTTTGTTGAAAATGATCTATATGCGCAGCCTTGCCGAAGTAATTTTATTATTGTTTTTTCTCACTTCCTGTGATGATGGAGACATTATAGTAACCACCTTTGAATTTGAAGATGAAACCTTCACCTTATGTAGTGAGGGACGCAATAAGTTATTATATCATATAAACACAGATAATATTTACGAAAGTCTTACGGTACAACTTAACAGCCCAAGATTGTCTCCGGCAGATAATGCCTTAACCGTAGATGATCAACCTGTGACTATAGAACTTACCGGTGAAAACCGGGTAATATACCGCACCTATGATGGGCCACTCCCTGCCGGTTATTTCTGCGGAAACGTGCCGCCGGCCAACCCACGGGTACTCCAGGAATATAGAAGTGTGGGAGGACGGGTAATTATAAGAACCATGGAAGTTGCAAATCGCACAGATGGAAGACTGGATCATGATGGTGACGGGGTTCCTTCAGATCTTGAGGGAATGGCTGAAAACCGTGATACAGATGGAGATGGTGTGCCGGACTACCTTGATAAAGATGATGATGGTGATAATGTTCCCACTTCCGTTGAAATAAGAGGTCAGGATGGAGACCCTACCGCAGAAGGCTACAGGGATACCGATGGTGATGGAATACCCAATTATCTGGATCCCGATGATGACGGTGACGGGGTACCTACGAGGCTGGAAGTAACAGCCAATAACCTGGATCCCGTAACCAATAGAAATGCCGGTAATACCCTGCCACGATATCTGGATCAATTTACCACTGAAAGGTATGCGGGTGAAGTTGGAAATCTTGTAGATAACACAATAGCCGTAAGATACGAGTCAATTATTGAAGTGCAAAACCTTAAGTTGAAAAATCAGGGTGGTGATGGAGAGGAGATCTCCTTTGTAACAAAAGTATTGGGTCGCTTTATCTCGGGTGCTGTTGAAGTGCCTGCAGTACCTGGTGAGGAGGAAGAGGAACCGGGAAATAATGAGGGGTAAAAGGTAATTTCTAGGAATTTTGAAAAAAATAAACTTCGGTAGCACCAATCCCGTATTTCTGATAATCTGCATCATAGAATTTGAGGTTGTCATACCGGCCCAGCAAATAATCCAGTTCTGCTTTTAAAACGCCTTCTCCTACCCCGTGAATAAATACGATCTTTTGTATCCTTTTACGGGCAGCAAATTCAATTTGGCGTCTTGCAGTGTCCATTTGCAGGTTTAATATCTCGTGATTCGACATCCCTCTAAAGGAATTTACCAACTTTTCAATATGAAGATCCACCTCCATTGGCGGTGCATTTCTTTCCTTAGGCTTTATTTTAACGGATTTATTTTTCCTGGGGCTTTGTTTTTCTTTGATAACTTCTGAAAAGGCTACGTTAGAAGTAGCTATATGTAACTTTTGCTCATTTCCCGTTTTTACCAGTTCATTTTCATTAAAATCCAGAGAGAAACCTTCATTGGTCTCTATAGATATTATTTCCCCTTTAATAGCCACAACCCGGCCTTTAAGCGCATCATCCAGAACTTCTACCCTATCGTTGATCTCAAATTTCATAATTCCTTCTCCTGTTGATCCTGTTCTTCTTTATGGTCGTCTTTGGTTTCTACCCAGTGGTTGGTTGCCCTGTATAATCCAAACATTATAATAATAAAGCCGAGGATCTGGATATATTGCATGGGCTCCTTAACTGCAATGGTATAAATAAGGATCGCACCTCCTACAATTATAAGAATAGTATTGATCAACTGATCGTTTTTTTTAGCCATAATTAACTGATTTTTAGCACTTAAATGATTTTTATTAACTGAAACCCCAATATATAAATGCTAATTTTATAAAAAGCGATTGTTTTAATGAAACAAATATACGTTATAAGCCTATTTTTTTTGCCCTTTTGGTGTTTTTCCCAGCTGTATATAAAACCCAATGGTAATAAAGAAAGTTTCCTATATGCCCGGGGAGGGATGGTCTTTGTACAAAAAGATATCTACCTCGCTAAAAATCCTCCAGGCCAGTTGGAAGCAAGTTTTTACCTAAGAAATGAAGCTCAGTTGTTACAGGGGGCAGAAGACAGCAAAAATTCCGGAACAGGAGTTCTCTCGGTATTTCAGGAAGGTAAAGCCACTGCATATACTTACAACTATTGGAGCTCACCGGTAGAAAATATTTCGGGAAATTCTTCCTTCGGTAATATCTTTTATGAACCACTTGACCTAACCCATAGCCGGAAGGCGATAATTACTCAGGAGCTTAATGGTCACGCGAATCCGTTAAAGATCTCCGGCCGCTGGATCTATAAGCTATCTGGAAGTGCATATTCAGACTGGGAATATGTTGGTAATAATTTTAATGTGAATCCTGGCGAAGGTTTTACCATGAAAGGAGTTGATGGTACAAATACCGAGATAAAACTTTATGGGGTAGACAATAATCCCGGAAATGAACAGCGTTATGATTTTCGGGGAAGGCCACACACAGGCACTATTGCGCTGGATATTAATAAAAATGAGATCCTACTGGTGGGAAATCCATATCCTTCAGCACTAGATCTAAATATGTTCCTTGAGGAAAATACCACTACAACAGGGATTGCGTATTTCTGGGATTCCAGGCCGGTATCATCCCATTATTTAAAAGATTATGAAGGGGGTTACGGGGCTTATTCTCCTGCATTAGGCCGAAACGGCTATGTGCCTGCCGTCTTTAAAAAGTATGATGAATTGGGAAATCCGGTCTCGGAAACCGGGAGAACCGGCGAATATTATGCCCGTGGATTTTCTCCCCTAGCACAGGGTTTCATCGTAGAAGGACTGGCCACGGGTAAAGTATATTTTAGAAACCGATACCGGGAATTCCAAAAAGAAAACCCCCAATTGAGTGAATTTAAGTTGGCGGAGGCGAAAATTGTAGAAATTCCATTGATCCGTTTAAACATAGAATTTAAAGGCAAATATGTCCGGCAATTGATCCTTGCGAAGCATGGGGAGGCTACCACAGGAGCAGACAGGTCGATGGATGCCAAGAACCTTTCCCCTCTTGAAACAGATGCAGGCTGGAAACTAAATAATGACATATACCTTATAGATGTTCGTGACGACTTTCATGCTCCTGTCCCTTTATCAATTATTACCACCCGGCCCGAGGAAATAACTTTAACTCTGGCAGAGGTGAACCACATTTCAGGTAATATCTACGTTTGGGATTCAGTAAAAAATATTTATTATAATCTAAAGGATCAGGAAATTACCATCCCTGTAACTGAAGGAATTAATGAGGATCTAAGTCTCACTTTCAGTAAAAAACTTCAGGAAGGAGATGAAAATAAAGGAACCGGGAAAGAATATCAAATTTTTCAGAATAATGCGTTTAACCGCGCCGAGGTAATTTCTGCTGCCGGCCTTTCCATCGAAACAATCGGGATCATTGACAGCAGAGGGCGTAAGATTAAAGAGATCAAAGCTACCGCCAACGATATGTATCATGAAATATATACGGGAAATTTAAGTCGCGGCATTTACATTATCAAAATTACTTCAGGGGACGGCATTGTAGTTTCAAAAAAAGTTATAATTTCAAACTAACCAAAACAGGTTATTTGATGGAAGATCTTTTGCTGCCTTGCCTAAACAAGGAGCTTTTTGGAATGGATTGCTATGGTTGCGGCGGGCAGCGGGCACTTTTAATGGTATTTAAGGGAAATTTTAAAGCCGCTTTTAATTTGTTCCCCGCAATCTATCCTATCTTGGTTTTACTGGGTTTTGTCTTCCTGAACCTCTTTGTTAAATTCAAATTTGATTATATTATTAAAATTAGCCTCATCTTATTTACGGCGGGAATTATTTTAATAAGTTATATTTTTAAAATACTTACTTTCTTACCAAACCACTAACCAAAATCAATAAACCATGGATTTACAACGACAACAACTTCCTAATTCAACACTAATTCTCGTTTTCGGGATCCTTTCAATAGTAGGCTGTTGCTGCTATGGTATTGTAGGACTTGTTTTTGGGGTGATCACCCTGTCAATGGCACAAAAAGCCACCGCCATTTACAACACCAATCCTGAAATGTACACCGGTTATCAAAATGTAAAAACCGGAAAGATCCTGGCTATTATAGGTATTGCGCTTAGTGCGCTTATGGTGATCTCTTATATTGCAATTTTAGGTATTTACGGGCTTGAAGGCCTTGAAAATATGCAACGGGAGATGATGGAACAATACGGTGGTTAATTAAAAGTAACCTAGTCTAAAAGCCATGTTTTTGTCTTCTGAATTTAATTCATGAAACGAAAACATGGTTTAATTTTCTAAACTATTGGTTCTGGAATTAACGCATTGAAGCTTTGGATAGGTTTATTTTAAACCGCTGGTAAGCTCTTCAATAGTGAGCTTTTGTTGTTCCCCGGTTTTCATATTTTTGAGACCAAACTTACCCGAAGCCATCTCCTCCACCCCTGCAAGAACTACAAAGGGAATTTCCCTTTTATTGGCATAGTTCATTTGTTTTTTCATCTTGGCATCCTCTGGATAAAGCTCAGCTGATATCCCCTTTTGCCGCAGATCTCTTATTGCCTTTAAGGCGTAGAGCGCTTCCTTTTCACCAAAATTTATGAACAGTACGCGTGTATTTTGGGTGACAGTTTCGGGAAACAATCCAAGCTCCTCCATAACCAGGTAGATCCTGTCAAGGCCAAAGGATATTCCTACCCCACTCACATTTTTAAGTCCGAAAATTCCAGTAAGGTCATCATAACGCCCCCCTCCACCTATAGAACCCATTTGAATAGTTGCCGGCGCAGCAACTTCAAAAATAGCCCCGGTATAATAATTTAATCCCCTGGCAAGCGTCACATCCAGCTCCAGAGTCGCAGTATCCAGGCCAAGCTCTGTAACGGCATTATAAACAAACCTGAGTTCCTCTATACCCTGTTTCCCCGTTTCTGAAGAGGTGAGGATCCCTGTGAGAATATCTATTTTATCTGAAAAACTTCCCTCCTTATTAAAAATGGGTTGAATCTTTTCAAGCGCTTCTGAAGAAATACCTTTTTCAAGCATTTCCTTTTTTACTCCCTCTTCTCCTATTTTATCAAGTTTATCAAGGGCAACGGTAAAATCTATCAACCTATCCTTTTCTCCAATAACTTCAGCAAAACCTGAAAGGATCTTGCGATTATTGATTTTAATGCTAACACCGGTTAAACCTAGTGCTGTAAAAACGGCATCATAAAGTTGTACAAATTCTACTTCCTGCCAAAGGCTTTCACTTCCCACCACATCTGCATCGCATTGATAAAATTCCCTGAATCTGCCTTTTTGGGGCCTGTCGGCGCGCCAAACGGGCTGGATCTGATAGCGTTTAAAAGGAAATTCAATTTCACTCTGGTGCTGCACCACATACCTGGCAAAGGGAACGGTGAGGTCATATCTAAGGGCTTTTTCACTTATAGATGCCGTGATCTTATTGCTGTCCTTATCCAGGTATGCTTTCTCATTGGCCTTTTTCAAAAAATCACCCGAATTAAGGATCTTAAAAATGAGCCTGTCTCCCTCTTCCCCATATTTTCCCATAAGAGTTTCAGAATTTTCAAAACTGGGCGTCTCAATGGGCTGAAAGCCAAATTTTTCAAATTGCGATTTAATAGTATCGAAAATATAATTGCGCTTTGCGACTTCTACAGGAGAGAAATCCCTTGTCCCCTTAGGGGTTGAAGGTTTTTGTGCCATTTTTTGGTATTTGTTCTTGTTTAGGTTGCGTTGTCTTTTTCTATAGGTGGAGAAAAAGGTCGCTTTCTTAATTTGCAAATATCCTAAAATTTAACCTATACCAAACAATTTTCATTTTTTAAGTAACATTCTTATAAATTGGTAGTCTAATCCTGTGACCTATAGAATTTACCTATGTTCTCACTTTTCAAGGAAAATATAAGGATTGCTTTTGATTCGATTAAAAGCCAGATCCTAAGAACCATACTTACCGTACTTATCATTGCCATAGGAATAACAGCCCTGGTGGGCATTTTAAGCGCTGTAAGCGCTCTTGAAAATACTATTAGCAGTGATTTTGCATCTATGGGCGCCAACACCTTTAATTTGCAACGCTACGAGTTTACCACCCGTACCCGCGGGGGGGTGAAAGGGAAAAAATAAATCCCGTAATCTCGTACAGGGAAGTAAAGGAATTTAAGGAAACTTACGAATATCCGAATATTCAAACTTCTATTTCCTTTACCGGAACGGGCGCTGCCGAGGTCAAATACGAGGATAAAAAAACAGATCCCGAAGTTTCAATTTTTGGAGTGAATGAATTTTTCCTTTCAAATTCCGGACTCAACCTCGAGGACGGAAGGGACTTTACATATTTTGATATTCAAAACAATAACAACGTGGCGATCCTTGGTGCCGATTTTGCCAAAGGTCTTTTCAAGGATCTCAATCCAATTGATAAGACCATAAGTGTACGGGGAGTAAAATTTACGGTAATTGGAATATTGGAGTCCAAAGGGTCTACCTTTGGAAACAACCAGGACCTCCGGGTTCTGATTCCTGTTGAAATTGCCCGCTCAATTTTTACCCAACCCAACATCAATTACAATATAAGCGTAAAAGTGGGTGATAAGGAAATGATGGATGGTGCGCAGAGTGAGGCGATAATTACCTTTAGAAATATTAGAAAACTGAGCCCTGTAGAAGACAACAATTTTGGAATTGGCAGGAGTGATGATCTTATAAACCAGATATTTCAAATTACCGGCTATCTCAATGTGGCTGCCTGGATTATTTCTATAATTACCATTTTTGGTTCCTCTATCGCGCTAATGAATATCATGCTGGTATCTGTAGCAGAGCGTACCCGAGAGATTGGAATACGTAAAGCCCTGGGCGCTAAACGCAGTACCATAGCAACCCAGTTCTTTATGGAAACTGTTATTATAGGGCAATTTGGTGGCCTGCTTGGAATCATTTTTGGAATCCTTATAGGTTTCGCGGTTTCATCTGCAATTGGTTTTGCCTTTGTAACCCCATGGAGTGCTATGCTTTGGGCAACAGCCATCACCTTTTTGGTAGCAGTTCTGGCAGGAAGTTATCCTGCAAGTAAGGCCGCAAAACAGGATCCGGTTGAATCCCTGCACTACGAATAATTATTTATTCACTACCCTGTCAAAATAGTTGAATAGCTCCCCTTTTGTTATTACAGCACCCTGTTGGATAAGGGCAAATATATCTTTATTCCGGTCCTCCGTTAATGCCTTGGAGGATGTATAAAGATTCACGGCATCATCCATAAGATTTTTCTGAAGCCACTGGTAGCCTTGTAGTGTGGTGATATCTATGGCTTCGTTATTTACTTTTACCGCAATAAGGTGGATTTCCACCTGTGTAATATGAAACAGGAACATCTGGTTAGGTGAAAAATGCTCCAGATGGGTAACTTTATCCAGTACCCCTTCCCAAATAAGGTCACTGAAAACATCCAGTTCTTCTTCAGCAACTTCGGGTTTCTGAGTTTTTATTTCTTCCCACTCCCCCGCTGTTATAGATTGAGAAGCAAGGAAATTGATAAATTCCTGGTGCAATTCCTCCAGTTGTTCTTTTGTAAGGCGCGTGTATTTCATTTGTACAAAATATATTATTAGTCTGCCGTGCCCGGCGGTCAAAGTCTTTTAAACAGAAAAGCCTACTCGGTTGGAGTAGGCTTTTATGATATTCATTGTATGATTATGCTTCAGCAACAACCGCAAAGGAGAAGTTAGCGATCACTTCACGGTGAAAACGTAAAGTTGCTTCGTACTGTCCTAAACGCTTAATGTTACCACCTGCAATGCTAATGTATTTTTTCTCCAGTTCAATACCTTCTTTTGAAAGGGCTTCAGCCAGATCAGCATCAGTAATAGATCCAAACATTTTGTCTCCACCACCTGCTTTTGCAGTAAGTTTAAGATCAAGACCGTTAAGTTTAGCGGCCTGTTTCTTAGCTTCATCAATATTCTTTTGCTCTTTATAAGCGCGTTGCTTAATAGTTTCAGCAAGGGCTTTTTTAGCAGAGGGGGTTGCAAGTGATGCATACCCTTGAGGAATTAAGAAGTTACGTGCATAACCGTGTTTAACAGTCACCACATCATCTTTAAATCCTAAATTCTCTACGTCTTTTCTAAGTATCAATTCCATAATTGCCTCTTAATTATTTTAATAAATCGCCAACATACGGCATTAATGCTAAATGACGCGCGCGTTTTACCGCCACAGCCGTTTTACGCTGATATTTTAAAGAAGTTCCTGTTAAACGACGTGGTAAAAGTTTTCCCTGCTCGTTTACAAAACTCATTAAAAAGTCCGGATCCTTGTAATCGATATATTTAATACCGGATCTTTTGAACCTACAATACTTTTTAGTCTTGTTGGTCTCTATGTTAAGAGGAGTAAGATACCTGATCTCTCCGTCTTTTTTTCCTTTTGCTTGTTGTTCAATAGATGACATAACTACGCTTTTTCTTTGTTTCTGTTTCTTCTCTTTTCTGCCCAGGCGATCGCATGCTTATCTAACCGTACAGTAAGGTAACGCATCATGCGCTCTTCTCTTCTAAATTCTACTTCAAG
This sequence comes from Antarcticibacterium arcticum, assembly GCF_007993795.1. GTDB lineage: Bacteria > Bacteroidota > Bacteroidia > Flavobacteriales > Flavobacteriaceae > Gillisia > Gillisia arctica. Next base: position 723,270 of record NZ_CP042476.1, on the reverse strand, counting down.
AGGATTGATAACCTCTCCCGGAGCTTTGAATTCAAATAAATGGTAAAAACCACTTTTTTTGTGTTGAATTGGGTAAGCCAGTTTTTTAAGCCCCCAATTTTCTTTGGATACCATCTCAGCACCGTTAGAAACAAGAAAATCTTCGTATTTCTTTACTGTTTCCTTTATCTGGTCATCAGATAAAACGGGATTCAAGATGAAAACAGTTTCATAATGATTCATAAAAATATGATTTAAATTAATTGGCTGCAAAAGTAACATCTTTTTTTATATCTACAAAGTCTTTCCTCTACGGTAAACTACAAATTTTGACGATGAAATTCAGTATTATCTTGTTTTAATAAAATTTTATACCTAATATTGTTTATACTTAACCTTTTGTCGTGGAAGAAACTCTACTTAAATGTGCTGTGGTTGATGACTCAAGTTTACAACGTTTATCCCTTGTAAAATTGATCAAAGACCATCCCAATTTAAAATTGGTAGCCGAATACAATAATGCGATTGAAACTAAGAACGGCCTGCTTGACACAGAGGTTGATCTTATTTTCCTTGATATTGAAATGCCTATTCTCACAGGTTTTGAATTATTAGATGATCTTCCCAATAAACCACAAATCATTTTTGTTACCGGAAAGACCAAATATGCCTTCAAAGCTTTTGATTATGATGCGGTAGACTATATTCATAAACCCGTGAACAGGGAACGATTTAATAATGCTGTTTCCAAAGCAATTAATCTTTATAATTTAAAACACAATGGCACTCCTATAGAAGATGAGAATTTCATCTTTGTGAAAAGTAATTTAAAGAACCGGAAGGTATTTTTAAATAAGCTTAAATATATTGAGGCCCTGGGGGATTATGTAAAATTTGTAACAGAGAAAGATACTTTTGTAGTTCTTGCTACTATGAAATCTTTTGAAAACCAATTACCTCCTGAGCAATTTTTACGAATTCACAAATCCTATATTGTGAACCTGGAGAAAGTAGAGCGATACAACAGTAAGAATATCGAAATAGATAAACAACAATTACCACTAAGCAGGCATAAAAAATCCAATCTAATTGAAGCTTTAAGTGCAATGCAGGATTAGATCCACTTAAAATAAAGGGAATTTAAAATATTCGGCCCCCTATAGCCGGATTTTTTTGTTTCTAACCGTTACCTTTTGATATTTTCAATCCTTCTTAATAAGGATCTACATTTATAATTACCCGCACACTTCTCCATGCTCCTATGGCCTTAAAACTTGCAAGCAATTTTTCAATATAAGTTTTGGTCTTTCCCAGGGATTGATGTGGAGGAATTTTGAGCAGGATGTTCTTATAGTATTCATTGCGTATTCGGGCAACCGGAGGAAATTCCGGCCCCAGTACATTTTCCCTGAAGGATATACTCAAACCTTTCGCCAGCCAATCTGCCGCATCATTGGTTTTTGAATAATCCCTGCTTTTTAATGTGAATTTTATAAGCTTGTAGTATGGCGGATACTGGTATTGATACCTGTCCTCCAATTGTTCCCTGTACATACCTTCATAATCATTGGTAGACACCTGTTTCACAATCTGGTGGTGAGGATTGTAGGTTTGGATCAATACCTTCCCCCTGCTTTGGGTTCTTCCTGCCCTTCCTGCTACCTGCAACATTAACTGGAAGCTTCTCTCATGCGCCCTGAAATCGGGGAAATTAAGCAGGGTATCTGCATTCATGATCCCTACCAACTTAACTTTTCTAAAATCCAAGCCTTTACTAAGCATTTGCGTTCCTACCAATATATCAATGGTTTCCTGCTCAAATGCGCTTATTATTTTTTGATGCCCGTATTTTCCCCGGGTAGTGTCAAAATCCATCCTTCCAATTTTAGCATCAGGGAGCAGGGCTTTGAGTTCTGTTTCAATTTGCTCTGTTCCAAATCCTTTGGTGGTAAGCTCAATACTATCACAGGCCATACACTGTTGTTGCATTGCCATATGATAACCGCAGTAATGGCAGCGCAATTGGTTGCTGTGCTGATGAAAGGTGAGGCTCACATCACAGTTGGGACATTGTGGGGAATGGCCGCAGGTAGTGCATTCCAGAATGGGAGAATAACCCCGGCGGTTCTGAAAAAGGATCACCTGTTCCCCTTCGGCCAGGGAAATTTTGATCTCTTCCAGTAACCGGTCAGAGAAATGGCCGGTCATTTGTTTTTTCCGGTATTTTTCCTTGATGTCTACAATTTCTATTTCTGGCAGCAGTACATTCCCAAATCTCCGGTTTAAAGTGACCAGCCGGTATTTATTATGAGTAGCATTAAAATAAGATTCCAGAGAGGGCGTAGCGCTCCCCATTATCAAATGGGCTTTATGCATCTTTGCCAGCACCACGGCTGCATCCCTGGCATTGTACCGGGGGGCGGGATCAAATTGCTTAAATGTGGTCTCATGTTCCTCATCTACCACAATAAGCCCAAGATCCTGAAACGGCAGAAACAACGAAGACCTGGCGCCCAAAATTATCCTGGCCTTGTCCTTATCATTTAATACATTGGAATACACTTCCATACGTTCATTGACGGAATATTTACTGTGGTACACCTGGACCTGATCTCCAAAATAAGCCTGAAGCCGCGCGACAAGCTGAGAGGTAAGTGCAATTTCAGGAAGCAGATATAAGGCCTGTTTACCCCGGGCTATTACCTGTTCAATAAGCTTCATGTAAATTTCGGTCTTGCCCGAAGATGTGATGCCGTGAAGCAGGCACACTTCATCCTCTGTAAAAATGTTTTCTATTGAATCCAAGGCTTCCTGTTGCCATTCATTCAACTGAATGTTGGTGTTGGAAATTTCACCGTCAAACTGTACCCTGTCTGTTTGAATATGATATTCATCAAAAACCCCTTTATCTATTAAGGTTTTTATTACCGCTGTGGAGGTTTTGCTTGCTGCGGAAAGATCCTTCAGCTTCACCGGTTTTTTAGACTGGGCCCGGAAACTGAACCAACTTAACACCGCGTCCCGCTGTTTGGGAGCATTGCTAAGATCATCCAGAAGTTTATGCATTTCAGCTTCCGAAGAAAATTTTTCGGCCAGCCTTACATAACGAGTCAATTTAGGCTTATACTGCTCAAAAATTTCCTGATTTACTACTAACGCCTTTCTTGAAACCAGGCTGTTTATTACCGGAAGAACCGTTTTTTTATCCAGCAATTGCATAACTTCCTGTATCCTTAGGGAAGATTGGGTTTGCAGGGCTTCAACAATTATATATTCCTGATCATTTAGCTCAAGTTCTCCTAAATCAAAATGCGGAGTTAATTGAATAAGCGTTTCACTTTCCAGCAAATATCCGCCCGGTAAAGCCGCTTTTAGCACTTCTCCCTCGGCACACATGTAATACCCGGAGATCCAGGCCCAAAGTTCGAGCTGGTGTGAGGTTACCACAGCGGCTTCATCCAAAATTTGCTCTATGGGTTTAGCTTCATATAATTGGGGAGCGTTGTTATGAATCGCCGCCACTATTCCTGTATATATCCTGGTCTTACCAAAGGGCACCGCAACCCGCATGCCTGGTTTTAAAAATTCTGCTTCTTCCTGCGAAACCGAATATGTAAAACGTCTGTCTAAGGGAAGTGGGAGGATGATATCTAGGTAAAAACTCATAAAGGTTTTTGGTTGAAGACAAATTTAAACTTCTTTTATTATCAAATAAAAAAACCACTCCTTATTTAAGAGTGGTTTTTCCATTATTTTTTAAAAAATTACTGAGCGCGGTGCCAGGTTTGGGTCTTATAGAAAAAGGCGATATACCCCCTTACTTTAAGTCTGTCGGGATTTGTTTCATCAATCCAGATCTTGGATTTATATTGCTTCCCGGTTTTTGGATCTGTAATCAAACCGTTTACATATTCATTCCCGCTCTTTTCAAACCCTTTCATCAATTCCAGGCCTTCAATAGGTTGATCCTTTAGCTCGCCATCACAGTTATTACATAACTGGTCCCTATCCTCTTCTTTTATTATTCTCACTACCTTTCCATGCGCTGCACCATCTTCTTCATAAATCTCTATTATGGAATTTGGTTTTCCCGTCTCTTCATTAATGGTATGCCACTTACCAAATATAGACTGAGCCTGGAGATTGACACCACCCAGAATAAATAGTAATAAAAATATATTCTTCATCTTCTTCATCACCCTAAATTTAAATTAGTTAATTAAGCTATTTTGATTTTAAGGGGGATTACTTCCCTAACATTCCGTTCTTAAGTTTTTTATCGGCCGGGTTATCAGATAACCAGATCCCGAATAAAGCCTTTTTAAAAGCCATTCCTTTGATTCTTCCCAATTCCTTCCCGTTTTTATATACTACTACTCCTTTGGAAGGAAAGTAAACCAGATCAAAGACATCATTTATTTTAATTTCTTCCTTAAAAAATCCTTTAAACCTTTCAATTTCGTTCTTTAAAGATGCTGTATTACCATTTGTAGAATTCTCAAAACCTTCATTAATTGCATCTATCATTCTATCACTGGTAATCATTTTAGATACCATATGCAATTTAATTGCCATAGACTCATTTTCGGCAATAATGGCCTTGGCATTGCTCGATTTGGAATCAAGATAAAGAGCACCAGCGTACATATCCATCCAAAACTTTTCTCTAACACCTACTCCATTTAGTACCAGAGCCTCTCCCTCAAAATTAACATTGTTAGGCAAGGTTGCACCACCGGCTTTTGTTTGGGCTGGAGCAACTGCAATGAAAGTAAGACTAAGAAAAAGGAATAAGAAATTTTTCATGTTTTAGTATAGTTAAGTTAGATCGTTAAAATTCTTCCGCAATTTATTCAATGATGCATTAAGTTCAAAACCTAAAAGCAGCACATTTGAATTAAGCCATATATAAACCATTAGAACCAGCAGCGCCCCTATAGAACCATACAATTCATTATAATTTGAAAAATTCGTTATATATAAACCAAACAAAAATGTGGTTAATATAATAAGAAGGGTGGTGAATAATGCCCCAACCGAAAAGAAGCTGGATTGCCTCCCCTCCCTTGTTCCAAAATAATATAAAGTTGCCACTGCAATATATACCAGTATTATAAAAGTCGCATAGGACATTAGCTGCGCCGTGAATAGATCTTTAAAAATGAAACCAAGATCCTGCAGGTCATCTACCGCATATGTCAAATAAACCGCTACTATTACTGTAAGAAGCAACAACAATGCCATGATAACCGAAACCCCTATAGCTATAAGGTATTGCCTCAATATGGAACGGTTAACATGCGTATGATATGAAAATTCAAAGCCGGTAAATATCGCATTTACACCATTGGTCATTAAGAATAATGACAATAAAAAGGTGAAAGACAACAGCCCGGCTCTGGGAGTACTGGCGATATCATAGAATATATCATTAAAAGCTTCAGAGGTTGTGGGTGGCATAAGAGAATCCATAAACACCAGGAAATGCAATTGGAAATCATCTATAAAATTGATATAGGGAATCAGGTTTAGAATGAAGATCAAAAAAGGAAAAATGGCCATAAAAAAACTAAAAGCGATCGCACTTGCCCTGGTAGAGAAGGTTCCTTCAATAATACCATTTAGGTAAATAGCCCAAAGATCAAAGAAAGTAAGCCCCTCCATTCCGGGGAGTATGATTTTACTGGTCTTACGCTCCCAAAATTTTGAGATCCTTTCCAGAACACTTATTTTCTTGGTTTCATTGGACACCATTCACTATACTGCTTTTAAACTTAAGTCCATATTGTAAATGGAATGGGTAAGCGCCCCACTGGATACAAAATCTACCCCGCAATTGGCATAGGTTTTTACCGTTTCCAGAGTTATTCCCCCGCTGGACTCGGTTTGGCATCTTTTATTGATCAATTCTACCGCTTTTCTTGTCTCTTCAAAACTAAAATTATCAATAAGGATCCTGTGAATCCCATCATGTTGTAAAATTTCTTCTATTTCGTTGAGGTTTCTTGCTTCAACTATGATCTTTAAATCGAGGTTTTTCTCCTGTAAATAGATTTTGGTTTTTTGGATTGCCTGGCTTATTCCTCCGGCAAAATCTATATGATTGTCTTTTAACATGATCATATCATATAAGGCAAAACGGTGATTTTCGCCGCCTCCAATTCGTACGGCCCATTTTTCCAGGGCGCGAATACCTGGTGTGGTCTTCCGGGTATCCAGGATCTTTGTATTAGTACCTTTCAACTTTTCAGCAAATTCATTGGCCTTGGTGGCGATTGCACTCATACGTTGCATAGCATTTAACACCAGTCTTTCGGCCATCAGGATAGATCTTGAAGATCCTTCCACATAAAACACCACATCCTTTTTCTTCACAGGTTGCCCATCCTCAATAAGTGTTTCTACCTTGAGGTCTTTATCAATATAGGCAAAGACCATTTTAGCAAATTCTACCCCGGCTATGATCCCGTTATCTTTCACCAGTAATTTGGCTTTTCCCCGGGCATCTGCAGGGATACAGGCAAGAGAACTGTGATCTCCTTCTCCTACGTCTTCGCGTACGGCATTGGATATAATTATTTCAATTTCCTTATCAAATTGTGCTTGTGAGATCATTGCAATAGTTATTTTTGTAAATGTAGCAAAGTCTAGGTAAAATGACCATAAAATTACTGGCGATAGGTAAAACAGATGATCCTGCTCTTCAGGACCTTACTGATATTTATATAAAACGCCTTCAGTTCTATAACAAATTTGAGGTAGAAATCATCCCGGATATTAAAAAGGCCAAAAATCTGGATGAGAATCAACAGAAACAAAAAGAAGGAGAACTCATTCTTGCAAAACTCTCTACATCAGATCACGTGGTGCTGTTGGATGAAAACGGAAAACAATATTCTTCTGTAGATTTTTCTGAATTTCTTCAGAAGCGAACGAACTCTGGTTTAAAGCAACTTATATTCGTGATTGGGGGACCTTATGGCTTTTCTGCAGACCTTTACCGGCGTGCCGATTCCAAATTGTCTTTGTCAAAAATGACCTTTTCGCACCAAATGGTACGCCTGTTTTTTACAGAGCAGGTTTACCGGGCTTATACCATACTAAAAAATGAACCCTACCATCACAGGTAAAATTTCCCATTATGAAAATTGTTTTTGCCACACATAATTTCAACAAATTGCAGGAAGTACAGGCTATGATGCCTTCTTCCATAGAACTGGTTTCCCTGGACGATATTGGCTGCGATGAAGACATCCCTGAAACCGCTGCCACCATTGAGGAAAATGCAATTTTGAAAGCCACTTACGTAAAATCAAACTATAATAAAGATTGTTTTGCAGATGATACGGGACTGGAAGTGGAGGCTTTGAATGGCGAACCCGGGGTACACTCTGCCCGTTACGCCGGTGAAGGAAGGAATAATGAGGATAATATAGACAAGCTACTTTTACAACTGGAAGGAAAAACAAATCGCCGTGCACAATTCAAAACCGTGATCGCTCTAAACCTGGACGAGGAAAGAAATTTGTTTACCGGGATTTGTACCGGGGTTATTACCCGGGAAAGGCGGGGAAATAAGGGTTTTGGATACGATGCTGTATTTCAGCCAGATGGAAGTACAAAAACCTTTGCTGAAATGGATGCCCAGGAAAAAGGCGCCATTAGTCATCGCGGAATTGCCCTCCGGGATCTCATAGAATACCTCTCAAAATAAGCCTTTTTATTCGTGTAAAATTCTGCAATAAGCTGTAAACTAATGCTTACCTTTGCAACTTATTAAAATTTTATATGAATAAATTTGAACAATTAGGATTAAATCCTGCTCTACTTAAAGCCATTGAGGATATGGGCTTTGAAAGCCCGAGTGAAGTACAGGAAAAAGCGATCCCTATTTTATTGCAAAAAGACACCGATATGGTGGCCCTTGCACAAACTGGTACAGGAAAAACTGCTGCTTTTGGTTTTCCACTCATTCAAAAGATCAACGCTGAAAGTAGACAAACTCAAGGATTAATTCTTTCCCCAACCCGGGAATTGTGTTTACAAATCACCAACGAGCTTAAAAATTATGCAAAACATACTCCGGGATTGCACACTGTTGCAATTTATGGAGGAGCAAGTATTACAGATCAGGCCAAACTTATCCAGAGAGGCGCACAAATTATTGTGGCCACTCCCGGAAGGATGCAGGATATGATCAACCGGAGAATGGTTGATATCTCAAAAATTGAATATTGTATCCTTGATGAGGCAGATGAGATGCTTAACATGGGATTCTTTGAAGATATCACCGCAATTTTGTCGCATACTCCTAAAGAGAAGCACACCTGGTTGTTTTCTGCGACCATGCCTCAGGAAGTTTCAACCATTGCCAAGAAATTCATGCGTACTCCTGTAGAGATCACGGTTGGTAACAAAAACCAGGGTACTGCAAATGTTTCTCATGAATACTATGCAGTAAATTCCAGAGACCGTTACTCGGCCCTTAAACGTCTTGCCGATGCCAATCCGGATATCTTCTCGGTTGTTTTTTGTAGAACCAAAAGGGATACTCAAAAAGTTGCCGAGCAATTAATTGAAGATGGATACAATGCCGCGGCATTGCATGGAGATCTAAGCCAGAACCAGAGAGACCTGGTAATGAAAAGTTTCAGAGGCCGCCAGATCCAGATGCTGGTTGCAACAGATGTTGCAGCCCGTGGGATAGATGTAGATGATATTACACACGTAATACATTACCAGTTGCCAGATGAGCCTGAGATCTATACCCACCGTAGCGGTAGAACAGGACGTGCAGGGAAAAGCGGGGTTTCTATGGTAATTATGACCAAGAGTGAATTACGTAAAATTAAAAGTATTGAACGAATTATAAAGCAGCCATTTGAGCAAAAGGAAATTCCCGATGGAATGGAAATTTGCAGGGTACAGCTTTATCATTTGGCAAATGATATTAAGGACACCAAGATGAACCACGATCTTGATCCTTACCTTCCGGGAATTGAAGAAGTACTTCAGGATTTCACCAAGGAAGAACTTATTAAAAAAGTATTTTCGGTAGAATTCACCAGGTTCTTTAATTATTACAAGAACTCATCAGATCTTAACGCGAAAATCTCAGGTTCAAGGGAGGATAGTTCTGCCGGTGGTGGAGACAGCACCCGTTTCTTTATCAATGTAGGTAGTAAAGATGATTTTGACTGGATGACCTTAAAGGACTTTTTAAAGGCCACACTTGATCTTGGAAGAGATGATGTATTCAGGGTTGATGTTAAAGAGAGCTTTGCCTTCTTCAACACAAATTCTGAGATCGCAGATAGGGTTCTTTCTACATTCGAGAACTTTCAACATCAGGGAAGACGCATTAGCGTTGAAGTTTCCCAGGATGGTGGCGGTGGCGGGAGGTCTGCCGGCAGAAGCCGTAAGCCAAGAGGTGGTGGCGACTTTAAACCCCGCAGCGGCGAAAAACGCGGCGGCGGTGATTTCAAACCCAGAGGCGAAAGAAGCGGCGGGGGCGATTTCAAATCCCGCGGTGAAAGAAGTAGCGGTGGTGCACGGTCAACTTCAGATTCAGGTGGCAGAAGAAGGACCAGCAAACCTTTTGAAGGAGGTGGTGATAAAGCTGCCGGAAAGGACGGAAGCCGGAAAAAGAACATTGAAAGTTCTGTAAACCGCAGAAAGTCAAGAAGGTCTTAAAAAAATAAAACAAGGGGATGAGTTTGGTACAATATTTACTATAACTTATCCCCTTTGTATTTCATCTTTATGAGACTATATACTACCCTCATTTTTTTATTTCTTATTATTTCCAACAGCATGGCGCAGGACACCCGGGTCTCAGGAACCGTATTGAACGCTGCAAACGATCTGCCTTTGGAAAATGTGAACCTGGTAAACTTAAATCAGGTGAAAGGTACTACAACCAATACCAACGGCTATTTTGAAATCAATGCCGCGGTAAATGATACCCTTTATTTTTCTTATCTCGGTTTTAAAACCATCCAGGTAAGAGTTACGAATGACTGGATGAAATACGGGGAAGTAAAGGTGAAAATGACCGAAATAGGAATAGCTCTGGAAGAAGTAGTAGTTAAACCCATTCAATTAACAGGCTATCTTGAAATTGATGCCAAAAACATCCCCATTTACGAAAATTACCGGTATAGCATATCGGGCTTAAATGCAGGTTATGAGGCAGGAGAATACTCCCCCACTGCAGCAGGAAAGATCCTTGGATCTATTTTCAATCCGGCAGATGCGCTTTACAATATTTTTGGCCAGAAGCCAAAACAAATGAGAAAACTAAGGCAAATGAAGGATGATGATGAAATTAGAAATTTATTGCAAAATAAGTTTGACCGTCAAACCCTTGCCGCAGTACTTCAAATAACCCAGGTAGATATAGATGAAATTTTGGCAAGATGTAATTACTCCCTGGATTTTGCACGTACGGCAAATGATCTTCAAATCCTTGATGCAATAAGTGGCTGTTATGAAGAGTACAGGGTTCTTAAACGATAGGCAGTTTAAAGAATTTCTTTGTTTTCCGGTATAACCGCTCTTTCATTCTTTGCCTCCAAAATACTTTTTATTTTTTTGAGACCGGTTTCAAGGTCCTGCCCATAGGCCTTATCAACAGGATGGATAAGAGCCATTACTGAAAATGGAAATACAAGGCCACCCCGTATTCCCCAAACCATTTTGGTCTTATTCTCGTCTATTTCCTTTAATCCCTTGTATTCCAGTAAAACCATTCTAAAAGGTTTGACTAACAGGAACCTGGTTTCAATTATTTTACCCTGGTGAATTTTTACAATTTTTTGGGTTCCTTCATAAAAATGTTTATGCCCTTTCCAGTAGAGCAAGGCATCGGCCTTCCCATCTTCCCCTTTATATTTCAACACCCCTTTAAAATCCTTTTCAAACCAGGGCATCCATAATTTCTCCTTTTTTAACTGTCTCACAAAATTAAAGACTTCTTCTTTAGGGCGATTTATTACAACGGTACGGCTTATATCAAATTCTTTTTTAGCCCAGGCGTGTAGAAAAGCAAAAAAGGTGATGATTGCAATAAAAATGTAAAATATTAATGTCATCAAATCTGGGTTAGGGAAAATAAATATAGAAAATTACGCATTATCCTGAAACCTTTTAATTAATTCAGGTAAATTTTTAAAAGTTTTGCTTAACCAGTCATATTTAAGTGCATTTTTCTCATTTTCAGTAAGTTCCCATTTAATATTACTCTCTTTTATTTTTTGAGTTAGATGTTGCAGAATAATTGCTGCGGAAACTGATATATTCAAACTATCTGTAAATCCCATCATTGGTATCTTTAGAAATGCATCGGCAGCTGTTATTACCTCCTGGGAAAGTCCGTCTTTTTCGGTTCCAAAAAATATGGCCGAGGGTTTTGAAATGTCGAAATCGGCGAGGTTCACCGCCTTCCCATGGGGTATGGTGGCAACAATTTGATAGCCATTCTCCTTTAAGTGGGTAATACATTCTGCACTGGAATGGTGCCTGTTAAGACTCACCCATTTTTGAGCACCCATGGCTATTTCCCTGTCAATCTTTTTCCTGTTCCTCTCCTCTATCACATGAATATTCTGCACCCCAAAAACATCACAACTTCTTATTACCGCGCTGGTATTATGAAGCTGATACACATCTTCTGTAGCAACCGTAAAATGATTGGTTCTTTGGGCAATCACTTTATTGAATAATTCCCTGCGCCCGGGAGTTAGGAATTCTTCTAAAAACTTAACCAGTTCAGGATTCAGCATTAATTTCTTAAGTTAATATATTATAAAAAGAGCCATCCCTAAATTCCGGGATAGCTCTTAATATGCTTATAAATTAAATATTTTATTTTTCAAACTCCCGCAGGGTCTTGGTTATAATGTTTACACAATCATTAAGTTCCTCTTCCTTCATGACCAGGGGAGGTGCAAACCTAATGATATTTCCGTGCGTTGGTTTTGCAAGCAACCCATTTTCCTTTAAGGCCAAACAAATTTCCCAGGCTGTTGAACTTTCCTCGGTATCATTTATCACAATTGCATTAAGCAAACCTTTCCCTCTCACAAGGCTCACAATATTTGAACTTCGTATGTAATCATTCATTTTTCTGCGGAAGAGATTCCCAAGCTTTTCGGCATTTTCAGCCAGGTTTTCCTCTTTTATTACTGTAAGCGCAGCAGTTGCAACGGCACAAGCCACAGGGTTACCTCCAAAGGTAGAACCATGCTGCCCGGGCTTTATCACGTTCATGATCTCATCATCTGCCAATACTGCTGAAACCGGATATACTCCACCTGAGATTGCTTTTCCAAGGATTATAATATCGGGGCGCACATTTTCGTGATCAACCGCAAGAAGTTTTCCGGTTCGGGCTATTCCTGTTTGAACTTCATCTGCAATAAAAAGCACATTGTGTTTTTCACAAAGCTCTTTGGCGCGGGAGAGATAACCTTCCGCAGGAACATATACCCCTGCTTCTCCCTGTATAGGTTCCACTAAAAATGCCGCAATATTCTTGTTGTTCTTTAGGGTTTCCTCCAGGGCATCCACATCGTTATAAGGTATTTTTAAAAAACCCGGAGTGTAGGGCCCAAAATTCTTACGGGCACCTTCATCATTGGAAAAGGAGATAATTGTAGTTGTCCTTCCGTGGAAATTATTTTCACATACAATGATCTGTGCTGCTGTTTCTTCTACCCCCTTTTTCTCATAAGCCCATTTTCTCGCAATTTTAATGGCGGTCTCCACCGCTTCAGCTCCCGTATTCATAGGTAGCAATTTGTCATACCCAAAATATTCTGTAGCAAATTTCTCGAAAGGCCCCAGTACATCATTATAAAATGCACGGGAGGTAAGACCTAATTTAGTAGCCTGCTCATATAAAGCTCCCACTATCTTTGGATGGCAATGTCCCTGGTTAACAGCCGAGTAGGCTGAAAGAAAATCATAATATTTTTTTCCTTCCACATCCCAAACGTGTACACCTTCTCCTTTTGTAAGAACAACAGGTAAGGGGTGATAGTTATGAGCCCCGTATTTGTCTTCAAGTTCAATAGCCTTTTGTGATGATGTGATCTTTTCTAATAGCATTTTCATGTATTTTATTAGTTGAAACTCTTAATTCCTTCTTTAAAATTCCCGGTTAAAGGAACGTTTAATGGGAGAGAAATCATCCTGAAGTTTCGCAAAATTACCTAATATTCATGTAAATTCCTTATAGTTGGATAGAAGATTCCCAGGACTACAGAAATTGCCAAAAATCCTGCAGCGCAAAATTTACTGCCTAAGTTTTGATCAATTTGGAATACGGGTGTTTACTTATTAAAAAGCTTCCCGGAACAACTAAGAAAAATTCCAAATTTGACCCATATAATATTCCTAATCCTTTTTCAAAAGATTATTTTTGCGCTATGCGTAGAAAGAAACAAAATATATTATTTGAAAATTTAGAAGTTACCGGCGCGGGCGCAAAAGGCAAAAGTATTGCAAAAGCACCCGATGGTAAGGTGATCTTTATAAATAATGCCGTTCCTGGTGATATTGCCGATATTAGGACCACTAAAAAGAAACGTTCCTTCCACGAAGGAACAGCAGTGACTATCCACGAATATTCCAGCAAACGTGTAGAACCGGTTTGCCAGCATTTTGGAACCTGCGGAGGTTGTAAATGGCAAAATATGGGGTATGAACACCAGCTTTTTTACAAACAACAGGAAGTTGAAAATAATTTACGCAGGATTGGTAAGATCGAATTGCCTCCTGTTACCCCTATCCTGGGAAGTGAAGATATTTATTTTTACCGCAATAAAATGGAATTCTCCTTTAGCGACAGCCGTTGGCTAACTCTGGAGGAAATTAAAAGCGACCGGGATTTCAGCGATAAAAATGCTCTTGGATTTCATATTCCGGGCATGTGGGACAAGATCCTGGACATACAAAAATGCCATTTGCAGGCAGATCCCAGCAATGCAATCAGGAATTTTGTTAAGGATTTTGCCAATAAGAATGAAATTTCCTTTTTCAATACCCGCGACCAATATGGTCTATTGCGTACCTTAATGATACGTACTTCCTCCAACGGGGAACTTATGGTGGTGGTGCAGTTCTTTGAAGATGATACCGTGAAGCGTGAGTTATTACTGGACAATATCGCGCTAAACTTTCCTGAAATCACCTCTTTGCAATACGTGGTGAACCCAAAAGGCAATGATACAATCTATGATCAGGAAGTGATATGTTATAAAGGCAGGGACCATATTTTTGAAGAAATGGAAGGTCTTAAATTTAAGATCAATGCAAAATCCTTTTATCAGACGAATTCCAAACAGGCCTATGAGTTATATAAAATAACCCGGGATTATGCCCAGCTTACAGGAGAAGAACTGGTATATGACCTTTACACAGGGACGGGAACGATAGCCCAGTTTGTAGCGAAAAATGCCAAAAAAGTAGTGGGAATAGAAGCTGTTCCGGTGGCAATTGAAGATGCAAAGGAAAATGCCAAAAGGAATAATATTGAGAATACCCAATTCTATGCGGGAGATATGCGAAAGGTATTTACCAAAGAATTCATAGCCGAACATGGGAAGCCGGATGTTATCATTACAGACCCTCCCAGGGATGGTATGCACAAGGATGTAATTGATCAAATAATTGGTATCTTGCCTCAACGCATTGTATATGTAAGCTGTAACTCGGCTACGCAGGCACGTGACCTTGAATTGCTGGATCAACATTACAAGGTTACCAGAGTGCGTCCTGTTGATATGTTTCCGCAAACCTTTCACGTAGAGAATGTAGTATGTTTAGAAAAAAGATAAAAGTGGGGATTTCAAAAAGCCTGTTATGGCTTTTACTCGGATTTTTCCTTCAGCTGAACGTTGGATGCCAGCGGGATGACATTTGTCCGCAATCTACTCCCACCACCCCAATGCTGAATGTCTCATTTGTTGATTCCCAAGATCCTGAAATTCCTAAACCTCCTGTAAATCTTACGGTAAGGGCGGTTTTCTTTGATACCATAATCCAGTTCCGCGGAAATGAATCTACATTGCGCCTGCCATTAAGACTGGATTCGCAGGCCACGGAATATGAGTTTATATTGAACGCACCGGCGGTTCCGGAAGAAGGAGAAGAAGCACCCGAAGATATTTCCAACCGGGACTTTATAACATTTTCCTATACCCCGGAACAAATTTATACGAACAGAGCCTGCGGTTTTAAAGTAAATTTCCTGAACCTTACTGCACAGCTTGAAGGAGATGGCACTCCCTGGATCAATACCATTATAGTAGAAGAAGAAAATATAGAAAATGAAACAGACACTCATATTATTATCTACCATTAGTATTTTTTTCTTTTTTACTACCAGCCTGCAGGCACAAACGCCGGCAGATACTATTCCCTATAAGGAAAGATTTGGTTTACGGGTAGGAATAGACCTGAGTAAACCATTGCGTACCCTTTTAGATGAAGATTACAGGGGCCTGGAAATTTTGGGTGATTACAGGGTATATAAAAATTATTATATCGCGGCAGAATTAGGGAATGAGCAACTCCCTTTTGATGCTGATAATGTAAGGGTAACAGCAAACGGAAGTTATATCAAGTTGGGTGTAGATTATAATGCTTATGATAACTGGGCGGGTATGGAAAATGTGATCTTTGCCGGGTTACGATACGGGTTTTCTACTTTTTCACAAACCCTGGAAGAATACCAGATCTATTCAGTAAACCAATACTTCCCCCCCACAAGGATTGAAGGGCCTTTTGAAACTTCGGGCCTTACAGCCAGTTGGGTAGAATTCATTTTAGGTATAAAAGTGGAACTATTGCGCAATCTTTACCTTGGTGGAAATCTTCAGCTAAAAAGAAGAATTAGCCAGTCAACGCCGGCTAATTTTGACAATCTTGTAATCCCGGGATTCAACAGGACTTATGATGGCAGTGCTTTTGGAGTTGGGTATGGATATAACATTTCATATTTGATCCCCTTGTACAAAAAAGCTAACTAACTCTCCCGGTTCTCCAGTTTATGGATCTTCTTGGTCCCTTCATAGATCTCATATTTCAAAAATTTAGACTCCAGGGCACCGTTAAATAACTTTATTTTACGGGAAGGGCGTAGGCCCACGTGTTTAATAGCATCAAGATTTGAGGTTATGAACCAGGCTTCTGTACCCGGATAATTCTGTTTAAGGGTATCCCCTATTCTTTTATAGAAAACCGGCATGTTAACATCCAGTCTTTCCCCGTAAGGAGGATTGAACACCATATGTAAATGCCTTTCCAGCTGTTTTTCGCTTTCAAAGAAATCCTGCTGCTCTACCTTAATGAACTCAGAAAGATTCGCATTTTCAATATTGTCTATGGCTTTATGTACAGCAGACGGCGCAGTATCATAACCGGTGATGGTAAAATGAAAGTCCCTGAACTTTTTAAGTACAGATTCTTCAATTTTTTCATACAGGTCTACATCCCAATCCTTCCATTTTTCAAAAGCAAATTCCTTCCTGTTTAAATTCGGAGGAATATTGGCGGCAATCATAGCGGCTTCGATAAGAATAGTACCGCTCCCGCACATTGGATCAAGGAAATCACATTGCCCGTCCCACCCGGAAAGCAGCAGCAATCCTGCGGCAAGAACTTCGTTGATGGGTGCAATATTTGTTGCCGTTTTATAACCTCTTTTATGAAGGGATTGCCCGGAACTGTCAAAAGAGAGGTTACAGTAATCATTTTCTATATGAACATTCACCCGCAGGGTTGGAAAATCAAGGTCAACATCGGGCCTTTCCCCAAATTTATCGCGAAACCTGTCCACAATAGCATCCTTGGTTTTTTGGGCAATATATTTGGAATGGGTAAATTTTTCAGAATGAACGGTTGCATCAATCGCAAGAGTATCGGTTACTTCCATGAACTCCTCCCAGGGCAGGGCGTTCACTTCCCTGTAAAGATCATCTTCAGATTTAATCCTGAAAGATTTAAATGGTTTTAAAATTTTGATGGCAGTGCGCAGGCATAAATTTGCCTTATACATAAAACCTTTATCGCCTACAAACCGAACATTTCGAGTTCCCTCTGTAATATCCATTGCACCAAGATCCCTTAACTCCTTCGCCAGAAGTGGCTCAAACCCAAATAAAGTTTTGGCCACCATCTCAAAATTATTTCCCATTTTATAAATTTCTAGAACCGCAAAAATACATTAATTTTGTGCCAAATAATAATTAGCAATCACGCACATTGGCCTAAATCGGGGAGTTTCGGAAATTTATTAATAGTTAGGATCCCGACTGCCTGTAAGGAAATTATTTAAACCACTTTAATGATCTATATTCTACCCCTGCTTTCTGTAGTAGTTGGCTTTATAATTTCTCTTTTTTTAAAACCATCCAATTCCCGGAAGTTTCAACTGCTCCTTTCCTTTAGTGGGGCCTACCTGCTTTCGGTAACAGTATTTGAATTATTACCGGATGTTTATAGTACCGGTGAAAGCGTTGGGATCTTTATAATGGCCGGACTTTTATTACAAATCCTTTTGGAATTTATTTCCAAGGGCGTGGAGCACGGTCATATGCATCTTGATAAGACCACCAACAAATTCCCGTTGTTATTATTGATAAGTTTAAGCATACATTCCCTCCTGGAAGGATTTCCCCTGGAACAAAGCCACCATCTCCTTACGGGAGTAGTAATTCACAAAATACCGGTAGCAGCAATACTCGCGGCATTTCTTTTAAATTCCAACATAGGAAAGCCCCGCGCAATTCTTTTCCTGGTATTATTCGCAATTATGACACCCCTTGGAAGCTGGCTGCAGGCCAATTTTGAGGGAATATTAAAATATAGCACATACATTAACGCAATGGTTATTGGTATCTTTCTTCACGTTTCTACCACTATCCTTTTCGAAGCTTCAAAAAACCACTCCTTCAATGCCTCAAAACTTGGTGTTATTGTCTTCGGAATTTTACTCGCTTATTTACTTTAACCAATGTTCAGCAGGGAAGAAGCGAAAAAGGTTAGGGAAGAATTCTGGATAAATTTCGGTAAAAATTATCCCCGAAAATGGGTACTCTACGATACTAAAATTAAAGAGGTCCAACTAAAATTTAATTTTGATTCCAATGTGGCCCAGGTTTCCCTGGATGTGAGTTCAGGGGATGAAGTAATTCGCGCTTATTATTATGAGAAGATGTGTATGCTGAAAAATATCCTTTTAACCGAATATCTCCCCGATGCTATTTTTGAGGAACATTATGATTTACCAGAGGGCAAAGTGATCTCAAGGATCTACACCGAACTTAAGGGAGTAAACATTTACCGAAAGACAGACTGGCCGAAGGTACAGGAATTTTTTAATGAACAAATGCAACTGCTGGAATCATTTTTTCTTGAATATAAAGATATCATTGATTCCTAATCACAATCGAATATTTGATTGAATTAAAATAAAAAACCACCCTTGCGGGTGGTTTATCAAATCAAAAAAGATATATAGCTTATAAGCCCAGAAGTCCTATAAGTATGATCTCCAATTCTACATTCCCGCCTGCTTCAACAGAAACGTCAGACAGATCTATAGAAGTGGTTGATGTAGCCTCTATCTCACCCTGAAGTTCCAATTGACCGTTATTATTATCGGCATAGGAAATAAAATGCAGTTCATAATCACCTTCTTCAATAAAGTGAAGTTCAAAATCTCCATTTGCTTCCTGCACCTTTGCACTGCTTACCGCATTGGCAAATAAAACACCTTCAGCATTAGCCTGGGCTTCTGTTTCTGTATAAGTTCCTTTTTCATAGGCAAATACCAGCATAGATTCAGATTGGGTCGTTCCAAAATCACTTACAGTACCGGTAATGCTTCCTGCATCCAGGCTGTTTACAGCACGTATGCTATTGGATAACTGAGTGTCACTTACAAACTCATAATTTCCTTCTCCTGTAGATACAATGCTCTTTCGCAGATCGAAATCCAGGATGATCTGGTTCTCATTGTTTTCCCATATTTCAACATCATCTTTCACCGCAATTTCCCCCGCAGTGCTTACAAGAGCTATTTTCTCACCACTATTGGTTAAGATATAATTCCCGGGAGCAACACCGTTCACATCTGTATCATTATCCAGGATTAGACTTATTTGGCTTGTAGTTCCGCTCTCAAGTTCCAGATCCCCTAAAAGGAAAGTATCGCCATTTTGTAAACTACTTACATTAACAGTTGTTTTTTCAAAACCTTCAATACTTTTACCGTTCACCTTTACTCCGGTAACGGTTATGAAAGCAGCCTCTACTTCAGCATTATCAATGGGAGCATCGGTTAAATACACCTCTGTTTTATAGGTTTGGCCATCAGGTTCCCCTGTTTCCATATCATCTTCAGAACATGAAACGGCCAGTCCCATACTTAAAATTAAAAATCCTGTTTTGAACAAATTCTTTACATTCATACTTTAAAATTTTTGTCGCTTTTGCAACGGTTATTAATAATGGTAATTTGGGTTTTGCGCACCCCGCGCAGGTAATTGTATGAATCTATATAAGGTAATTTATGTTCAGTTCTAGAACGAAGTCAAACTGGCACTATTACATTCAGGCGTACGTTTAACAAGACCTTAACACCTTAAAACAGCACAATTTACTGGTTCAAAGTAATTTATAAAAAAGTATTTCTGGTAGAGTGATTATTGAGAATGCCATAAGATTTCATTCCGCCGGGATAGTAATTTTCTTTTAAAATGCAGCAGATTTTTAAATCAGTATAGTGTTAGGTTTATCTCAGCAGGAATACAAATGCGTGCTATCTGCATTTATTTTAGCTCTGGCGCAGATTTGAAATCCGGGTCTAACATTATTAAACAAAAAAGACCTTTACTTTTCAGTAAAGGTCTTTCAAAAACAAGGCGACGACATACTCTCCCACAATACAGCAGTACCATCTGCGCTAACGGGCTTAACTTCTCTGTTCGGAATGGGAAGACCCGCCCGAACGTACCGTTTCGGTACGGGCGGGGGTGAGCCTTTACAATTTCTACCAACAAAAAAAGCACGAATCTTTCGATACGTGCTTTTGAAAAAAGTATAAAACAAAAAAAGACCTTTACTTTTCAGTAAAGGTCTTTCAAAAACAAGGCGACGACATACTCTCCCACAATACAGCAGTACCATCTGCGCTAACGGGCTTAACTTCTCTGTTCGGAATGGGAAGAGGTGAGCCCCGTTGCTATAGCCACCTTAAATTATTAGTGAGTAGTGATTGGTGAGTAGTGATTAGTTTAAAACTATTCACTATTTACTATTTACTATTCACTTCACGCCTTAGCGTGATAATAAGATTAACATATAAGGAAATAAACAATAGAAAAGAATAACGAAGTAATTAAAATGCGTTTTAGGTAGGTTTTCCTGTCCCGACCTTACGGCCGGGACGGGTGCACTAAGCTTTACGGATTATTAGTACCACTCGGCTATGACATTACTGCCTTTACACCTATGGCCTATCAACGTGGTAGTCTTCCACGATCCTTTAAAGAAATCTCATCTTGTGGTGGGTTTCGCGCTTATATGCTTTCAGCGCTTATCCCTTCCCGACGTAGCTACCCAGCAATGCTCCTGGCGGAACAACTGGTGCACCAGAGGTCAGTCCAACTCGGTCCTCTCGTACTAGAGTCAGATCCACTCAAATTTCTAACGCCCACTGTAGATAGAGACCGAACTGTCTCACGACGTTCTGAACCCAGCTCGCGTGCCACTTTAATGGGCGAACAGCCCAACCCTTGGGACCTTCTCCAGCCCCAGGATGTGACGAGCCGACATCGAGGTGCCAAACCCCCCGTCGATGTGAGCTCTTGGGGGAGATCAGCCTGTTATCCCCGGCGTACCTTTTATCCTTTGAGCGATGGCCCTTCCATACGGAACCACCGGATCACTATGCTCTACTTTCGTACCTGATCGACCTGTATGTCTCTCAGTCAAGCTCCCTTTTGCCATTGCACTCTACGCACGGTTACCAAGCGTGCTGAGGGAACCTTTAGAAGCCTCCGTTACTCTTTTGGAGGCGACCACCCCAGTCAAACTACCCACCAAGCATTGTCCCCCATTTTCAGGGGTTAGGCTTCAAACAAGTAAAGGGTGGTATTTCAACAATGACTCCACAACGCCTGGCGACGCCGCTTCAAAGTCTCCCACCTATCCTACACATCACTTGTCCAAAGTCAATACTAAGCTATAGTAAAGGTGCACGGGGTCTTTTCGTCCCACAGCGGGTAATCGGCATCTTCACCGATACTACAATTTCACCGAGCTCATGGCTGAGACAGTGTCCAGATCGTTGCACCATTCGTGCAGGTCGGAACTTACCCGACAAGGAATTTCGCTACCTTAGGACCGTTATAGTTACGGCCGCCGTTTACTGGGGCTTCAATTCAATGCTTCGCCGAAGCTAACATCTCCTCTTAACCTTCCAGCACCGGGCAGGTGTCAGGCCCTATACATCATCTTTCGATTTAGCAGAGCCCTGTGTTTTTGATAAACAGTCGCCTGGACCTCTTCACTGCGGCCCATCCGAAGATGGGCGACCCTTCTCCCGAAGTTACGGGTCTATTTTGCCTAGTTCCTTAGCCATGAATCTCTCGAGCACCTTAGAATTCTCATCCCAACTACCTGTGTCGGTTTGCGGTACGGGCTGCCACCACTCGCTTTTCTTGGAAGTCGATTTGCTAGATTATCACGCCAGCCGAAGCCTTTGTGTACTATCAGAGTGTTACCACATCCTTCAACGTACTATTCCGTCAGTACGCACTAACTTTTCGCCTCCGTCACTTTTATCGCGGGGCAGGTACAGAAATATTAATCTGTTGTCCATCGACTAACCCTTTCGGGGTCGCCTTAGGTCCCGACTAACCCTCAGCTGATTAGCATAGCTGAGGAAACCTTAGTCTTTCGGTGTGCGGGTTTCTCGCCCGCATTATCGTTACTTATGCCTACATTTTCTTTTGTAATTAGTCCAGCAAGCCTTACAGCTCACCTTCAACCCCATTACAATGCTCCCCTACCACTCCATATCTAAATATGAAATCCATAGCTTCGGTAGTATATTTATGCCCGATTATTATCCATGCCGAACCGCTCGACTAGTGAGCTGTTACGCACTCTTTAAATGAATGGCTGCTTCCAAGCCAACATCCTAGCTGTCTGGGCAGTTCAACCGCGTTTTTTCAACTTAATATACATTTGGGGACCTTAGCTGATGGTCTGGGTTCTTTCCCTCTCGGACATGGACCTTAGCACCCATGCCCTCACTGATAATAAACATTTTATAGCATTCGGAGTTTGTCAGGAATTGGTAGGCGGTGAAGCCCCCGCATCCAATCAGTAGCTCTACCTCTATAAAACTATAATTATCGCTGCACCTAAATGCATTTCGGGGAGTACGAGCTATTTCCGAGTTTGATTGGCCTTTCACCCCTACCCTCAGGTCATCCCAAGACTTTTCAACGTCAACGGGTTCGGTCCTCCACTATGTGTTACCACAGCTTCAACCTGCCCAAGGGTAGATCACACGGTTTCGCGTCTACCACTACCAACTATAGCGCCCTATTAAGACTCGCTTTCGCTACGGCTCCACATCTTAAATGCTTAACCTTGCTGGCAACGGTAACTCGTAGGCTCATTATGCAAAAGGCACGCCGTCACCCCACTAAAGGGCTCCGACCGCTTGTAAGCGTATGGTTTCAGGATCTATTTCACTCCGTTATTCACGGTTCTTTTCACCTTTCCCTCACGGTACTGGTTCACTATCGGTCTCTCAGGAGTATTTAGCCTTAGCGGATGGTCCCGCTTAATTCATACAGGGTTTCTCGTGCCCCGCACTACTCAGGATACTGCTATGGTTTATGATCTTTACTTATACGGGACTATCACCCTCTATGGTCACTCTTTCCAAAGTGTTCTAATTCATTACACAACCAATATCGCAGTCCTATAACCCCTGCATTGCCGTAACAATACAGGTTTGGGCTAATGCGCGTTCGCTCGCCACTACTTGCGCAATCACTGTTGTTTTCTTCTCCTCCGGGTACTTAGATGTTTCAGTTCCCCGGGTTCGCCTTCCTTACGGAATACTATATCTTCAATATAGTGGGTTGCCCCATTCGGATATCTGCGGATCAAACTGTATGTGCCAGTCCCCGCAGCTTTTCGCAGCTTATCACGTCCTTCTTCGCCTCTGAGAGCCTAGGCATTCCCCATACGCCCTTATTTAGCTTATGTGCTTTTACCTAATTTGCTCTGACACTAAAAACAGCCGTGCAGCTTGTTCTTAGTATCAATTTTAATTATTTCATATCCCTTGCAGTTGCCCGCAAAGAACGTATTCTCTCGTATTCTTTATTTCCCAATATGTCAATGAACGTTTTACAATTAGCAATTAACAGTTACCAATTAACAATTTTCATTGTTTATTGATCATTGTTTATTGATCATTGTCTTGTGGAGAATATCGGAGTCGAACCGATGACCTCCTGCGTGCAAGGCAGGCGCTCTAGCCAGCTGAGCTAATCCCCCGTTTCAGTTGTCAGTTATCAGTTAACAGTTATCAGTTAATTGATGACCTTTATGTCAACCTGGGATTCCCAACTTCTAAAATTTCCTTTCAATACTTGTAATGAACGTACAGCAAAGACTTTTACCTCTTTAACTCTTTTCCTTTTTAACTTCGCAAGCGCTCGCTTGCGTCGTAGTCTCAGGCAGACTCGAACTGCCGACCTCTACATTATCAGTGTAGCGCTCTAACCAGCTGAGCTATGAGACTGCAAATAGTAGTGAGTAGTTAGTAGTGAGTAGTTAGATAAACCTCCCCATACTCAATTCCCAATACTCAGTACTCAATACTTTATAAAATAATATATCGAAATTGACAGCTAAATTAAGACCAAAAGAATCCTTTCAAGAAACCTTTGTTTGATAATTGCGCTTTGCCCTTTAATAAGGCAATAGCTCTAGAAAGGAGGTGTTCCAGCCGCACCTTCCGGTACGGCTACCTTGTTACGACTTAGCCCCAGTTACCAGTTTTACCCTAGGCGGCTCCTTGCGGTGACCGACTTCAGGTACCCCCAGCTTCCATGGCTTGACGGGCGGTGTGTACAAGGCCCGGGAACGTATTCACCGCATCATGGCTGATATGCGATTACTAGCGATTCCAGCTTCACGGAGTCGAGTTGCAGACTCCGATCCGAACTGAGATAGGGTTTGTAGATTCGCTCCTGGTCACCCAGTGGCTGCTCTCTGTCCCTACCATTGTAGCACGTGTGTGGCCCAGGACGTAAGGGCCGTGATGATTTGACGTCATCCCCACCTTCCTCACGGTTTGCACCGGCAGTCTGGTTAGAGTTCCCGACATTACTCGCTGGCAACTAACCACAGGGGTTGCGCTCGTTATAGGACTTAACCTGACACCTCACGGCACGAGCTGACGACAACCATGCAGCACCTTGTAATCTGTCCGAAGAAAAAAGTGTTTCCACTCCTGTCAGACTACATTTAAGCCCTGGTAAGGTTCCTCGCGTATCATCGAATTAAACCACATGCTCCACCGCTTGTGCGGGCCCCCGTCAATTCCTTTGAGTTTCATTCTTGCGAACGTACTCCCCAGGTGGGTTACTTATCACTTTCGCTTAGCCACTCAGCCTTACGGCCGAACAGCTAGTAACCATCGTTTACGGCGTAGACTACCAGGGTATCTAATCCTGTTCGCTACCTACGCTTTCGTCCATCAGCGTCAGTATTTTATTAGTGATCTGCCTTCGCAATCGGTATTCCATGTAATATCTAAGCATTTCACCGCTACACTACATATTCTAACCACTTCATAAACACTCAAGAACAACAGTATCAATGGCAATTCTATGGTTGAGCCACAGACTTTCACCGCTGACTTATTATCCCGCCTACGGACCCTTTAAACCCAATGATTCCGGATAACGCTTGGATCCTCCGTATTACCGCGGCTGCTGGCACGGAGTTAGCCGATCCTTATTCCTACAGTACCGTCAAGCTCCCTCACGAGGGAGTGTTTCTTCCTGTATAAAAGCAGTTTACAACCCATAGGGCCGTCTTCCTGCACGCGGCATGGCTGGATCAGGCTCTCGCCCATTGTCCAATATTCCTCACTGCTGCCTCCCGTAGGAGTCTGGTCCGTGTCTCAGTACCAGTGTGGGGGATCTCCCTCTCAGGACCCCTATCTATCGTAGCCATGGTAAGCCGTTACCTTACCATCTAGCTAATAGAACGCATACTCATCTTATAGCCATAAATGTTTAATCATAAAACAATGCTGTTCTATAATACTATGGGGTATTAATCCAAATTTCTCTGGGCTATCCCCCTCTATAAGGTAGATTGTATACGCGTTACGCACCCGTGCGCCGGTCGCCACCAGATTGCAAGCAATCTTGTGCTGCCCCTCGACTTGCATGTGTTAAGCCTGCCGCTAGCGTTCATCCTGAGCCAGGATCAAACTCTTCATCGTTAATCTTTAAATAAATTTACAATTACCAAGGGTTCTCTCTATCTTCTATATATTTACACATATAAAAGACACTCAAAATGACTTTTCTAGTCTTAATTTAATTTCTTTGCTTTACTACCTAAGTAGTAAAACGCGCTGTCAATTCAATATATCAAAGAACGTTGTGTCGCACCGCGACCCTAGTTAAAATAAAAGGACTCGAACCTCTTCTGCTTATCTGCCCACCCGGGATCTTATTTCAGTACCATTTAATGAACTTTCGCTCGTTTTGTAAGCGGCTGCAAATATACAACCCTTTTTCTTTACCAACCAAACTTTTTTTTAAAGTTTTTTAAGGAAATTTTCAGGGAAAGAACAACCACCAGTTCAAAACTAAGCGGCTGCAAATATACCATGCTTTTCCTTTATCAAACAAACTTTTTAAAGTTTTTTTAAGAGTGAGTTTTATAAGGAACACTCCCCCTAAAACACCTCACCAAACCAGCAACAATCAATGAACTCCCGCTTCTCAATAAACACAAGGCCATCTCCTAAGCGGCTGCAAATA
The DNA here is from genome assembly GCF_007993795.1 of Antarcticibacterium arcticum. Classification (GTDB taxonomy): domain Bacteria; phylum Bacteroidota; class Bacteroidia; order Flavobacteriales; family Flavobacteriaceae; genus Gillisia; species Gillisia arctica. Next base: position 697,189 of record NZ_CP042476.1, on the reverse strand, counting down.
TACACCGCTTTTTTTCTTACAAACAAACTTTATTTCATGTTTTTTGAAATAAAAAATTAACTTTCGGTTAACATATTGAAGGAGGGGATTTTAGGAAAACAAATTTTAATTCAACTTTAATCTAAGAAACCCTTAATTCAGGATTATTGGGTTTGACGGGAAGTAACATCCCTGGAAAGCGGGGCAGGTTTGGCTTTTACTGTCCATTTATTCCTAAGTTCAAGAAAATTAAAATCAAGTGCACTGGGCTGCGGCTCTAAAACTTTGGCCTGAAAAGACCTTTGCAAAATATCCTCGATCAAAAAGTCCTCTTTATTGGCATGAGGCCTGTACTTTTCTTTAAGAGAAATATCAAAAATACTGGCTGTAGAGTTATACCAAAAGGCTCTCCACCCACTTTTCAATTCTTTAATTAGGTCAAAGGCTGTTACGCCTGTTTGCCGGTGAACCAGTTTTACCAGGATCTGGCCTTCAGTTTTCGTGAGTTTCTTAAGCTCAGCCGCAAATTGATCTTCGATATAATCCTGTACTATCTTGGTGTATTTCTTCTGGTCCCGTTTAGTCTTGATCTTGTCCAGCCTGGAGTTTAGCTCTACCAATCGCTCTGAAGCCAGTTTGGCATATGGATACACCTTTCTGGTCTTTCTCCTTAATATCAAATACTCCCTGCGGTCTTTTTCTGAAGCAAAACTTAGCTTTTTAAGGATCACTACCTCATCAAGATCAATAGTCTCTCTTACTATAGTATCTCCCAGAATTATAAAATACTCCTTCTGCAGGGTATCTTCCACCGGTTTTGTTTGGGCCGAAACTCCTGAAAAAATAACTATAAATAAAACTGTTATAAGTACCTTCAAAATTATTCAAATTATAATTCCAACATCCTAAACTAAAACCATTCCAAATTTACAATTATTGCTCTTGTCATCCATTTTATTCTTATTAAATTCGTCCAAAATAATTTACAATGAAGCAAATAGAGATCCTGGATCAAAAATCAATAGACTTTCTTGAAAAATACCTGAACAATGCCTCCCCTACCGGTTATGAATGGGAAGGCCAAAAGCTCTGGATGGATTACCTCAAGCCTTATGTAGATGAATTTATTACAGATACCTATGGAACTGCAGTGGGGGTTATTAATCCCAAAGCTAAATTTAAAGTTGTAATAGAAGGTCATGCCGATGAGATCTCGTGGTATGTAAATTATATTACAGATGATGGTCTTATATATGTGATTCGTAATGGCGGGAGTGACCACCAGATAGCAGCCTCCAAGCGGGTAAATATCCATACCAAAAATGGGATCGTAAAAGGTGTTTTTGGCTGGCCGGCAATCCATACCCGTAATAAGGAAAAGGAAGAAGCTCCAAAAATGGACAATATATGTATAGATGTGGGGTGCACCAATCGTGATGAAGTCCATGAACTTGGAGTGCACGTTGGGTGTGTGATCACATATCCGGATGAATTCTTTATTCTTAATCAAAATAAGTTTGTGGGACGCGCGCTGGATAACCGTATTGGCGGATTTATGATTTCCCAGGTTGCCAGACTTCTTAAGGAGAACAAAAAGAAACTTCCGTTTGGACTTTATATCACCAATTCCGTTCAGGAAGAGATAGGTTTACGGGGAGCGCAGATGATCACCCACCGTATTCAACCTAATGTGGCCATAGTGACAGATGTAACTCATGATACCACTACCCCAATGATTGAAAAGAAAACCAATGGGTATGCCAAAATAAGCAAGGGCCCGGTGATCTCCTATGCCCCCGCGGTACAGAATAAATTAAGGGAATTGCTTATAGATACTGCAGAGAAAAATGAAATCCCTTTCCAACGTGCGGCCTCCAGCAGTTTTACAGGAACAGATACTGATGCTTTTGCCTATAGCAATGGCGGGGTTGCTTCTGCCCTTATAAGCCTGCCTTTAAGGTATATGCATACTACAGTAGAAATGGTACATAAAGACGATGTGGAAAATGTGATTCGTCTTATCTATGAAAGTTTGCTGAATATTAAGGACGGCGAAACCTTCAGTTATTTCGATTAAACCTATATTCAAACTTATATTTTCAGAAACTCTTTTCCTGTTACCGGGAAAAGAGTTTTTTTTTTGGAAGAAATTTTCACTTTTTTTTATTAATCCTTTAATCCATTTAAATATATCTTTTCCAAAAAAATTGTATGACACTTTCTTCTGAAGATGTGAATACCATCCTTGACAATCCGCTGGATGCTATTCAAATGGCAAATCTTAAATATATTCAGGAAAGAGACCTTTCTATAGAACGAAAAAAAGCAGGAAGGGGATTTACTTATCTGGAAAAAGATGAAAAAGTAAAGGATGCCGAAATTCTAAAACGAATTAACAGTCTTGTGATACCCCCGGCGTGGAAAAATGTGAAGATCGCGAAATCTGGCAAAGGACATTTACAGGCGGTGGGTAGAGATGAAAAGAACCGAAAGCAATACATCTACCATCCCCTGTGGTCTAACCTGAGGAACCAGACAAAATTTTTTAAAATGTCCACCTTTGGAAAAAAGCTTCCAAAAATACGGCAAAGGGTGGAAGAAGACCTGGACCTGCCTGAAATGAATCAAAAGAAAGTGATGGCGCTCGTGATAAGATTAATGGAAGAAACACACATTCGTATTGGGAATGCTTATTACGCAAAGGAAAATAAAACTTACGGACTTTCCACCCTTCGTTCCCGGCACGTAAAGATCTCCAAAAACAATATGAAGTTTGAATTTGTAGGGAAAAAGGGAAAGGAACATTCAGTAACAATCAAAAACAAAAAACTTATAAAACTGGTAAACCAGTGTGAAGAGATCCCGGGTTGGCAACTGTTTAAATTCTTTGATGAGGCCGGCCAAAAACAAGCTCTGGACAGCGGGATGATCAACCAGTATATACAGGAAATAAGCGGCCAAAATTTTTCGGCCAAGGATTTCAGGACATGGAGTGCTTCCAAAATATTCTTTGAAACACTTTACGAATTAGGCTATACCGAAGAAGAAAAAGAAAACAAAAAAAATATACTTGCAGCATATGATGCCGCTGCGACCGGCCTGGGAAACACCCGTACCGTATGCAAACAATATTATGTTCACCCTGCTATTGTGGAAAACTATGAAAACGGGGAAATACAGCCGTTTTTTGAAAAGGTGAAGCCTACCGGAGAAAAGAACTATTCCTCCCTATCTGGATCTGAAAAAGTAATGCTGAAAATGATTGGGGATTATGAGATTAAAATTTAAGGTATTTTACCGTTCCTGAATTTGGAATAGAAGTATCTAAAAAGTAAAAATCCCATTCCTTTTGGGAATGGGATCTTTAACTATTATTTTATTAAATTACATTGATGCCGGATATAATGTGGTATATCCTGCAGCCTTCACCGCTGGTAAATTAGATCCAAATTTAGCATTAATAGCTTCAATAAATTTATTGGCTATATATGCATTCCCTCTGGCGGTGGGATGAATTCCATCAAGAGAAAAAGCACCTCCAAAAACCAGTTTTGCATTAAGAGAAAACTCATCAAAACCTACCCCTGTTGCCGCTACCTGGTTAAGAATAGAATTCACATCTACATGTGCCAGTTCATATTCATCTGCAACGTTTTTAATAATTTGGTTAAAAGCAGTTGTAGCAGCCAAAACTTCGGCTTGTTCAGCCGGGGTTAATACCCATTTATCTTCCAGCGGAAAAGTTATTCCATTTACAGATAACTGCCCTGCAGTAGCCTCTGGCACACCCAGGGCTGTAAGCATTGTAAAGGCTTCTGCATTAGGCTGTCCAATTATAGAAGAACTGGGAAGAACAAGAAGATCACTGGCAGTTGCCTGTCTGGCCTGCCCGTATAATTGACCGAAAATATATGCAGTTCCGGCATCTACCCCACCGGCACCTAACGCAGCTGTAATTTGAGCCGAAAGATCTGTAAGTGTTTCGTCCTTAATAACAACCGCGCTTGCAGCTGTACTAGAAAAAACTATAGATCGCTCGGGAACTCCCAAAGCGGTAAATACCTGGTTAAGGCCTCCAAATGTTTGATTTAAGGTAGGAATTAAAGGGCCAAAAGAAGGGTTTGCCGGACTTAAAGGGGCATGGGGTACTGTCGTGAAATATGGGATCTTCATCACATTGGGAATATTTGCAACTACTCCATCTGCGCCGGTAGATTTTAAACCCTGAACAATCATCGTATAAATATTCTTAAAGACCTGAGGATCAGTGATGTCATTACTTCCATAGGTTGCAGGATCTCCATTCCCTAATTGATTTATGCCTGCACCACCACTGGTGGCATAAGACAAGACATCGTTATTCCCAATCCATAATGAGAAAAATGTAGGGTCCTGGGCAATGGCATCGCCAAGCACAGAGGCGGTATTACTACTGGCAAACCGGGCGAAATATGGATTTGCCAGGCCTGTGGCCACTCCAGCCACATTTCCGTAACCCTGTGCCAATAAATGGAAACTCTTTGCTCCCGGAACAGCCAAATTATTAAAAGCGCCTGTTAAACGGGTTGAAACTTCGGTTGCCGGAGCGGCAGAAATCCTTACCGGACCACTACCATTGAAATAAAGCCTGGGCTCGGCAATTTTATTACCCCCAAGCAGTAGGCCTCCTTTATTATCTGGTACCAATGGCTGGATAAACTCGCCTCCCCCGGCCAACTCAAATTGCCCGGCAAGGATGTTGGGCATAGAATTGTTTTGACCGGCCCTGAAAAGTGCACCATCTGTATAACCAGATGAAAGGCTATTTCCAATTGCTACGTAGGTTGAAAAATCGGCAGACCCGGAGGTATATTCTACCTGTTCTACTATTACCTCATTATCATCATTTGAACTACAACCTATTACCACCCCTGCAAGGAGCAGCACGAACCATTTATATTTATTTAATTTCATTTTGCATATTTTTTTATTTTATAAAATATTAGAGTGACTATCTGTTATAGGTTATTAAAGATCAGGGAAACGTAATATTGTTGCCCTATCAAACCGGTACCATATGCGGTAAAATAATCTTTACCTCCTATATTGGTTGCACCAGCTTTGATCATAGATTTCCAGGATGGGATCTTGTAATTCACCTGAGCATCAACTACAGAGAATGAAGGTACCTGTCCGTCAGCAAAAGTTGCCTGCCAGAAATAAGAATCGCTCCAACGGTAATTAATATTGAATCCCAGGTTTTTATATACTTCGGTATTTCCAAAGGAAAGTTTTACCTTATGTTTTGGTGTATTGAAAGCAGTCCTGAAATCGGGAGCGGTAGACTGGTCAAAGTCCTGTTCAGCAAATGTATAATTCCCTTCAAGATCGTAGTTTCCAAAAACTTTGGAGCTTAAACCAATAGATGCACCAAATGATTTAACCTCTGCAGGGGAATTGGTATAGGTCTGGTATGCCCGGAAATCTCCTTGTTGTAGTGCAAGCAAGGAAAGTGAATTATCTCCTACGGTACCATATAAAGGAACCAGTACAGTTTCGTTTGAAATGAAATCCTGGTATTCATTATAGTATGCATTTAGATCTACAATAACCCTCCCTGCACGGCCGCGGTATCCTACTTCATAAGCTGTAACCTGTTCCGGTTTTACTATTTCAACATTAGCAGCTGCCGGTGCCCCGGACTGTACAGAATTAAGAGAGAATGCATTTTCATATGCAGCTCTTCCTGTAATTGTAGCTGTAGGGCTTCCTGTTACCGTGGCACCTGTTCCGCTTAAAGGAAAAGTTCTGCGGTCCCGGTCCAGGTTAGACTCGGCTGAACCCACAAGAATAGCGCGCCCTGCATCAAGACCTATAAAAAGATCCTGGGTGGTTGGGTATCTAAAACCTGTTTGAACCGAAGCTCTAAGGTTGTGGCTTCTGGATGCTCCGGCTGTATAAGCTGCTGAAATTCTGGGAGAAAAATTCCCCTCAAAAAGTTCAGATTTATCATAGCGTAAAGACCCTGTAAGTTTTAATCTTTCTTCCAGTAATTTCTTCTGGATCTGGGTGTATACTCCATATTCCTTATATGAAATAGGGCCATCAAAATCTGTAAAGATTGTTCCGAAGGAATTTAAACGGTATTCACGGAAAGAACCTCCCACCTGAATTTCGGCAATATCTTCGGTTAAATGAGTAAGGTTATAATTGGCATCTACGTGTCTTAATTGAGAGGCATCCTGAAATTGAGAACCTGTTGCAAGATCTGGATCTGTGGTTACCTGATCAAATGCATTCTGGAATTCCGGAGTTCCCGGCAGGTATCTTCCGGTATCGGCAGTTTGTCTTGCTATTGCATGAGCCTGGTCCGGGTTAAGCCCCCCAAGGGTTCCCTGGATAAATGCGCCTGCGTATTGTCCAAACCATTGCTGGTCAGATTTCCACATTCTGTTAATGTTAATAGCAGTAAATCTGGTATCATAGGAATCTCCCGCATCTTCATCTGTTATATATCCTCTCACAAAGAAGTTTGCATTTTGAACCTCGATCTTATGTTGCTGTAAAAAGAAATCTTTAATAGAATATCTGTTAGCACCCTGATAAATAGTGGTACCCAAACCTACTTTACCCACATAGCTCACTTCAAAATCATTGGCAAATGGTCGGTAATGTAAAGCAGCATCCAATTTTATACTCTCAGCATTATAATCGGTCAATGCAGTTTCAGCATAACCGGTACGGCTTACGCTGGAGTTAGGCAAAAGGTTTTCTGCCCCTGCAGGGATCAATCCTGCGGCAACCAGTGCCTGTCCTACCCCGCGAATGTTTGTTGACACCTCATCTCCATAAATATTCAAACCATCATAATTAGGATGAGACCTGTCTCTTCCTGGGTTTAAAACATCTTCTTCACTCACTGCCCACCAGTCTGTTCCTTTTAAATAGGAGAAGTTGGCTTTCGCAGCAAACTTATCTGAGAATTTATGGGCTACCCTTAATCCAAGATCATAAAATGCATTAGTTCCCGCTGCATCCTGTGAGGTTAATCCCTGCTTGTAATAGGCGCTTATTCCCGGAAAATCAAATGGATTCTTGCTGGTCATAAACAAAATCCCGTTAAACGCATTGGCCCCATAAAGTGCAGAGGATGCCCCGGGAAGTAATTCTATTGAGTGTACATCGAGCTCTGTCATACCCAACAGGTTACCCAATACAAAATTAAGTGCCGGTGAGGAATTGTCCATCCCATCTACCAATTGTACAAAACGGGTATTCGCAAAAGTGGCAAAACCACGGGTGTTGACTGACTGGAAAGTCAAACTGTTTGTATTTACATCTACACCTTTCAAGTTTTCAAGTCCCCCATAAAAGGAAGCTGCCGTGGTATTTTTTATTTGTGCTAGCCCGTATCTTTCTACAGTAACCGGGGATTCAAAGATCCTTTCAGGCGTCCGGGAAGCAGAAACTACTATCTCATCAAGAGAGGTTCCTTCTACCATTATAACATTCAACACCTGGTTATTTGTAGTAATCCTGAATGTTTGGGACTCAAAACCGACATTACTCACTTCAATATTGAAAGGAGGCGCCTGATCCACTGTTAAGGAAAATTTCCCGTCAAAATCTGTTATAGACCCTTGAGTGGTTCCTACAGCTATGATGTTTGCACCAGGAAGCGGTATATTATTGTTATCAACCACAGTTCCCGAGATAGTAGTTTGGGAAAATGTGGTAATAACACAGAAAAAGAATAGAATAGGTAGTAATGCTCTCATATATTTCTAAGTTGTTAATTAGACTAGGCCAATATAAACAATTTATCAATTCTTAACAGTATTTAACATTTGATAATGAAATAATTCTTACAATCATGAAACTTCCATTCAGACCACTTCACCATAGCCTGCACATATAGAATTTTCTCTTTATTTCATTTCCCTAAAAGCCATTAAAAAAGAGCCCGCTAAGGCTCTTAATTACAATCTTGTATGGATATTAATTAAAAATTCTGCTGGTCATACCATTCGAGCATTTTAACAAAATCCTCTACGCTTTTCACTTTAACCTCTTTAAAGTACTTGTCTACTTCTTTGGAGGCAGGTAAAGCGTTTTTAAAATCTTTATCTTTTAATCTAACATTTTTTAATGGCCCATTATTTAAGGCAATGTAATAATCAGTTTTTACATTTAAATGAGCAGCTTTATCTTTTTCATAACCTGTTTTTGCTTTTTCAGCAGGGGTGATATCAGGCATTGGACGGGCATAAAATTTTACCTTTTTCCCATCATAATAATTCATAAAATATCCTTCCAGAGTTTCTCCTTTATCTGTTCGAAAAGAATCAAGGACATAAGTATACCCATTCATTCTATAGGATATGTTTTTTAATTTTGGCAGAACAAATGTATCGGGTTCAGATAATGCAAGCTTTACTTCCACTACATCTTCCACGGTATTATATCTCAAAAAAGCCGGATGGGTTTTACCATCGGTATCCATGATCACTCCATTTACAAAATTCTTTTCAACGTAAGGCGATCCTGTATATCCATCGGGAGTATTATTTGTAGTAAGGATAAGTAGCGGAGAATTTCCAGGAATAAAATCGCTTACCTGGGAAAAGCTGTTTAGAACAATAAAAACTGAGGCAAGGAAAGTAAAGTAAAATTTCATTTATAAAGGTTTTATGTTTAGATTTTAATTGAAACAATTATTATACCACGAATTGGTATATACATCCTCAATAATTTTATCAATTAACTCAGGATATAACAATGTCATGAGGTCGCCGGATTAATGGTGTCACGCGATACGGATTTTCACCGGGCATACCAACATCAAATATAGAGGAAAGCTGCAGGAATTGTGGTTTTCTTATCAAAATAAACCGGAAAAATTAAAGTTTTTGGAACCATCTTAGCAGGTGTGCATAATCTTGCGGAGTTTTTGGTTTATTTTCCGCCAGGTGCAGATTGCGGTAAGATTTTTTTAAAATCCTTATTTTTTAAATTTACCCTGGTAAAAATACCATCCTCTGTTTTTATGAAGTATTCTACCTCTACACTTAAATGAGGTAATCTTCCATGTCCAAGTGTACGTTTGGAATATTCGGCATCCATAAGTTTTGGAATTGGATTTCCATATAAACCATAAGAGTCCCCTTCAAAATATTCTATAAAATAACCCTCTAACTTCTCCCCCTCACTTGTAATGAAGGAGCCAAAAATATATTTATAATCATTTAAAGTATAGGTTAACTCCTTAACTCTTGGAAGAACCCTAATTCCCTGCAGGCCGTTATCCTTTATTTGTATTTCTACAATTTCCTCTATTGAATTATATCTTAAATAGGCTTCACGCGTGTTTCCGGCTTCATCACTTATAGTTCCCGGTACAAAATCCTCTTCAATGTAGGGAGTACCGGTATATTTGAGGGGAGCCTTCCTTTCATTGACATTTTCAAATCTGTCTAAGGAAGAAATCATTCCCGGTTGCCAACCTGTCTGAGAAAATGAAAGGTTTACAATAAATAAAATAATTAATAAAGAAGTAAAGTTTTTCATCTGAATACAATTAATTATTTCAAATTAATTAACAAAAATTAATCCGAAATTCAAAATATACCCTATGCTTTTTGATTTCCTTCAATTATCTGCTCTATAATCTCAGGATTTAATAATGTTGAAGTATCCCCGAGATCGGCGGTATCGCGTGATGCGATCTTCCTTAAGATCCTTCTCATGATCTTTCCGCTTCGGGTCTTGGGAAGACTTGTTACAAACTGGATCTTGTCCGGTTTTGCAATGGGGCCAATGATCTTGGCTACCTCTGCCCTTATTTCCTCTTTAAGCTCCGGAGTTTGTTCAATATCATCATACAGTATTACATAAGCGTAAAGGGCGTTTCCTTTAATATCATGAGGAAATCCAACTACTGCGCTCTCCGCTACTTTTGGATGTTCATTAATAGCGTTTTCTATTGGGGCCGTACCAAGATTATGGCCACTTACAATTACCACATCATCTACCCTGCCGGTGATACGGTAATTCCCTGTGGCATCACGATAAGCCCCATCCCCGGTAAAATACATGTTTTTATAGGCTGAAAAATATACATCTTTATAGCGTTGATGATCTCCATAAATAGTCCTTGCCATAGAGGGCCAGGGGAATTTTATTGCCAGCCGGCCTTCTGCTTTTTCATGCAAATTGGTAATTTCATTTCCATTTTCATCCATTAATGCCGGTTGAACTCCGGGTAAAGGCAGGGTTGCAAATGTTGGACGCGTGGGGGTAATACCAGCGATTGGTGAGATCATAATGGCACCCGTTTCGGTTTGCCACCAGGTATCTACGATAGGACTGTTCCCCTTTCCAATATTGTCATTATACCAGTGCCAGGCTTCCTCATTTATTGGTTCACCAACCGTTCCAAGTACCTTTAAGGATGAAAGGTCATGTTTTTCAACATATTTCAAAGGATGTTTGGCAAGGGATCTTATTGCGGTAGGAGCGGTATAAAAATGGGTAACTTTTAATTTTTCAACGATCTCCCAGAATCTTCCATGGTCCGGATAACTGGGAATACCTTCAAACATGACTGTGGTAGCCCCCGCTGCCAGGGGACCGTAAATGATATAAGAATGTCCGGTGATCCAACCTATATCTGCGGTACACCAGTACACATCGCGCCCATTGAAACTCTGGTTGGGAGATTCGGCATTATATTGAAATACATTGGAAAAAGTATAGGCAGTTCCAATAAGGTATCCCGCTGTAGTGTGTACCATTCCTTTTGGTTTCCCGGTTGAACCGGAGGTGTACAGTATAAAAAGAAGATCTTCGGCATCCATTACTTCGGCAGGGCAATCTTTCCCGGCTTTTTGAAGTTCATCAAACCAGAATTTATCCCTTCCTTCCTGCATAGGAGTGGGTTCCACCGTCCTTCTGTACACAATAACGGTTTCAATGGAAGGGGTGTCCTTCAGGGCTTCATCACAGATCTCCTTAAGATTCACCGGTTTTGAACCCCGGTATACCTGGTTAGCTGTAATTAGCATTTTACATTTGGAATCATTTATACGATTGGCTATTGCCGTACTGGAAAATCCGGCAAACACAATCGAATGTACCGCTCCTATTCGTGCACAGGCCAGCATTGCAATTGCCAACTCTGGGATCATAGGCATATATATACATACCCTGTCACCTTTTTTGATGCCATTATTCTTTAGTACATTGGCAAAACGGGATACCTTTACAAATAATTGGCGGTAAGATATATATCTGGATTCTTCATCCGGATCATTGGGTTCCCAAATAATAGCGGTTTTATTTCCCAGGGTTTCCAAATGACGATCAAGGCAATTTTCAGTAATGTTCAACTTTCCACCCAGAAACCATTTAATGTCGGGTTTGGAAAAATCCCATTCCAGGGTCTTATCCCATTTTTTCTGCCATTGAAATTCCCCGGCTATTTTATCCCAAAAAGCTTCCGGAGTTTCCACACTTTCCCGGTAGGCCTTTTTATATTCTGCAAATGATTTGAGCTGTATATTTTTCATTTTCTAAAAATAGAGAAACGAAAATCAAATTCCAATTTCTAAATTCCCATTTACAAATACCAAATAGCAAGCAACCAAAACCAAGTACCAAATTCCAAATACAAAAATTCAGGCATCAAGCTCCAAATATCAAGACAAAAAATTCATTTCCCGCAGATTCCGCAGATCCTAAAACCGCAGATTCCGCAGATAATCAAAGTCTTATAACTTCTCCCAGTAACCTCAAACAACAAAGTGAAACTATACTTGGGACTATCGACTAATAAATATTCACTAATCCCTATTCCCTAAACATAAAACCTACCTGCGGACGGCAGGCACGAACCCACAAGTACAACATTTCCCGCAGCTTTCGCAGAGCTTAAAACCGCAGATTTTGGCAGATTATCAAAACCTAATCACCCCCAGTTAATCACTAATTCACACCATACTAAAGACTAACGACTAATCCCTACTCACTACTCACTATTTCCTACTCACTATTCCCTACTCACTATTTTGCTAAATAACCCAACACATTCCGCTCAATTCTCGCTTCAATATTGGATACATCGGCTTTTACAAATTTAGAACCAGTAATATTTTCATAAAGCTCAATGTATCTTTCAGAAACACTTTGAATATATTCATCGCTCATCGGGGGCACAGTTTGCCCTGGCAGGCCCTGAAAGTTATTCTCTATGAGCCACTGCCTCACAAATTCCTTGGAGAGCTGCTTTTGGGGTTCGCCGTTGTCCTGGCGTTCTTCATACCCGTTCATATAAAAATACCGTGAAGAATCGGGCGTATGAATTTCATCTATGAGCACGATCCTGCCTTCAGGGGTTTTTCCGAATTCATATTTCGTATCCACCAGAATAAGGTCTCTTTCTGCAGCGATCTTTGTACCTCTTTCAAAAAGTTTATAAGTATAATCTTCAAGGACTTTATAATCTTCTTCAGATACAATGCCCCTGCGAAGGATCTCCTCTCTTGAAATATCTTCATCATGATCCCCCATTTCAGCTTTTGTAGCCGGAGTAATTATTGGTTCCGGTAGTTCATCGTTTTCCGTTAATCCGTCAGGCAGCGTGACCCCGCAAAGAGTGCGTCTTCCCGCTTTATATTCCCTGGCAGCATGGCCAGCCAGATAACCGCGTATCACCATTTCAACTTTAAAGGGTTCGCACTTCACACCTACCGCAACATTGGGATCTGGGGTTGCAACCTGCCAATTGGGAACAATATCTTTGGTGGCATCCATCATTTGGGTGGCAATCTGGTTAAGGATCTGGCCTTTATAGGGAATTCCCTTTGGCATCACCACGTCAAAAGCCGAAAGCCTGTCTGTAGCAATCATTACCAGTACATTGTTTTCCAATTCATAAACTTCGCGCACCTTGCCTTTGTAAACCGATTTTTGACCTGGAAAATTGAAGTTGGTAGCAGTTATGGTATTATTCATTTTATGGGACTTATTTTAAATGAAACAGGAAATTTTAAAGTTGCCTTTAATATTTCCTGTAAAATCTTTTGTTTAAATTTTATATGGTAAAACTACTGGATCCTAGGTCTCGGTAAGTTCGGTTTCCTTGTATGCGGCAATTATACTTTTCACCAGTTTATGGCGTATTACATCTTTATCATCCAAATGCACTACCCCTATTCCTTTTACATCTTTTAGAATTAACAATGCTTCTTTTAATCCTGAGATCACCCTACGCGGCAAGTCAATTTGCCCGGGGTCGCCCGTAATCATAAATTTTGCGCTCTTTCCCATCCTGGTAAGGAACATCTTCATTTGTGCATGGGTGGTATTTTGACCCTCATCAAGGATCACAAAAGCATTATCCAGGGTACGGCCACGCATAAACGCCAGTGGCGCAATCTGGATCACACCTTTTTCTATAAGCACTTCCAGCTTTTCGTGGGGGATCATGTCCCTTAACGCGTCATACAAAGGCTGCATATAAGGATCTAATTTTTCCTTAAGATCCCCGGGCAGAAAACCAAGGTTTTCACCGGCTTCCACCGCAGGCCTTGTCAAAATGATCCTTTTTACCTGTTTCTCCTTGAGCGCTTTTACTGCAAGGGCAACACCTGTATAAGTTTTTCCCGTTCCCGCCGGGCCAATGGCAAAGACCATATCGTTCTTCATCATCAACTCCACCAATTTTCGCTGGTTAGCCGTCTGGGCTTTGATTAGTTTTCCACCTACCCCGTGAACCAGCACCTGCCCGCTTTCCGTAGAAGTAGAATACTCCTCCTGGTTGTTGCTGGTAAGCACCCGTTCTATGATGTTCTCATCGAGTTTGTTGAATTTCCCGAAATGATCCATCAACATGGTGAATCGCATATCAAATTCTTCCAGCATATCTTCATCTCCAAACACAGTGATACGGCTGCCACGGGCAACGATCTTTAGTTTCGGAAAATATTTTTTGAGGAGTTCAATGTGTTCATTCTGGTGCCCAAAAAATTCCCTTGGGCTAATTTCGGAAAGTTCGATGATGAGTTCGTTCAAGAGCAGTGGGATTTATAATTAATTTATCTATAAGGTGTTATATTTTATGATATTCGGCAACAGAAATATCTCCGTTTATCTGTCAGGAAATTAAAGAAATTTCTTTTAATTTTGACATAAGCGGCAGAAATAAAATTATCTTCGCCTGTATTACAAACTTACATAAAATAACAGGTAGCTAACCTTAAAAAATTATTAACAATCCTCTATGGCAATCATAACTTTAACTACCGATTTTGGAGAGAAAGATCATTTTGCCGGGGCTGTTAAAGGGACTATTTATTCTGAAATGAGTGATGTGCGAATTGTTGATATCTCGCACTCTATATCGCCATTCCATATTACCGAGGCTTCCTACATCATTAAAAATGCCTATAAATGCTTTCCCCCGGGAACTATTCATATTATAGGGATAGATAGCGAGCTCACGCCGGAAAACAAGCATCTGGCAGTATTGCTGGATGGTCATTATTTTATTTGTGCCAATAACGGCATCTTATCCCTTATTGCAGCCGAGATCAAACCTGAAAAGATCGTAGAGATCAATATCCACAATACGGTGGACAGCAATTTTCCGGTCCTTGATGTCTTTGTGAGGGTTGCCTGTCACCTTGCCCGGGGCGGAACACTCGAAGTGGTGGGGAAGGTAATTGAGAACCTTAAATATTTGAAGGAAATTGAACCCTATGTAAATGCTGAAAAAAACCAGATAGTGGGCCACGTGATCTATATAGATAATTACGGGAATGTGGTTACCAATATCAACCGCAAATTTTTTGATGCTACCGGCAAGGGAAGAAATTTCAATATAACTGCGCGCACCGCAAAATTCCAGGAGATCTACGAGACCTACAGCGATGCGATCAATTTTAAACTGGAGAAGGAAAAACGCGAAGAAGATGGTAAGAAACTTGCCATTTTCAATTCGGCCGGCTATATAGAGTTGGCTATTTATAAAAGTAATCCCAGCACCGTTGGAAGTGCCTCTTCCCTGTTTGGACTAGAGTTAAGGGATACTATTACCGTAAAATTTGAATAATATGTTCGTAAGAATTGTCAAAATGGGTTTTCAACCCGATAAAATAGATGCGTTTTTTGAAAATTTTGAAGCTAATAAGAACCAGATCCGCAATTTTGAAGGTTGTTTGTTCCTGGAGCTTTACCGAGATAAAAACAATACAAACCAGTTTTTTACGTATAGTTACTGGGAAGATGAAGCTGCCCTGGAGAATTACCGAAAATCTGACCTCTTTTTGAAAGTTTGGGGTGAAACCAAAGTCTGGTTCAACCAAAAACCCGAAGCCTGGAGTGTGGATAAGGTGGTTAGTTTGGAGTAGTGAATAGTTGTTAGACGGTAGACGGTAGACGTTAGACAGTAGACGGTAGACGTTAGTCTTGTGAGGTTTGTGGTTTGTGGTTTGTGGTTTGTGGTTTATGGTTTATGGTTTGTGGTTTAAACCCGAAACTTTGACCTTTGACCTTTGAATTTTGAACCTACCTGCGGTAGGCAGGCCTTGAACTTTGAACCTTTTTTAACTTTTTAACTTTTTAACTTTTTAACTTTTTAACTTTAAAATAATTGTTTGCAATTTTAAAAAAAGAAATAAGCTCGTTTTTCTCCTCTGCCACAGGTTATCTGGTGGTGGGGATATTTCTTGTGATCTCGGGATTGTTTCTCTTTGTGTTTAGCGGGCCCTATAATATCCTCGATAATGGCTTTGCAGATGTGGCACCCTTCTTTGAGTTGGCACCCTGGATCTTTATCTTCCTTATCCCGGCAATCACGATGAAAAGTTTTTCTGAAGAGTATAAACAGGGAACAATGGAACTTCTGCTTACAAGACCCATTGGGATCTGGAACCTGGTTTGGGGGAAATATCTTGGTGCATTTTTTTTATGTGTTATAGCAATTATTCCAACTTTTATCTACGTTTTCACTATTTCACAATTAGGCGATCCTGCGGGAAACTTTGATATTGGCGCCACCCTGGGTTCCTATTTCGGGTTGTTCCTCCTGGCATTCACATATACTGCTATAGGTCTGCTCTCCTCGGCACTTTCCCAAAACCAGATCACGGCTTTTATTATTGCGGTATTCCTGTGTTTCTTTTTCTTCTTTGCTTTTGAAGGCCTGGCGGGTTACAATTTGTTTGGCGATTCGGCGTACGGGATAGAATACCTGGGCATAAGTTACCATTATAAAAGTATGAGCCGTGGGGTAATAGATACGCGGGATATTATATATTTTCTAAGCCTTATCACCCTGTTCCTCACCCTCACTTATTTCAGGGTGCAGCCCGAGACACAAACTGAGCCAAGCAATTCTTAAGATTTGAAAAAGCAGAATAAATATATTTACGTTGTATTCCTGGTCATGGCACTGCTGCTTATTAACTGGCTTGCATCTATGTTCCATCAGCGTTTCGACCTTACACAGGACCAACGCTACACCCTTTCCCCGGCCGCGCGGGAGATTATTGCTGAAGTTAAATCCCCCTTGTAATAGACGTTTTTCTAAAAGGAAATTTCCCTCCGGAATTCCGCCGCTTGCAAAATGAGACCAGACAACTTCTTGAAGAAGTAACCGCCTATAATTCCAACATCTATATCAATTTCATAGATCCTTTGGCTGAAGGGGATGATGCCAATGCCATTGCCGAAGAATTCTACTCCCTGGGGATGACCCCTGCCAGGCTTAGCGTTATGGAAAACGGCAAGGCCAGTGAAACCCTTATTTTTCCCTGGGCAATTGCCAATTTTGGCGAAGAATCTGTGAAGATCCCGTTGTTAAAGAACAAACTTGGAGTATCTGATGAAGAACGTGTGAACAGCAGCGTTCAACAACTGGAATATTCCTTTGCAAATGCTTTGAGCCAACTCGTGAGACCCCGTAAGAAAAAGATCGCGGTAATGCGGGGCAACGGGGAACTGCCCGATCCTTTTATTGCCGATTTTATCTCAACCCTTCGCCAGTATTACTTTATCGCGCCATTCACCCTCAATTCTGCGGAAAATGAGCCCCAAAAAACACTGAATTCCCTTACTGAATTTGACCTTATTATCGAGGCAAAACCCACTGAGGCTTATACTGAAAATGAGAAATTCATCCTGGACCAATATCTTATGCAGGGTGGGAAGGCATTGTGGCTGGTAGAACATACCGCGATGGAAACAGATAGTTTGTTCAACGAGACCGGAAGCGCCTTTGCATTGCCCCGGGACCTGAATTTAGGCGACCTTTTCTTTTCATACGGCTTCAGGATCAATCCGGTGCTGGTGAATGACCTTTACTCGGCCCCCATTATACTTGCGAGCGGGAGCGGGAATGACACCAGGTTTTCGCCTTATCCCTGGTTTTACAGCCCCTTAACAACTTCACCTAATACGCATCCAATTATTAACAACCTGGAGGCGGTGAAATTTGACTGGGCAAACCCAATAGATACTTTGCGCAATCCCGTGAAAAAGATGGTGCTGCTTTCAAGTTCCCCACAATCTAAACCCGAAGGCGTGCCCCGCGAGATAAGCTTAAATATTCTCAATAGAACGCCAGATTTGTCTACGTACACGGGAGGGGAACAAGCCCTTGCAGTTTTGCTGGAAGGGGAATTTACTTCGGCTTACAGGAACAGGATAAAACCTTTTGAACTACAGGGCGCAAAAGATCAAAGTAATGCCACGGGAATGATCGTGATCTCAGATGGAGATGTTATAAAGAACCAGCTGCAACAGGGCGCGCCCCTGGAACTGGGATTTGACCGTTATACCGGTAATACTTATGGCAACAAGGAGTTCCTTCTTAATTCGGTTAATTATTTGCTCGATGATTCGGGATTAATAGACATTCGTTCCAAAGAAATAAGCATCGCCTTTCTCGACATTGAAAAAGCTTCAGCCGAAAGGGAAAAATGGCAGATCCTTAACCTTGCTGTACCCATGCTGTTATTGCTTACCGGGGCTTTCGGCTTCAATTATTTCAGAAAGAAACGCTACATCAAAAAGTAAGCTCCCTCCTGCCCTCTTTCCGAAGAAAGATAAATATTAACAAAATTTGAAAATAACTTTTTATAACACACTTCAAATCAGCAAATTAAATTACCAATGAGCTATTTTGTTGTTAATAAATTAAAACTGTATGTCCTTCCATTTTTATATGATTAGGATATATTTGTAATGATCAAACTAACCGATACGTCCATGAAATTTATTGTATCCAGTACCTATTTACTTAAACAGCTTCAAATCCTTGGGGGGTTATCAACAATAACAACACCTTGCCCATTTTAGATAATTTTCTTTTTGAATTAAATCACGACGAGTTGACGGTTTCCGCCTCAGATCTGGAGACTACAATGTCGGCCAAATTAAAGGTGGAATCAGATTCTGAAGGTTCCATTGCGGTTCCTGCAAAATTATTGCTTGAAACCCTAAAAACATTTCCCGAGCAACCGCTTACTTTCGTGGTAGAATCTAACAATACCATTGAACTTAGTTCAAATCACGGGAAATATGCCCTGGCTTATGCCAATGGCGAGGAATTCCCGAATGCTGTTGAACTTAAAGAGCCCAGCAGCACTATTATCCAGGGAGACGTTCTGGCCACTGCAATAAGCAAGACCATTTTTGCCTCAGGAAATGATGACCTTAGGCCGGTGATGAGTGGGGTTTTCTTTCAGTTCTCTACAGAAGGTCTTACGTTTGTTGCTACAGATGCGCACAAGCTTGTAAAATATTCGCGGGAAGATGTTTCGGCATCACAGGCTTCAGAATTTATTATGCCTAAGAAACCATTGAACCTTTTAAAGGGGATCCTGGCAGGCAGCGAGACAGATGTGCTTATTGAATACAACGAGTCTAACGCAAAATTCACCTTTGACGATACCACCCTTATTTGCCGACTTATAGACGGAAAATATCCAAATTACGAAGCGGTGATCCCTAAGGAGAATCCTAACAAACTTATTATAGACCGCAGCCAGTTCCTTAGCTCCGTAAGAAGGGTTTCTATTTTCTCAAATAAGACCACCCACCAGGTACGCCTTAAAATTGCCGGAGCCGAACTTAATATTTCTGCGGAAGATATTGATTACAGCAACAAAGCCGAAGAGCGCCTTACCTGTTCTTACCAGGGCGATGATATGCAAATTGGCTTCAATTCACGTTTCCTTACCGAAATGTTGAACAACCTGAACGCAAATGAAGTACAGCTGGAAATGAGCCTGCCAAACCGCGCCGGTATCCTTACCCCCGTTGATGGTCTGGATGAAGGTGAAAAGATCACTATGCTGGTAATGCCGGTGATGCTTAATAATTAGTATTGAGTATTGAGTATTGAGTATTGAGACGCTGGAATCTAGACTGTATATTGTAGTCTTTAGTCTTTAGCCCAAAAATATAAAACACCATTTGGAAAACCAGATGGTGTTTTTCGTTTTATTTTTTTAAGCTCTCCCCTTCCCTCAGTCCTCTGTCCACTGCCCTCTTTCCTCTCCCGCCACTATCGGTTCGGGCAGGCTCCTCTCCCGCCCCTATCGGTTCGGGCAGGCTCCTCTGTCCTCTTATTTCTACTTCAAAAACTGAATAGTAAGTGGATAGTCCGGTCGTTCGCCGTTACTCACTTTAATGGCGTTGATAATGGGAAACACCAGGACAATAATCCCAATCCCAATCAACAAAAAGATCCCTAACCCAAAAAGGAAGATTAACGGAACGCTCACAATGGCATAAATGAACATACTTATCTGGAAGTTCAGGATCATTTTCCCGTGTTCGTCCATTCCATAAACTTTATCCTTTTGGGTTAACCATATTATAAGCGGTACTATAAATCCGCCAATGCCGGTTACCAGGTCCAGTAACTGACTCAAATGCGTTATTACCAGTAGTTGTTTGTCTTCTCTCATGATGATGTGTTTAGTTTTTTGATTGATGATGGTACCTCTATTTGTATTAAATATATGGGTTTTGTTACAGACTCGAAAATGTGTTCGGTTGTTAGTTGTAGGTTGTCGGTTAAATCAAGTGGAAGGTTTGATGGTGTGATGTAATTATGACAAATTAAAAGTTCCCCTCCTTTTTAAGGAGGGGTGACCCACGCACAGCGGGGGGCGGGGTGGTTCCTTTTACCTTAAATCATCCCGCCTGCCATAGGCAGGTTACCTAATTTTGAGAATAGTGAATATTCCAAGCCAGAAACCCCTATTCACCAATCACTATTCACTAAAAAAATTTCCCGCAGATTCCGCAGATCTAAAAACCGCAGATATTGCAGAATTTTTTTCTGCCAATCAGAGACTTTCTACTAATGACTAACGTCTAACGTCTACCAACTATTCACTATTCACTATTCACTAATCACTATTCACTAATTAAAAACCATGAACTCCAAACCACAAACCATAAACAACAAACTGTAAACAACATTTCCTACCTTTGCAGCATGAGAATAAATGACACCATTGTAGCCCTTGCGACCCCATCTGGGGCGGGGGCCATTGCGGTTATAAGGGTTTCGGGGCCACAGGCCATTGAGATCGTTTCAGGGCTTTTTCGGGCCAAAAGCAAAAAAATACTTTCAGACCAACCTACACATACCCTGCACCTGGGAAATATTATTGATGGCGAGCGTATCCTCGATGAAGTGCTGGTCTCTGTATTTCACGGTCCGCGGTCCTATACCGGCGAGAATACCATTGAGATCTCCTGTCACGGGAGCAGGTACATACAACAGGAAATTATTCAATTGCTGGTAAGAAAGGGATGCCGAAGTGCCGAAGCGGGGGAATTTACGCTACGGGCTTTCCTAAACGGAAAAATGGACCTTAGCCAGGCAGAGGCGGTGGCTGATCTTATTTCTTCTGAAAACCAGGCCTCCCACCAAATTGCAATGCAACAAATGCGCGGTGGATTTTCAGATGAGATACAGCGACTGAGACAGGAATTGCTCAATTTTGCATCGCTCATTGAGCTCGAGCTGGACTTTGCCGAGGAGGATGTTGAGTTTGCCAATCGCGATCAATTCCGCGACCTGGTAAGCAGAATACAGCAGGTTTTAAAGCGACTCATAGATTCATTTGCAACAGGAAATGTGATCAAACAGGGAATTCCCGTTGCGATCATAGGAGAACCCAATGTAGGGAAATCTACGCTTCTCAATGCGCTGCTAAATGAGGAAAGAGCGATAGTTTCAGACATTGCGGGCACAACCCGTGATACCATAGAAGATGACATCGCCATTGGCGGGATAGGGTTTAGATTTATAGATACCGCGGGAATACGGGAAACCCAGGATGTCATAGAAGGCCTGGGCATAAAGAAAACCTTTGAGAAGATTAGTCAGGCGCAG
This sequence comes from Antarcticibacterium arcticum, assembly GCF_007993795.1. Classification (GTDB taxonomy): domain Bacteria; phylum Bacteroidota; class Bacteroidia; order Flavobacteriales; family Flavobacteriaceae; genus Gillisia; species Gillisia arctica. The sequence goes on along the minus strand of NZ_CP042476.1, from coordinate 675,816 downwards.
GTGGTTATATTTCTGCTTAACGCAGAAATGTTCAAGGTTCAGGGTTCAAAGTTCAAAGTTGAAATAGAAAAAATAAAAAACCAGTTCCCTCAAAAACCATTGCTAATTGTGGTAAACAAGGTAGATCAAATTTTACAGGAAGATCTGGATATTATTACCGCCTCTCTTACTGCTGCAGAAGCTTCAACTGCTCCGGGCGTAGTGGGGCAGTCTAATCTTATATTCATCTCTGCCAAGGAGGGTGCAGGTGTTGAGGAACTCCAAATGAAATTACTGGATTTTGTAAATACCGGCGAGTTGAGGAATAACAACACCATCGTTACCAATTCGCGACATTACAATTCGCTGTTAAGTGCGCTGGAGGAGATCAACAAGGTTCAGGATGGTCTTAACGCCAACTTATCCGGTGACCTGCTGGCAATAGACATTCGCGAAGCTTTGTATCATTTTGGCCTCATTACCGGAGAAGTGACAAATGATGAGCTGTTGGGAAATATCTTTGCTAATTTCTGTATTGGAAAATAAATAGTACTTTTTTTTGATATCATTTGATATCAAATGATATCAAAACCCATTAACAAAGAGGCCTTAGAGCCTTTTTAGTTTTTCCTATTTCTTCCTATTAAAATACCTTGGTACACCCCGTTTTACACCTTTGGTACACCTCGTTGTTAAATTTTACACCTGAGGTGTACTTTGGTACACCTTGCTTAATTTTTTTGATTAAATTTATACAAAGGGTAATAATATGAAGATTAAGTTAAAGAAGAAGAAACTTGCCACGGGTAAGTATAGCCTTTATATTGAGTACTATAAAGGTAAAGTTCGGGATGCAGAGGGAAAACAAACTCACAATAGGGAATTTGAATACCTGAAGGAGTACCTATACATTTCACCGCAAACCCCTTCTGAAAAAAAGGAAAATGCTGAAACGCTTTTAAGAGCTGAACAAATTTTATCTATTCGCAAAGCAGAATATGCCCAGGGGAAATATGGAATTAAAGATAGATCGAAGGATAAGTTGTTATTCCTTACCTACTATGACAAGTTGAAAGAAGAACGATTTGAAAGCAAAGGAAATTATGACAATTGGGATGCAGCTCAAAATCATATAGAAGACTACTGCAAAAAGAAAAAAATAACTTTTGAGGATATTGATGAAGATTTCGTTTTGGGTTTCAAGAAATATTTGAATAAAACCTCCAGGACCAAATCCAATACTCCTCTATCTCAAAATACGAAATACACCTATTTCAATAAATTTAAAGCAGCGTTAAGACAGGCGTTTGAGGATGGTTATACCAGGAGAAATTTTGCGACAGCTGTAAAGGGTTTTGCCGAGGGTGAAACATCAAGAGAGCATCTAACTCAGGAAGAGCTTCAGGCTATGGCTAAAGCATTTTGCAAACATCCAGTTTTAAAATCAGCTTTTATGTTTAGTTGCCTAACTGGTTTAAGATGGAGCGATATAAATAAGCTCACCTGGTCTGAAGTGCGGGACGAGGAAGAAGAAACTCGTTTGGTTTTTAAGCAAAAGAAAACATCCGGTCAGGAGTATCAATTTATTTCCAGCCAGGCAAGAAAGCTTTTAGGCAAAAGAAAAAATGAAAATGATCGGGTATTTCAGGGTTTAAAATACGGAGCCCATTTTAATGCTGAAATTCTCAGATGGTGTATGAGGGCAGGAATTACTAAACATATCACTTTTCATAGCGCTAGGCATACTCATGCGGTACTCCTGCTCGAAAATGGAGCAGATATCTACACGGTGTCAAAAGTTCTGGGTCACAAGGAAATTAGAACCACACAGGTTTATGCTAAAATAGTAGACAAAAAGAAAAAGGAAGCGGCTTATTTGATACCTGAGCTGGAAATGGATTATGAACTTTGATCTTTTTCAATATCTAACCGCTCTGGCATTTATATTTACCTTCGGGCGATTAGCAATCCATTTCGTTCCAGGTTTTTTGCAATATTTCCTGAATGAACCTTACTATTGGCAAAAGCAATTAGAAAAACCACGAATTCTTTTTCACCTGGTCGGACTATTTTTCATGCACCTAATGACTTCATCCTACATTTTTGTAAAGAATGAAAGTTTGTCGTTGGAGCTAATTTCTTCAGTAGTTTTTTCTTTCGGATTTTTACTTTGCCAGTTTTCCTGGACAGAGAAATTCCGTAGTTCCTTCTTGTCTCAAATAAAGAATGGAACCAAAACAGTTTCTGAAAATTTCAATCTTTCAATTTCGCAGAGTCAAATAACAGAGCTATACAATGAGATGAAAAGGTATGAACTCCTGGATCAGGATAAGACTTCTCTTGATGATTTCCAAAAAGTTTTACTTGAAGATTGGACCAGCCATCAATCTAAGATTCACTTAAAGATGGATGGCCCCAGTTCCAGAGAATTCTATGACTATTTAGTAAAAGCTTTTCCTTCAAATAACCTAACTTTAAAAAACTTTTTTAATAATTCAAAGCTTGTTCTACGACCTGATGGTAAAACATATAAATACAACACCATAAAGAATGCCCCTACAAGAAGTACTTATTCCAAACGACACACCGATTTAAATATGATCTTTCAGAAGTTTGAGTAGGGCAAATTGCATTCGACTCCAGATTTTATTCTTCCATCAAGACAGAATAACGCTCTTCTATTAAGGCTATATACTTTTCCTTGTAATCTTCTGACAGAAATGAATTCCTGATCCAGGCAATAGCAAGTTTTTTATTTTTGATAAATCTCTTGATAACACCAGTAATCTGTTTGCTGTTCAGTTCCAGGTTTTCACCTAAGCATAAAAAATTTTCTTTCCTAAGTTTATTCTTTTTACCCTCCAGGGTCAAAGCAAATTCTTCATCATCATCCGGATTAACAATAGAAACGTTCAACAAATCATAAGCAGGAGACAATGACCAAATGTCTCCTCTTTTAATAAGGGAAAAATTTTTAAGATGCATATCATTATTTCCAGTCAGGAAACTTAAAACAGCTAATTCAAAAAAGTAGAGCTTATCCAGTAATGTGTTATTTGAATATTTTCCGATTGCCTTTCCAACCCTTTCCATTGAGCCCTTATATTTATCTGTGGCTTCCAGGATCTGGAACATGTCGAGCATATGAATTTTCTCATCTGCATCAGTGCGATCTACTCTTCTTGTGATGTAAGACAACTCACCACTCTGAAGTCGAATTAAACTAGAGAGTACAATATTCACTCCAAAGGCTTCGGCAATTCTCATCGTCACATGTTCGTTTTCCGGCATTTGAGGAAAGGATTCTGAAGGTGGTTTCAAAATGTATTTTCCTCCTAATGCTCCCACTACCGTAAGCCTCTGCCCTTCTTCATTTAAAGAACCTTCGACTAAAGAAAGTGATAATTTTGGCTGAACTCCGGGAACAGCAATGCTTCTTTCGACAACATTCTTTGCTAAATCCACCATCTGGTCTAGAGAATAACTTAGTTCTGGCGGTTCTTCTGTACCAAAAAAGATTTTGACACAGCTTCTGTGGAAATCATTAAAATCCGATTTTTGTAGTTCTTTATAACAGTAAAGACATCTATTCTTCATTTCCCTCAGCTATTGAATAAACACTGACTGCACCAATACAGCTTTTACAACAGGCCAAAAGCAGGCCCATGCGGTCTCTCCTGTTTATTTTCCAGTTCTTTGAAGCAATATCAAGTAACCAACCTTCCGGAATTAGACCTTCGAAAAAGGCAAAAAGATGCTTTTCTACATAGGGTTCTTCTCTCACCGGCATTGTGAATGTTAGAAAGTGGTTTGGATTTTCCTTTATGAAGATCTTATCATACTCGAAAATGTACTCTCCCTCATCAGTCTCCGTTAAAACACCTGCCAAACTATTATTATAAAAAATTTCTGCCTTTCTCATAGCCTGTTAGAAAATTTCTTTTTGCTCCACCGGTGCCAGTACATGACCAAACATTTTTAGCACATGGTTTACTTTTTCTAAATTCAGATTTTCTTTCCCTTGCTCAATTTTCCTTACGACGGTTAAAGCCACTCCTGCTCTTTCAGCAAACTCCTCCTGGGTAAGATTATTCTCTTTTCTTTTTTCCTTTAAAAATTGTGAAAGACTATTCATTATATGAAATCTGATATAAATTTTATCAAATATACACTATTATATGTTTAAACATATAGAATGTAGAAATAAATTAAATTTATATGGCAAAACATATACTTCACAAAATTTAAAGTTAATTCCTCAAAATCTGCATTCATCCTACCTTCCCAACATTCATTAAAAAATTTTATGAAACACATACAACATCGGCAATTTTACATACCCAGTACGAAAAGCACACATTCTCCATTTTTTCCCTTCCTAGTTTAGCTCCAGAATTCAGGGAACAAGGCGCATTTGTTCCTTTACTAATCTTCAAAACCTGATTTATGGAAACTTTAAAAATTTTAGAACAATTAGACCGTATTGAGAGCTTATTACGTGCAAGTAAAACGGTCATGTCCCTGGAAGAAGCGAGTGAATATACCGGGATTTCCCGAAGCTATTTATACAAGCTAACAGCAAAGGGTGAAATTCCATTTTCCAAGCCTCGAGGTAAAATGATTTACTTCTCTAAAGAAAAACTTGACCAATGGCTGCTTTCTGATACGAGGAAATCTTCAAATGAAATAAAATCTGAAGCACTAGAATACACCTTCAGAAACAAGAGGAGATTCTAATCATTAAACAGTGTCTATTATGTCCGGCAACGAGGAAAAGCTATATGGAGTAAAAGAGCAGAAGAAGAAAACTATTTATGACTTCATCTTTGAATACACCGATGAGAAATATGATATCCGGTACGACGAATTGGGCCACGAATTTCAGATCTCGCTAAAAAACAAGAATGCCTGGCAGATCCTGGATATGAATTCTTTCCTGATCGAACTGGCTCGATCCAATATGGAAGTTAATCCGGCAAAACTGGAAATATTTCTTAGGTCCCAATTTGTTCCAAAATTTAACCCGATAGAGGAGTATTTTAGGGTGCTGCCGAAATGGTCCGGGGAGGATTATATAAGAAGTCTTGCCTCCTATCTTCCCCTCAAAGAACCTGATCTATTTCTCTACCATTTCAGAAAATGGTTGGTCCGAACAGTTAAATGTGGTCTTGAAAAAGATTATTTCAATAAGCAATGCCTGGTGCTGGTTCACCCTCAACAGAATTCAGGAAAGTCAACCTGGTGCAGGTTCCTTTGCCCTCCTGACCTTTCAAAATATTTTGCAGAAGATATGACAACAGACAAGGATGCAAGAATTCAGCTGACACGGAACTTTCTGATCAACCTTGACGAATTGTCGATCCTGGCAAAAAAAGAAATAAATGCTCTCAAGGCTTACTTTTCCAAGACAATGATTAATGAGCGGCTGCCCTATGACCGCAAAAACTCCACCCTCCATCGCACCTGTAGCTTTATTGGATCTACGAACCGGGCAACTTTCCTGAATGATGAAACAGGATCTGTTAGATGGCTATGCTTTGAACTGAAAGATAGGATCCACTTTTCCTATTCAAAGGAGATTTCCATTGATAAAGTTTGGTCTCAGGCTTATTACCTGGCTTATGTAGATGAAAACTTTTCTCCTGAACTAACTCTGGGTGATATAGCTCAAAATGAACTCAGGAACAGGATTTACAGGGAATCTACAATGGAGGAAGAACTGCTTTGTAAGTACTATACCAAAAGCTCAGATCCGGAAGATTTTAAAACTGCTTCAGACATCCTGATCCAGCTGGTTTGCATAAATCCCCGCCTGAACATGTACAATATGGGGCGGGCTTTAAAAGCTTTGGATTACGAAAGAATAAAGTCGCCTAAAATGAGAGTGTATGGTTACCTGATCAAACCTTTATTTAATAACTCTCCTTTAGAACTTTTACAGAAATAAATTACCCAATTACCACAACAGCTGCTAAAGCCCACACAACAAAAGATCTTGACTGAGGTAATTGAGTTTCAAAACATCTACCCATAGGGGTAATTGGGTAAATAGATAATCGGGCGAAAAAAGAAATAAACATCTGTATTTCCTGGCCCGGGTAATTGGGTAATACAAAATTGGAAGAAAATGAAAACACATAACATATCGTGGAGTAGTGCCCGGAGAATATGCATAGTAAAAACACTTGCGAAACTTGGGCACTACCCCACCAGGAAATCGGAGAAAGAAGCTTGGTTTCTGAGTATCCTGCGGTCAGAAACACAAGCCTCTTTCAATGTTTCTTTAGTTAAGAATTTATGGTATGACTTCGGAGAAGGTAAAGGTGGTAATGTAATTGACCTGGTAATGCTTCTTCTAAATTGTACGTTTCAGGAAAGTCTGTTATACCTATCAGAGAATGCAGATCATTTTTATTTTCGCCCGCCTGCTGAAATTTTAAAAAAGAAACCTACTGGAGAAATAATAATTTCCGGAATTCAGGAAATAAAAAATCCGGCTTTAATTCAGTTTTTAAAGCATAGAAAAATACCTGTTGGAATAGCCAGAAAATTCTGCAAGGAGGTTCAATATCAGATCAAAAAGAAGAAATATTATTCTATTGGTCTGCAAAATCATCTCGGAGGTTGGGAATTACGCAATAAATATTATAAAAATTCCAGCTCCCCTAAAAGCTATACCTACGTATCCAGAGCTTCTAAAACTTTGTTGGTTACAGAAGGGATGTTTGACTTCTTATCCCTGGCCACCCTCGAGGAAGACCTGGTAAAAAGTTCTGATGCTATTATTCTAAACTCTGTTGCCTTCGTAAAAAACATTCAGGTTTTTATTTCTGAATATGAAGAGGTATTCCTCTATATGGACAATGATTTGGCAGGCGAAAAGGCCACTATTTTCCTACTCCGACAATTCTCAAATGCAACCGATAAGCGGTTTTCTTATAAAGATTATAATGACTTAAATGACAAACTTAGAGATGAAAAGAGGACTCCCATTAAGAGAAAAGGAACCTAAGGAACAATTGATTATTCCTTCAAAGCTTCTAAAAGACAGCAACTATATTTCAGCGAAAGATTTTGAATCTAAAGCAGCTGGAACTAGCGAAAGTATTTTGAGTAGCAATTCAAGATGTGTGCCTGTGGGCACAAAAATGATTGCTCCCTTTGGTCGCAAGAAAAAAGAGATGTTTAAGGCGAAAAGGGAACTCGTGAAATTCAGATGTTCCGTCTATGAAAAGAAGTTGCTATTGGTCAAGGCGAAAAGAAGCGGATTATCTCTTAGTGCATATTGCAGGGAGGCTGCTTCTGATAAAGATATCAAGGAGAGGCTGACTGATAACCATTTGGAGATCTATAAAGCGCTCATCAAATTCCATAATAACTTCAAGTCTATCGGGAATATGTTCCGAAAAAAAGATCCGGGACTTTCGCAGGCTGTTTATCAATTAGCAGATGAAATAAAACTGCACCTTCAAAAGATTAAAAAATGATTGGAAAAGGCAAAGCTATCTCCCATACTAGGGCATCAATGATGTATGGTTGGAACCAGGAGAAGAATGCGGAAGTAGTATTCAGCCAAAATCTGGCCGGAGAAAATCCTTCCGAGATTACTTCCGAATTTAGGTTCATCCAGCAGATGAATCAGAATTGCCAGAAAAACACACTCTCTTTTGTCCTGAGCCCCACGATTGAAGATGGTAGAAATCTAAACCAAAAAAGCCTGAAGGAAATTTGTGAAAGGTTTATGAAAGAGATGAAACTTGGAGAGCGGCAGGCAATCGCTTTTGTTCATAAGGATAAAGATCATAAACACATTCACCTTTATGTCAACCGGATAGACTTCAATGGCAAGGCATACAATGACAGCTTTATTGGAAAACGCAGTCAGCAGGCTGCTGAAAAAGTAGCGGAACAAATGCAACTCACAACGGTAAAACAGTTACAGGTCGAAAAAGAATTTAATCTGAGGGATATACGATCCGAAATAAAACGCAGACACGATATTACTATGAAGCAGTTTCAACCCAAAACTTTTAAAGAATATATAGAGGTGATGAAAATAAGCAAAATAGAAGTTATACCCTGTATTAATAAAGCCAATAAGCTCCAGGGTTTCAGGTTTCGATTTGATGGCTTCAATCTCAAGGGTAGCGAAATTCACAGGTCCATGAGTATTGGTAATATCGGGAAACAAATGGCTGCAACGGTTGGGGTCAAAAATTTTATAAAAAACAATACAGAGCTTTTTATGCTAAATAAAGCAGTGAGTTTGCCAACCAAACTGGCGGCGAACATTTTGAAGCACGCAGTAAAACGAGAAATTAAAAGAGGATTTGGATTTTAAATTTTATTATTATGGCAAAACTTGAAGAACTGTCGGAACTGCTGGTTTCAGAAATAAGAAATTTTGAAATGGCAGTTAAAAAGCTGGAGGAGATCCAGAAGAAAAAGATCACAATTGATATAAGTGAATTTAAAAAAGCAATGTCAGATCATAAATTACTCATGGAAAATCAAAATTCCACTACAAAACGAACTGTTGATCATTTTGAAAATTTAATGAAGGACGGTAATATCAATCCGAAATGGGCGGTGATAGTTTTTATTGTTTCATTGGCATTGAATTGTATAGGGGTTATGATAATATTGTTTTTATAATTATCAGCCTAACATAGTAATAACCATTCTGTATATATTTTTTTAATCTCCAATTGAAGTTTTAAATTTAGTCTTATTGATATTTAAATTTTCATCAAATGGAATCGATAGTTTTCTCCCGGGAAGAATTGTATGACATAGTATGGAAAATTCTTTTTAAAGAAATAACAGAAGAGTATTTGGTTTCGTTTCATAGATTTAGGTATGCTGTCTGAATTGGATAAACTTAAACTGAAAAGAGAGAATGACCCTGAAGTGAACCTGAAGGTTCCTAAAAAACTTCCAAAAATATTAGATCGCATAGTAAAAGCCTCTAAATTGCCGGATACCGTAAATCATCCAAGAAAAAATGGAATCTGGGATTACAAAAAGCGCTATGAATATGGGGGAATCGCTATCTCAGTATTTGACCATTAATTATCCAGAACTTTGCGAGTCATTGACACTTTAGTGAAAGCAATAAAGGCCAGAGCACACACTTTTTCCTTTGTTTATAACCGTTCCTATGTAGTTATATATGGTATTGAAATAGCTATAAGATTCAGGGAAAAACATAAACGGGTTAAAAAGTGGATGCCTATCCTCGGAGCACTGGTAAACTTGAAAAACACAATCTTTCTGAACCATTTCGAAAGTCTTACAAATATAAGTTCATTTTACAGGAAAGCAAGAGTATTAAAATTGACTCATCAGTGTCAGAAGTAACTTTTAATAGTAATAGAGGACCCATTAGGGTAGATGTTAAAATTGAGTGTCAGAGAAATAATCTTCTAATCGAACCTTTTTTTACGCATTCCATTAATGAAACAAAACGGAATAAAATAATAGATTTGGATGAGACAGTTATAGACATAGCACTTCAACTCTTTGGTCCTGCAAAGGGATATTATTTTACTTTGGAGAACTTCAGGAATAATGTAGTTCATGGCACGGGTACAAAGTCCTGGTTTTACTTTAAGAAAAAAAAATAAAATCTCTACAACAAATTCTTTTAAAACGAATTGATGAACAGCTAACGAGTAGTGAAGAATTTTTTAAAGAGTTTAGATCTTTTGACCAAAAAATCGCCGTTGAGGAGGCTAAACTTGATCCTTTAAAGGTTAAGAAGCCTTGAAAAAAAGTTATTCGAAGCCCGCACAGTGGTTGGAGAAGGATTTAAAGTAGTTCAAGATATCAAAAATGAGAGACTTAAATTAGCCAATTCATACTTGCCAGACGAAAAGCTCAAATCTTATTCAGATCCTTGGCAATTCGATCCTTCGATGATTAAAGTTTTTTCATAACCATTCTTATAAAGTTTTATCGACAGGTATTGTCAATTTCTATAATAGTTATGATAAAAATTTTTTTATAAATTATGTATAACAGGTAATTTTTTAAAAGCTAAAAACTTTTCTAATTCATTTCGAATAAGAAATTTTTTAGTCTTTGGCATATTACTATTGAAAATTAGATCGAAATGTTTAGCGAAAAATCTATTTGATTCTTCTTGGAATTGCTCACCTCTATTTTCAACTGGTTTAAAAGAATTTAAATTAAATGATTTACCGTTGAAGTCTGCACTGTAGAAGCGATCATTTAATCCATTCATTAATAAAAGATCAAATACAATTACACCTTTTGCTTTTTTATTTTTAAGAACTTTCTCCAAATCCGCCAAATATTCATCAATCCTCATGGTGTCCAAAGTGAGAACTACGAAAGGAAAATCCCCTCGAGATAGTCTCTTTAACTTATATGTCGATTGTGCTGTCATTTCTTTAGCTGTATAAAGTAATATAACTACTTTCTAACACATTTATGCCTAAATTAATAATATGTTCTGCGTCTGGCCTGTCTATAATTCTTGATGTACTTACGGTTCCATCCATGTGGAATAAGGAATGTCTATGAGACGAATAAAAACTGTATAAGTCACAAAGAGCTTTTTCATAATTCTTACTTTTAATATCACTTTTAGTTACTTGACTAAATGTAACACTAATTCCATTATTTTCAAATAACTCTCCAAACCCATCTTTAGTAACTAATTTTCCCTTTGATGCAAACAACTGTTTCATTACTCCTTCAATGCCTCTTAAAATAGGAAAAGCAAAGACAGAATAATCTTTTAAGGCCAGATCAGTCTTCCTAAGAGCCAAGGAGGGACTTATAACACTTTTTATCTTGTCATCAATATATTTACCTGCAACAGGTAACCTATTTTCTAATTCTCCAATAATATCATCTGATGATAAATTGGTTTCATAATATTCCAACTGCGTGTTTATAATATCCTTAAAAGGAAGTAATTCAGAAAGAATCATAATTGTATCGTGAAAGAGCATCCTCGGCTTACCTTGAGCTTGAAATGAACCATTATTAAAATGATTCAAGACCATTTTATCTCCCTGTGCACCCTTTAATTTAATATGACGCCCATTAGTATTCTTCGTATCTGAAAGGACTTCAGCATTGCAATCATGGGTAAGAAAATCTAAAACTACATTGAAGTCTTCAATTCTTATTGCTTTTAAGTAAAAGCTGTTGGCATTAAATTCTTTAACACTACAATTCTCTGAAATAGCACCGGCTATGTCTTTTGACCATTCTTGGTTTTTACCAGTGTTAGGCTGCAAGGTAGTTGTACCGTCATTATTATAATAAATATTTAAACTAGCTGGATTAAATCCAGTTTTGGTAAATTTATATATATGAAAACCTTCAGCTTTTTTTGAAGTCTCAATTTCCACAGAAGTGCCAACAGTAGTTTCAATAGTGGTTTTAATAATTGATCTATTGAGATTTAATTTTTTGTAAGACATAAAAAAATTTAAGGGACGAAAATACAAAAAATATGTAATATCCTCCCCTCCTGTAAATTAATGTCGGTGCCTAGTAAGAGCAATTTTTGTGCTTATTTCTTTCACACTTCTTTAACCTTTGACTTCTTTTTCTTAAATTGTCGCGAGTTTAGGTGCCCTACCCTATCCTACTTTTTTACCTTCAGTATTTAAACTATGAACCTAACCGCTCACCAGGCGAAATATTTTGCTTATGAATTAAGTAAAAAGGTTAAATCCAACAGCACTGAGAAATTTGGCGCTACTTTAATGGATGCTAAGGTAGACCTGAACCCACACCAGATCCAGGCTGCGCTTTTTGCTTTTAAATCTCCGCTATCGCAGGGTGCCATACTTGCTGATGAAGTTGGACTTGGAAAGACCATCGAAGCTGGGATCTTACTTGCTCAGAAATGGGCTGAGGGTTCCCGGCGAATCCTTATCATCTCGCCTTCCAGTCTTCGAAAACAGTGGATGAATGAATTGATGGATAAATTTTATCTGCCTTCAGAAGTAATGGAAACCAAAATCTTCAACAAAAGACTAAAAAAGGGAAACAAAAATCCTTTTGAGAACAAGGACAAGATTCAGATTTGTTCCTATCATTTTGCACGAAACAAAGCAGAATATCTTCAGCTGGTTTCCTGGGACCTGATCGTTATAGATGAAGCGCATTTTCTGCGCAATGTTTACCGCACCGGCAACAAAATTGCTGCAGAGATCCAACAGGCTATTTCTCCTTATAAAAAGGTATTACTGACGGCAACTCCCCTCCAGAATAAAATAGAGGAGTTATATGGACTTGTAAGTTTTATTGATCCCAACACCTTTGGAGATTTAAAGAGTTTCAAAAAACAGTTTATCCGTAAGGAAGGGGGTATTGATCTTGACGAGTTAAAGGAGAGGATACAGCCTTTGTGCCACCGTACTCTTCGCCGGCAGGTTACTGAATATATTAATTACAAAAATCGCATTCCGCTCACTCAAACCTTTGAACCTTCTCCCAAAGAGCAGGAACTTTATGAAAAGGTAACAGACTATTTACAGCGAGAAACCAATTATGCCCTGCCGTTAGCCCAGAAGCATTTAATGACATCAGTGCTTAGAAAATTATTGGCCTCTTCATCTTTTGCAATTTCTGGTACCTTAAGTAGTTTAATTCGCCGTCTCAAGAAGCTCATTAATGACTATAATGAAGATCTGGAAGACTTCAGAAGGGAAATGGAGGAGCAGTATGAAGGTTTCGATGAAGATGTTGAGGAATGGGACCAAAATATTGAGGAAATAGAGGCAACCTTTGATAAGGAAAATCTCACCGCAGCCGACATTGAAAATATTAAGCGTGAAATAGCAGATCTCGAAGGATTCTTAGACCTTGCAAATAGCATACAGCATAACGCTAAGGGAGATAAGTTGATGATAGCCCTACGAAAAGGTTTTGAAAAGCTCCAGGAACTTGGTGCTAATCAAAAGGCGATCATTTTTACCGAATCTACTCGTACCCAGCAGTACCTGTATAATATGCTTCAGGATTCAGTGTATAAGGATAAGATCCTGCTCTTTAACGGTACTAACAATGAAGATATATCAAAAAAAGTTTACCATAATTGGGTAGGAAATAAAAAGAATGCACACAGGGTAACGGGTAGCCGTGATGTTGATATACGTTCTGCTATTGTAGATACTTTTAAAACCGAAGATTACCAGTTAATGATAGCTACAGAGGCTGCTGCTGAAGGTATAAACCTGCAATTTTGTTCTATGGTAGTAAATTATGACCTGCCCTGGAATCCGCAACGGATCGAACAGCGCATAGGTAGATGTCACCGTTATGGGCAGGAATATGATGTAGTTGTTATCAATTTTCTTAATACCAGCAATGAGACTGATATGCGGGTCTTTCAGCTTCTGGAAGAAAAGTTCAGCTTGTTTGACGGGGTTTTTGGCGCCTCAGATGAAGTATTGGGTTCTATAGAAAGCGGTGTAGATTTTGAAAAACGGCTTATCCAGATCTATAAGCAATGCCGCACGAAAGAGGAAATAGATCGCGCTTTTGATGAACTGCAGGAGGAAATGCGGGAGCAGATTGATGAACGAATGAAAACCACCCAGGAGCATCTTTTTAAGAATTTTGATGCTCAGGTAGTACAGCGACTAAAAACTACTCTGGAAAACACCAAAAAATATATCTCAAAATATGAGGACTGGCTGTGGAAGATCACCAAATATTCCTTGCAGGGAAAAGCCGAATTTAATGACCGGGACCATAGTTTTGTCCTGAATGGACAATCAGGAAACATTGCACCCAAAGGTTTATACTCACTTGATAAAAAGCGGGAAGAAGCCTGGCACTATCGCCTGGGCCACACCCTTGCAGAAAAAATAATAGAAAGCAGTAAAAGGCTAGAAACACCAGTGGGAAAAATTTCCTTTGATTATTCCTCAAATCCATTGACATACAAGGAACTTGAAGACCTAAAATCAAAGAGAGGATTACTTAGGGTTACGAATATGAAGCTCAATTCCCCTGCCGAGAATCTAGACCTAATCGTCTTTTCTGGAATAACAGAAAATGGGGAAGTACTAAAAGATGAACTTTGCCAGTTTCTTCTAACCCTATCGAGCTCTTTTAAGACTTCAGGGTTTCAAGCTGACTATAATAAATTGGAAAAAAACTATCAGGTACAGAAACAAAAACATCTTGATCACATAAAGAACAGTGATGCCCAATTATTACAGACTGAAATAAGAAAGTTTGAGAAATGGGCTGAAGACAGAATAACTTCAACTGAGCTTGATCTTAAAGATGTAAAGAATAAAATTAAGGAACTTGAGAGACAAACGCGTACCGAGAATATTAGCGCAGATGACCTTCTGGAGATTCAGAAAAAAATAAGGAAACTTGACCGCAAAAAGGCAAAGTTGCGCCGGGAGATATTTAAAGTTGAAGACCGTATCCTGGAAGAACGGGATCAAATGATAGATGAAGCAGAGAATAAATTAAACAGAACAATGAAAGAACAGGAGCTATTTACCATAGCCTGGGAAATTATATAAAAGATTATGACCAATAATTACGATAAACTACAAAAGGTACTTACTGAAGTTTTTCAACTGGATAAAGCCGAACTGGATTTTGGTATTTACCGCATTATGAACCAGAAAAGAAATGATGTGGAAAAATTTCTTACTGAAAAACTTCCTTTACAGGTTCGTAGTATCCTGGAACAATATAATAAAGGAGATACTGCAGAGTTGCAAAAAGAGCTGGATAAAACGGTTAATCTTCTTAAGGATGCCGGAGTAGATCCCTATTCCTCTTCAAAGGTAAAAGAATTAAAAAGCAAAATTGAGAACGGAACTTCCATAGATACCCTGGAGCAGGATGTGTTTTCGCACTTGGCTTCTTTTTTTAAACGCTATTACAAGGAAGGGGATTTTATTTCGCTACGCAGATACAAAAAAGATGTGTATGCCATTCCTTATGAAGGAGAAGAAGTAAAGTTACATTGGGCAAATCACGACCAATACTACATTAAAACTTCCGAATATCTAAAAAATTACGCTTTCAAACTTCCGGGAGATAAAACCGTGAAATTTGAACTAAAGGAAGCCAGTACAGAGCAGAACAATAACAAAGCTTCAAAAGATAAAGAACGTAGGTTTGCCTTATATACGGAAGATCCTGTAACTGTAAAGGGAAATACGCTGGTGATCAATTTTACTTATGAACCACAAAAAAAAGCGGTAAAGCAGGATGCACTAATAGAAAAAGCTATAAAAGAGCTATCTGGAAAAGTGCCTCAGGCTTTTCACGAGGTTTTCACTTTAAAACCTACAGAAAAGAATAAAAAGAGAATCCTACTGGAGAAGCATATCAATGACTATACTGCCCGCAACAGCTTTGATTATTTTATTCATAAAGACCTGGGAGGCTTTTTACGAAGGGAGCTGGACTTTTATATCAAAAATGAAGTACTGTTCATAGACGATATTAATACCGAGGATGAAGTTGCCTTTGGAACCCAGATCTCCAAAATAAAAGCACTGAAACAGGTGGCCGGTAAGATCATTACCTTTTTAGAACAACTGGAGAATTTCCAAAAGAAGCTTTGGCTTAAAAAGAAATTCGTTGTGAGCAGTAATTACTGTATCACCCTGGATCGCGTTCCGGAAGAATACTACCCAGAGATCTTAAAGAATGAAGACCAGCTTAAAGAATGGGAAAGAATATTTGATATAAAAGTTAAAGATCTGAATGGACTGAAAAGTGAACCTTTCCTCGTGTTAGATACTAAATTCTTTTCTCCTGTTTTTAAAGATAAATTACTTGCAGATTTTGATGATCTCGATGAAGAAGCTAACGGCTTATTAATCAATTCTGAAAATTTTCAGGCTTTAGGGCTTATAGAATATAAATACAGAAATCAAATTAAAGGAATATATGTAGATCCTCCTTACAATGCAAAATCAAGCGAGATAATTTATAAAAACACTTTTAAACATTCGAGTTGGCTTAGTTTTATTGAAAATAGAATTTCACGGTCAAAAAGGATGTTAAAAAAAGAAAATGGCATCTTCACTATTGCTATTGATGAAAACGAACAGGAAAAGTTGGGATTATTATTAAGTCAAATTTTTCCAGGATACGCAAAAGATTGTATTACTATTGTTCATAATGCTTCTGGACAGCAAGGGGAAAATTTTTCTTATACTAATGAATTTGCCTACTTTTTATATCCTCCTGGAGGAAGAATGATTGGTCTCGAAAAAAGAGATTTGAAGAATGCCGACACAAGAAATTTACGTGATGTGACTGGGGAAGATTCGAAAAGAGAGGCAGCTGCGAATTGTTTTTATCCAATATTAGTGAAAAACAAAGAGATAGTTGGCTTTGGTGAGGTATGTGCCGATAATTACCATCCTGAAGGCGTTAATATATTAAGAGAAGATGGGATAATCGAAATATATCCCATAGACCCACAAGGAGTAGAAAGAAAATGGAGGTTCGCTCGTCAAACGGTAGAAAGGATTAAAGATGAATTAAGTGTTTCTTATCTTCAGAAACGAGAAATTTATGATATTAAACGAACGAAGATTCACTTTAATTTTAAAACCGTTTGGACGGATAGCAAATATTTTGCTAACAACCAAGGCACACAAATTCTGAACAATATAATTGGAAAAGATAAATTTTCCTTTCCTAAGTCACTTTACACTGTAATGGACTCAATTCGAGCCATTGAATTTGGATCTTCTAATCCATACATTATGGATTATTTCAGCGGTTCCGGAACAACTGGCCACGCCGTTATAGCCCTAAACAGAGAAGATTCAGGGAATAGAAAATTCATTCTTATTGAAATGGGTGAATATTTCAATTCTGTCACTAAACCAAGGATCCAAAAGGTAATTTACAGCGATAATTGGAAGAATGGAAAACCACAGGACAAGAAAGGTATCAGCCAGATGTTTAAATATATGTCTCTGGAAAGTTATGAGGATGCTTTAAATAACCTGGTACTTCAAAAGGATAAGATGCAAAGAGATCTTTTAAGCGGAAATGAAGGTGTAGAGGAAGAATACCTTTTAAAGTATATGCTCGATGTGGAGAGTCGAGGGCATTTATTCAACCTTGAGGCCTTCAAGAATCCTTTTAATTACCAATTAAAAGTAACTGAGAACAACGAACTCATTCCAACAACAGTTGACCTGGTAGAAACCTTTAACTACCTGCTGGGACTTCACGTAAAACGAATTCAGCGCATAGGTGCCTATAAAACCGTAGAAGGAACAACCAATAAAGGAGATAAAGTATTGGTAATTTGGCGTAACCTGGAAGAAACAGATAATAGCGATTTGGAGCGTTTCGTAAATAAGGCAGGTTTCAGCATCCTCGATGGGGAGTTTGATACCATCTATGTCAATGGAGATAATAATCTTGCAAACTTCAGGAAAGATGAAGACAATTGGAAAGTACTCCTCACGGAGGAAGTTTTCTTCACCGAAATGTTTGATTTGAAAGATGTCTAAGAGTCGCAAAAAATAAAAAATAAACCTATAGGTTGATTTAATGAAAATTGTTGGTATCTTTGCGGTAGTAGAGAACGCACTTTTAAGCGTTCAATACAACGATGGCAATGAGCACGAATTCGCCAGGGTTTTCAAGCAATGGAGCGATCTTGAATACCTGGAAGATTTTTTTGAAACTCATAGAGCAGATCTTCAAAGCGAATATTACAGGAAAATAAAAGGTTTAATAACAGTGGAACAGGCCGTTTTACAAACTCTTGATGAGGCAGAAGACTTTGAATACGATATCAAACAAATTGCTGAAACCGGCAAAGGCAAGGATGAAGAAACCCTACACGATTATATTTTCCATCCGCTACATAAAAATGACAGTCGCATATTACATCAGGAAAGCAAAGCTTACGGTTCCGAAAAAAGTTCCTGGCTTAGGTTGTATGCTATACGCATAGCCCCAAATTTATACGTGATCTCTGGCGGAGCAATTAAACTTACCAAAAAAATGCAGGAAAGAGATCACACAGCCCTTGAACTCAAAAAGTTGAAACTGGTTGAAGAACATCTTAAAACAATAGGTTTTGAACAGGCAGACGATTATGGATTTATTGAAATAGGAGAATGATGGACACAAAAAAACAAGCTCTTGAAAAATTAAAAGGGCACATAAAACCAGATACCGGTAAATGGAAAGAGGATGTGCAGTGGCGCAGAGAAAACCGCGGATGGCTAAGAAAATCTCAAAAGATCGCTTTTGATATCCTTCAGACCCTTCGTGCGCAAAAAAGATCTCAAAAAGATCTGGCCGCAGCAATGAACGTTTCTCCCCAACAGGTGAACAAATGGGTAAAAGGGAGAGAGAACTTTACTTTGGAAACAATTGATAAACTGGAAAGAGCATTGGGGGTGGATCTCCTGCAGCAGGGACAGCAGACTCAAAGTCAAGCTCTCACCCACTCTTTTAAAACCCACTACGAGGCAGTATCTGCCGAAAAGGAAAAGATCCAAAGTGCTGAAGGAGGAACAAGAGTAATAAAATTAAATCCTTCAGAATTTACTATAGCTCAGCAAACAGGATGAAATCAGAGAATATCTTATTCAAATTAAACAGAATAAAAACAGAGCAATTTGCTACCATTCCAGATGTCGAAATTGGGGAAGAAATTGGTATAGCTGCAGGGATCGAATTTGGAATGGAGAAAAAGACCAATACCATTCTGTGCACAGTATCTTTCAATTTTGAATCGAGGAAAGAGAAGTTTATCATCCTAAAAGTGTTATGTGAATTTTTGGTACCTGAAGAGGCTGTTCAAAACAGCCTCCAACCTGATGAAAAAAAATATGTTTTCCAGCCGGAATTTATGCAGCACCTCGGAGTAATAACTGTGGGTACAGCAAGGGGAATTTTACACGCAAAAACTGAAGGCACTAAATTTAATAACTTCTTTTTGCCTACTGTTAATCTAAAGGAAATGGTTACTGGTGAAGTATCTTTTCCTGCCGAGGAACCGCAGAATTAATTTCATAACTAACCAAATCTCTTTAATGGCTGCATTTCACAATAAAACAGTTTTAGCTAAATATCTTCTAAGTCAATTTAATGTATTAGGTTTTGAAGCCCTTGCAAAAGATCTTAAGAGCTCACACCTGGAAGGCTACAATGAAGAAGGAAATACAAAATATCTACAGGCACTTCAAAACAAGCTTTATGACAATGAGAAGCTGAGCAAGGAAATGCTGCAGGAATACGATGAGAACATAGTGAGATTTACCCATGAGATCTCTCATCATCGTACAGAGATCATTAAGTGGAAGTACTTTCAATACCTCTCTCTCCTATTTACAGAGATCTTTCTGGATAAATACTTTAGCAACCCCGTAAAGCTTTTGAATGAACTGAATCTATTTGTAGAGGATTTCAACAACAGGCTGGATGAAAACTTTAGAAAGATAAATCCGGACTCTTTTGTAGTAGAAAAATTTACAGAAAATGATCTGAATAAAATTGCTTTCTGGAATGCCACCGGAAGTGGAAAGACGCTGTTGATGCATATAAATATAAAACAGTATTTACACTACGCTAAAAAGCAACAACATGAATTTAATAAAGTGATCCTCATTACCCCAAATGAAGGATTATCTCAGCAACATCTTGAAGAATTTAAACTTTCTGATATGGATGCCGGGATCTTCTCAAAGGATAGCACAGGTATGTTTTCGGGGGACGAGATCGAGGTCATCGAGATCACAAAATTGGCTGAAGAGAGCGGGGATAAAACGGTAGCTGTAGATGCTTTCGAAACAAACAATCTTGTATTGATCGATGAAGGTCATCGTGGCTCCGGGGGTGATAAATGGAAAATGTTCCGGGATCGACTTAGTGAGACGGGATTTGCTTTTGAATACTCAGCCACTTTTGGTCAGGCAATTTCCGCAGCTGCAGGAAAAAATAAAAAGGAACTTGAACAGGAATATGCCAAATCTATAATTTTCGACTATTCCTATAAATTCTTTTACAGCGACGGTTACGGAAAAGAATACAAGATCCTGAACCTTGATAAAGATGATAATAAACAATATGTAAGGAAATATCTAACTGCTAACCTGCTCTCCTTCTATCAACAAATACTGATCTTTGAGCAGAACAAAAAACTGGCGCACAGATTCCTGCTTCACAAACCTCTATGGATCTTTGTAGGTGGGCGGGTAAATGCTGTAAGGAAAGAAGAAGGAGTGGACACATCTGACGTTCTTGATATTATTTATTTTCTAACGGAATTTTTAAAAGACAAGAACAAAGCAGTACAAGACATTAACGATGTGCTAAATAATAAAGCAGGCCTTCTTGACGATAAAGGAAATTCAATCTTCCACGAAAGTTTTGCATACCTCGCAGGTGGAAAAAAAACTCCTAATGACATTTATCTTGATCTTCTAAGAAAGGTCTTTAATTCTGACGTTCCCGGAGCAAATCTCTACTTGGACAATCTTAAGGGCGTAGACGGGGAACTTGGACTGCGTGTAGGAGAAGCCGATTATTTTGCTGTTATCAACGTAGGGGATGAAAACAAACTTTTTAATCTCGCACAGGACAATAAGGTTCCAGGCAATGACAAAGAATTTTCGGAATCCCTTTTCCACGGAATTAACGAGGAGGAATCTACCATTAATCTTCTAATAGGCTCTAAGAAATTCACCGAAGGCTGGTCCAGCTGGCGGGTAAGTTCTATGGGATTAATGAATATTGGAAAAAGTGAAGGTTCGCAGATCATACAGTTATTTGGCCGGGGAGTAAGGCTTAAAGGATATGAGTTCAGTCTTAAAAGAACGAGCGGCCTGGATGACTACCAGCGACCCGATAAATTAAAGGAATTAAGAAAAATCCTGAATCCGCTTGAAACTTTGAACATTTTTGGGGTGCGGGCAGACTATATGCAAAAATTTAAAGAATTCCTTGAGGAGGAAGGTTTACCAACCAATGATTCGTCGTGGCAGACCGTGAAAGTACCTTCCATAGTCAATACAGAAATGTTGAAGAACAACCTGAAACTTATCCAGGTAAAAGAAGGTCAGGATTTCAAGAAGAAAAGAAAACTACAGCTTAAACTGGATAAGGTAATTTATGACAATCACCTAATAGAATTAGACTGGTACCCAAAGATCCAGGTGTTGGTTGACAGGAAAATAAACACCGAAATGGAAACAAGAAAGGATGAAGGAACATTGGAGGAGTATAACCTGGCTTTTCTCAACTGGAACAACATCTTTTTTGAGATAGAGCGGTTTAAATTTGAAAAACACTGGTACAATCTTTCACTGTCCATAGAAGAGTTAAAAGCGATTAGTTATTCTAAAGACTGGTATAAGATCTATATTCCTAATAGTGAACTTGAATTGCGCAGTTTTGAACAGGTTAGGATCTGGGAGGACCTCGTAATAGCTCTGCTTAAAAAGTACATTGAAAAATTTTATAATTCTAATAAGAACTTGTTTAATTCAGAACATATAGAAACAAGGGTATTGGAGAGCACAGATGACAATTTGATGTATGAATATGAGATCAAAATGAATTCTGAAGAAAACCTGGATACGGTAAAAGATAAGATTGACCAGTTAGTAGGTTCCATAAAGGATAATTCCTTCACAGGCCAACACCAACTTGGTACAGAACTATTTGCTTTCAATAATGAGCACCACCTTTATACTCCGTTGCTTTCTATGGATGTGAGTACTTACCGGCAGAAATTGAAAATAAGTCCCATCGCACTGGATGCTTCAGAAAAACGTTTTGCAGACGACCTGGTCAAATATTACCGCGCCAATTACGAAAAATTTGACAATCAGCAGGTATTTCTTCTAAGGAACCAAAGTAAAAAAGGAATTGGATTTTTTGTAGATACCAACAATTTTTACCCTGATTTTATTCTTTGGATCAAAGAGGGCGACCGCCAGCATATAGCTTTTATAGATCCAAAAGGAATAAGGAATTCAAAGTCCATAACAGATCCTAAGATCCAGTTTCACAAATACCTCAAAGAAAAGATCCAGCCCCAGGTACAAAAAGAAGATATTATCCTTAATTCATTCATTGTAAGCAATACCCGCCTGTTTGAAGTGGGCTGGAAAGGAGAGCTGGAAAGAGAGGATTTTCATAAGAATAACGTTTACTTCCAGGTGGAGGATAATGCTGTTTACATTGAAGAAATATTGAAAAAAGTAATGATCTAATGGAAATAGGCAGTTTTACGATCCCTGGTCACGCTACAAAAAGAAAATGGGCTGTTTACATTTTTAAAGCGGTGCCTCATAATTCAGATGAAATCATTCAGTTGTACGTGGGTAAGGTGGGAGATAATCGTGCCGGTTGTAATCCGGTAATTTCGAGAGTTGGAAATCACTTCTCCCATAACAAGATCCATTCTCAGATCAGGAATAAGATCAAAACTCCCGAGGAATATGATTATGAATATTTCTATTGCCATTTTGATGAATATGATGAAGATTGTCCCGAAAGATCAGAAACAAGGGAAAGAGTGAATGAGCTGGAAAGGGAATTAAATAGAAAGGTCCAGGAAAAAATAGAAAATGTAAAACAAGTTGAATTACTTAATCCTTTGAAAGGAACCGGATATTTGGCAAGATCAAAAAAAGAGCACCGGGCTCAACTTTTGGATCTGGAGGAAAAAGCAATTTTACAACAATTAGTTAATAACGCTTTTTAATAAAGATTCTATGTACAATACCTCTACCCTCCTTTATCCTAACGAAAAAGATGAACAGCAAGATCCTGGCGGCAAATTCAACATTTTTGAGGTCTTAGGGAAGGATGATAAGGAATTGATCCATTCCGCTTTCATTAAATTCTTACTTGAGAATGATTACGGGTTCTGTGAGTATTTTAGTTTGGATATTCATCCGATAAAGCAAGTGCGATTAGAAAGATCCTATTCTTTTAAAAAGCAGAGCAAAGAAAAAACTGGCAAAGTCAAACGTAGGATCGATATTGAAGCATTGGGTGAAGATGATAAGCCGGTTCTGGTAATCGAAAATAAATTTAAAGCTTTCCCTTACAAAGGGCAATTGGAGGATTATGATAAGATCTATAAGCAGCACAATCCAGATATAAAAAAGGTGCTATTTTGTTTTGATAAAAATCTGGTTCCATTTATCAATAACACCAATTGGGAAGTAAAGGATTATCAAGAAATACTGGGCTTTCTAGAGACTGTATTGGTAAAAGAAGAAGATCCGGAAAAGCTAATGTTCCTTGAACATTATTATAAATTTCTATCTGGCTACTACAAGGAGTATAATAAATATCTTTGTGACTTCAGGTTTTTATTAGAAAAACCAACAATGGCTGAAAACAAATTCTGGCTTCGCTTAATGTATTCTGCTGTGAGAATAAGATTAGAAGATGAATTTAAGGAACCCAAGTTTCGGTTCCTGGTAAATCCGGGAAATACCAGTGTACCACTTATCAACATCATTCCTGCTCACTGGACCTTTGGCGATTACGAATTTCTGATCCAGTTCCAGGGGAATGAGTTGAAATTCTATGTCCACATTCTCAACGGAAAAACCAAGAACGAGGAAGAACTTAAGGAGCAAAAAATTCAGACTGAGAAAATCCTAAATGACACTATAGAAATCATAAGAAAGAATATAGGCACATCAGATCAAAAGATCAAGAGCTTCAAACGGGTAAATTTTGGTTCTTGTTATTTGGTTAAAAAGCATATTACATCGGAATTAAAAGAAAATAAAAAGGTTACAATTGATATGCTTATTAAAGAAGTCTTCGGTTTTTACGAAATGATCAATTTAAATGTAATTACTAAGATCAAGCATATAACATTAAAGTAAGAATGGAAAACGTATTATTAGAATTTTTAAAAATTGCACCCCGAAAGGAATACAGCGATTTTTATAGAGAAGATATTTATATAATACCTTGTCGGGTAATCGAATTTGGAGAGGAAGCAAACCATAATAGTGTATGGGTTACCATAGAACATTTAGATTTTAATACCGGCGAAACTATAGAAAAAAAAGCAACCTGCTATAAAAATTCTCTACGCTTCTTTAGAGATATCGAACTACCTGTTGAAAATGAATGTTCTATTATTAAAATGAGGAATGGAGTAAAATTCCTTATTTTCGGCAGATTTCACCCCGATTATTTCGTTGACTGGGATGGAATATATAAAGGAAAAACTGAGGATGTATTAATTCCGGTTTTCAAAGAAAACTATATAGAATTCAATAACTGGATAAAATAATCGCTATAACTTCACGGAATATATCTTTTTGAGGCCGCAGTGATTCTCCCTTCTATTTTATCCCTCAAATGACCTGGTTTTAAAACCTCCATCTTTTCACCAAACTGCAGGATCATAGTCTCCAGTTCATAATTCGGGATAAGTTCAAGTGATATATCTACAAAATCCTCTCCCCTGTTCTTAAGTGTTTGAGATCCATGCAATGGCTTGGTTTCTATGTATGGCCACAAACTGTGGTCAATTCGAAGAAGAATTTTTTCCGGTAGTTGCCCCGGTATAACTGAAACTCCTATAATTTCGTCCAGATACTCTTCAAAATTAATTTCTGTCGATTCATATTCTCCTGCTGTTTCCTCCATATCTATTATTCTATCCAGAGCAAGATTTACTAATCCGTCGTAATCAGCATTTTTTCCGTAAACAAACCATCTGCTATTATACTCCTTAAGATGATAACATGAAAAAATAATGGAAACCGGTTTGGGATTCTTGAATGACTTGTAATTGATCTTGAGCAGTTTTTTATAAAGTATAGCATTGAACAATGGATCTATAAGCTCCAAGCCTTTTAAAAATTCATTATTATCAAAGCTGATGATACCTACCGTATCATGTGAAAATTTAAATGCCTGATCCAGTTTCGGCAATAATTCATTGATCCAGTTGAATTGGGGCAAACCTTTAAACCTCCCTAAAACAGAAAAGGCAGATTTAAGTTGTTCTGCTTCCAATTCATTCAAGGGCTGATTATTGATCGAAAAGTTCTGGTCTTCATACTTGAAAAAAGTACGGCGGCCATCTTTTATCCTGTCTAACGGAGCACTCCAACCCTCTGAAGATACCATAAAGCTGATATCCTCATAAAGCTGTCGTTTTTTAATTCCTTCTGCATCAGGCTTTGATTCTGATAATTTCTTATTACACTCGTCTAACAGATCCTCAATATAATAACGTTTTCCGGGGTTGCGAAAGCAACGATCAAGGCATTGGTATCTGATCATTGCATGTTTAGTGATTGGCATATGCTTGTATTAAATTGATCATATTTCTATGAGTGGTTATTCTAAAATGCCAGGGAAACATTGAGAAGGCAGATAATTAATAATCTATATCTTAGTTAACGAAAATATAAATATTAAATTTATATTTGAGCTAATATGATCCCACCCACCCTACTTTTTAAGGATCCTGTTACACCAAAGATAAAAATTAAAATTACCTGTGCAGTTAGACTGCACAGATAGTGCATTTATTTGCATAGTTCTTTGAAATACCTGCCCGAAAGATATTGACTTTGGGTGCTGGTCCTGAAATTATCAGGACAATGATTGGCACCTGTACCCGACTTTATGTCGGCAAAATGTTAGCGGATGATTTAGACCTCGTTTCAAAACATCCACTGATAATTTTATTATGATTTTATTATTTTTAATTAAGATCTGTTTTATTATTAAGACAAAAGTTAAAGTTATTAATGACTTAGTTTTTGAATTATAACATACATAAAGAGTATCGGGGCAGGTATTAAAGAATTAATGCTATTACTATGAAAACTAACCCCGACCAAAAAACCTACATCCGCAAGAAATTTGCAGCTATGACTTGCAAGAGGGATCTGCTTGTACTTCTAAATGAAGCGCAGGGAATGATGTATGGTGAGAAGGGCAGACATTTCCGTTTAAAAGATCTTACCTATTATGCCAATCCAGATTTATGTAAAAAGAGGTATTCAACCTTTATCATTGCCAAGAAGAATGGCGGTGAAAGAACTATTAATGCCCCCGTAAAAGGTCTGCGTATTATTTTACGGTCACTTAATTTCATTTTGCAGGCAATAAGCGAACCTCATGCTGCCGCTACAGGATTTGTACCCGACAGATCTATTGTTGACAATGCCAGGGCTCATGTAGGAAAACATTATGTTTATAATTTGGATATAAAGGATTTCTTTCATTCTTTTGACCGGAACAGGGTGAAAATGGGCTTTATGAGAAAGCCTTTTAATTTGAAAGCTAATGAGAATAAGGAAAAATTAGCATTCTTTCTTTCATGTTTATGTACTCACCCCTTTGAAGTTGAGGGAGAAATGAAAACAGTTCTTCCCCAGGGAAGTCCCACCTCCCCAACCATTACCAATATTTTATGTAAGAATCTGGACAGGCGTCTCAATGGTCTTGCTAAAAAATATAATCTAAGCTTCACAAGATATGCAGATGATATTACTTTTTCGTCATCTCATAATATTTTTAAAGATGAAGAATTCCAAAAGGAATTACAACGCATAATTGAGGAAGATCAGCAGTTGGTCATCAATCCCACAAAAACCAGATTACAAAAAACCTGCTATCGCCAGGAAGCTACAGGGCTTATTGTAAATGAAAAGGTAAATGTGAAGAGAGATTATGTGAAGCAATTGAGGATGTGGTTATATTACTGGGAAAAGTATGGTGAGGTAAGAGCGGAGCAGATCTTTCAACGAAATTACAACTTGGATAAGGGGCACGTGAAACCGGAGCACCCGGGAATGGCCAATGTCATTGCGGGAAAACTGGAATTTTTAAAAATGGTAAAGGGAGATGAAGATCCAACCTATAAGAAACTGAGGGAAAGATTTTTAAAACTGCACCCGGGCTCACCATTTGTTGAAAAACTTCTTCAAACCTGGGAAACCCGTGGGATTGATGAGGCCATCAAAATACACACTTTAAGGATTAAAACCTCCAAAGTTATCTTGAATACTAATATGTATACATTATGAATAAAGAACATACAAGTTTCATAACAGGCCTCCTTTCCAATCCTAATCTTTCTTCAGCTCAAAGGGATAAAGTTGTTGAGTTGGCTCTAAGGGATCTCAGTAAGAATGGTTCTGAAAAGCGTATTCTACAGGATCTGGAGTTTATCAAAGGGAAGATCGGGATAAAGTCCAGAAATGAATTTGAAGAAGATAATGGAATTTCGTCGAATGGTATGTCTTTAAGGGAGGGGTGCGGTGAAGTCGATGAAATAGACGGTTCATCAACTAAAGATAATAAGGAATTAAATCAGAATATGATCACAGGGTGGTCCCTCCCACCATTGAATAAGGAGCAAAAGAATTCTTTTAAAGAATATTTAAATGAGAAGGATTACAAACAATTAATAGATCATAGTGATTACATCAGTAAAGTGAATCAAGTCATTACCGGAGATAAAACTTCAGGTTATCAACAAAGGGTGTCTTCTTTACCTACATATATAAATCCGGCACCTTTATCCAAATTTCTAATTGCATATAACCAGGATCCGATATTAAAATACACCTGTCACGAAATAGATGATATTGAAATTATTAAAGAGATTAATGCTCTCTGCAAAACAGAGCAGTATGATTTGCTGAAACACCAGGAACTTATACATAAAAGCTATAAAAATTTAGTACAGGATCATTTTGCACACAGTAGTATAAAAAATTTAATTCTGGTTTATCTCACGGGCGATTCATTTACGGGTAATATTAAAACCTGGTCGACAGAAAATATAAAAATCAACTGGAATTCTTCTGAACTTTTAGAGTGGGTGAAAAAGAATCCAGGTGTTGTTCCTAACCCTGGTGAAAATCTCATAAATAAAATTAAGAATCGAGGCTTTAAATTTAATAAAGGAATTTCTTCAGAATTAAGTGGGGAAAGAATCACCTCGTTTTCTGGCCTAGTAATCCACTTTAAGCATCTTTTTCATATTAAAGGAGATAATCCTTTAAAAACTATGATCAAACGAATAAATGAAAAAGAGGATTGGACAGAAAAAATAAATTTCCAAATTGAACATAAAGATTTCTGGGATAATTTAGAATTATTCACCGATGTTGATAGACTTATTCAATCTTATAGGAAGATTATTAAAATTATTTTGGAAGCAGTTGAAAAGTTTAATCTGGATAAGCCCGAGATACATTTAATATTTAAAGAAGAAGATAATAATGTGATTTTTTCTATACACCATCAAAATACCTATTACAGAAAAACAATTAATAACTCTCTGGAAAGAATAGGGGATCTCCAAACCGAACTTATAAAAAAACAAATAAACGGACTCTCTGATCTATACCTCAAAGCCGATTTCGGTCATTCTCAATTTGCCGAGATTAATTTGTGGGACGGAAATCCGAGAGAAAAAAAAATATTAAATAAATTTCATGGAGTCCAATATACTTTAAAATTTAAAAAATGATATACCTGTTTGATGATAAAATAAATCGGCAAAAGGATTATGGCTGGGACAAGGAAAGATTTGCTGAGTTCTCAAATCTAATTAATCCGATTTATCTCTATAGTGAAATTAAGAATAACTCTGATAGGGAAACAATATTCTCAAACGGCAACCTTATTCTTTTTCATGAATCCTTTTTTGATAATGAAATAAATGTTCATAAAGATGCAGCTCAAATTAGAACCAAATTAAATCGCGCACAAGAAAACAAAGATTTTCAGGTGGTATATTTCAGTGGGAGTAAAAGTTCTCGAAAATTCGATGAAAACATCGGACATATTCCGGTTTCTATATTGTACCAGAACCTTGATGTTTTCTTAAAAAATGCCCACCTTGGAAAACAAGATCTTAGGTATCTGTTTTTTGGCGAAAATTACAAATTAGAAGAGTTTCTGGAAAATGAACTGGTAATTGCAAATAAAAATATTGAAGATTCTATTGAAAATGAATCTCCAGACTGCAAAAATTTTATAGCTCTCACTCTAAAGAATGAAATTGAAACCCTTTTTGAAAATGCCAAATACGAAACTTTTTTCTTAGACAAAGAATATAACTTTGATATCACCGATGAATATTTATCAAATAAAATTAATGACTGGTTTACAATCGAAGAATATGACAACATCTTTATTCCACTATGTTTCGGTCCAGTTTTATCCGATTATAATGGATTGAGGTTTGCATTGCATATTCGCTGTACTGATACCCTTAATCAATTTAAAAATATCTTTTTATACAGCTTCGTTGACTACAGTCAAGTAGTGGAGAATAAATACTTTGATATCTTAAGAACCAAGAACATAAAATTGATCCCCTATCGGAAAATAGCATTTGTTAACTCAAGCCAACTTAATCTCACTCCTTTAAAATCGGAGGAGTTAAGAAGAGAAATTAAAAAAGTAAAATTAGATCCACCAGGAAATTACGAAGATAATCACAGTATTGCTAATGAATGGGCTATACATAGATGGGCCTCTGCATTAAATGCGAATGACGATGAAATCGAAATGGTCACTAATAAAGTTCAGCATCATTTATATTTTAAATATTTAAAAACTATTTATCCTGTTCAGGATATACCTCCAATTTCAGAATCAGATCTAGAGATCAAATATTCCGGTAACCCTAAAATACTTTATATAGATGATGAGGCGGACAAGGGTTGGTATGAAATATTTTGTAAAGTCTTATGTGATGAAAATAAACTTGATTTACATTATCTGGATGGAGAGTTAAATTATTTAACCAGAGAGGAAATAATAGAGATATCACTTGACAAAATTAAAGCTGAAGATATAGATATTGTCCTGCTGGACTTTCGACTTCATCCAGATGATTTTGCTGCCTTAAATTTAGAAGAAGTTACAGGTCTGAGATTGCTCAACCAAATCAAAGATTTTAACTCTGGAATTCAAGTGATTATATTTTCAGCTACTAATAAAATATGGAACTTCAAAGCTCTACAGGAAGCCGGAGCCGATGGATTTATCATTAAAGAAGGTCCGGAAACCAGTTCAGATAAAAATTTTACCATTCAAGCAATTACCTCTCTTATCAATTCATTCAACATAGCTCTTGAAAGAGTTTTTCTTAAAAAGTTCTTCGAACTGTGTAGAACAATACAAGTGCAATTAAGAATAACCGAAACGGAAGATGATACACCTTTTGCTGATTTTATTCAGGATTTAAAAGGACATATTAAAATAATAATATCAGCAGGAAAACAAATAAAATTAGAGGAGTCCACAACCCTCGATATAGTTTTTCTTAATGGTTATAATTTTTTAGAAAAGTTCAAAAATTTTTATTTAAATGATGGGGATTATCAACCAACACTGGGAATTGATGAGGTTGAAATCAACAGATATTCATTTTATAAAAATAAAATACAAAATGAAGGTCAATTTATAAGAAATGATAAAAGGGATAAGCCTAGCTGGTTCCAATGTTTGTGTGGAATTTTCATTGACTATTTTTCACTTGCTACTATAAATGATAAAAAAGTAAAAAACCTTTATAAAGTAAAAGAAGGTCGGAACTCTTATATCCATAATAATAAAAAACAATTCGATAAACACGAAATATTGATGATTATGGATCTATGTGTATCCATTACCAGCAATTTGAAAGAATAAAATTTTATGCACTTCTAATGAATCGTTCAAATTTGCATTTGAATTAAACAAATGTCCTATGAGCATCTTTAACCACTTCTCAAATCTTGATTTAAAAACTGATCAGCAAATAGCGATTGGTAAGTTGGGAGCTTTTCTTACCAGTGAAGAAGAAATTTTCATCCTCCAGGGATATGCAGGAAGTGGTAAAACAACTTTACTAAAAGGAGTAACTGATTACCTCAAAGCACAAAAGGTCCAGACTTTATTAATGGCGCCAACCGGGAGAGCTGCAAAAGTTCTTAGGGAGAAGGTTGGAAATGCACATACCATTCATAAGACCATTTATAATCTTTCTGCAATAGAATTGAAGGATGATAAGGAAGATGCTGGTAAAAGTATAAAATATAAATTCCCGTTAGACGATTGCCCGGTAAAGACGGTGCTAATAATTGATGAGGCCTCAATGGTTTCCTCAATGGAATCCCACCACGAAATTTTCACATTTGGCACCGGAAATTTGTTAGACGATCTTTTAACCTTTTCCAGCCTTCCGGGATCTGGCAATAAGATCATTTTTGTTGGAGATCCTGCGCAGTTGCCTCCAGTTGGTGATCCCGATTCCAAGGCGTTGGAATCAGATTATTTTATTAAGAAAGGGTTTAAGGTCGAGACTGCTGTTTTACAACAGGTGATAAGGCATGAAGATAATGGGATACTTATCAACGCCACGAAGATTCGTGGGCTGCTGGAGAAGGAAAAAAGATCCAGGCTTGAATTATTTTATGATGAACATTCCTTCATCAAAATAAGCAATACAGAGATCGCAAACAAGTATGTAGCTGAAAATCCTATCCCAGAACTCGGATGCGGAGTGATCATTTGTTACAGTAATGAACAATCCCTTAATTATAATAGGTCGATCAGGGAAAAGATTTATCCCGGAGAAAAGGATGTTCTGCCCGGTGACCTTTTGATAATAGGTAATAACAATTACCATTCATATGGCACAGAAATAATGAATGGGGATATGGCAAAAGTTATGGAAAATGATGAGCAAATCATCTCTCGAAGAAATATTCCTGTATACGACACAGTGAATGGAAAGAGAGTCAAAAAACATGTGAATCTGGATTTCCGTAAGATCCTTATTAGACTTGAAAATTTAGCCGTTGAGATCCCATGTTATATAATTGATTCTCTTCTTAACTCCCCTGCTAGAGATCTTAGCCTTCTTGAAATGAAAGCCATTTACATTGATTTCGTAATGCGGTTCAATTCAGAGCAAGAAAGAAAAAAACAGTTAGGACAAGCCTTTTATAAGGAAGGATCTGAAGAATTTAAACAGCAATTAAAAACTGATCCCTATTACAATGCGTTACGGGTTAAGTATGCTTATGCCATTACCTGCCATAAAGCCCAGGGAGGCGAATGGGATACTACCTTTGTTGATTACTTTGGAAGGACAAGCTTAAAAAATGATCCTTTAAAATGGAGCTACACAGCAACTACAAGAGCCCGAAAAAAATGCTATGCTGCTAATGCACCACACCTCAGCGATTTTTCCAATTTTAATATTTCTCAAATCGGCAATTTAACCAGAGTTCCTGAGGAATACTTTGATCTGTCACAGGTTCCTTTGTCACCCTTTCACCATTCGCACGACCATTTAGGCAAGAGCATGAAATATTGGGAAATAGAAGAAAAGCTTAAAGAAACGCCATTTCAAATAATAGCTGTCAATACAAAAGATTATCTTGAACGATATCAGATCAATTACATGAATAAGAATATTGTAGTTGACGGAATCCATAACGGCGCGGGTATTTTCCATGACTTTACCTTAAAAGATCCTGTAAATGAGGATGATGAAACTGAACTTCTTAAAAATTTAAATGCTCCTTACCAGCAAGTTTTTAACATAGATTATAAACCTGATTCTCCCTTCCTAGTGAGACTCTATTCCCTTATTCAGATGGCTTGTGATGAATGTGGTGTCGCAATAACCAATGTAGATGAAAGAAGGTCAAACTATATGGTCAATTATTATTTAAAAACTGATGCTAAAGCTGCCTTAATACAATTCTATTTTAATAAAAATGACCAGATCACTCGTGCAATGCCCAAATCAACTAAAGGCAACAATGATCTTAAGCTGATGGTTCTTGTTTCCAAACTTACTGCCCTTACATCCCAACTAATTGAAGTAAATAATTAAAATATGAATTTATTTGATTTAAGCCGACAAATAGGCCAACTGAAAAAAGAAGGAAAATATAAGGAGGCATTATCTTACTTCAAGGATAATAAAGGCAACTTTACCAAGGAACAGATCGCAGGAAATGAATATATCATTGCAGATATACTTACCTGTTTAAGAAAATTGTCATTTCTTGAGGCCGGTTTTAAATTCCTCAACCTTTATAGTCTTGAAATTAAAGGCGATACAAAAGAAAGGATCCTTAGCTCCTACGGTTGGCTGCTATGGTCACAATACAAGGCAGAAAATCAAATACAGAATTCTCCGGAAGAAGATTATCATTTCGAAGATGAAGAGGAGGATTCCGAAGCGCAAGATTTTCATTATTCCAAGACCGAATTACTTCAAAAAATAGAAAAAGCCATTTTATATCTTATTGCAACCAAAAATGACTTTAACCAAACGCTGATCTCCAATTTATTTTCCGTGGTTTTAAAAAGTGAAAAGAAAAAAGCAACTCCAAACTGGAAACTAATAAATGATTTTTGTGAGCAATTTGATCCGACAGATCTTTCAAAAAGTTGCGATACAATTCAAGTGGAAAGGAAAGGACAGTCAAAAGACATGGAGCTGGCTTCAGATTTTGAAAATTGGTACGCCTACAAGACCAAAGCACTAATGAAATTAGGCCAATGGGAAGAATGCTTTAATACTTCTAAAGAAGCGTTGGAAACCATTGAAAAATTCCATTATTCTAATGATATATGGATCTCCCGCCGGATAGCTCTTTCGAAAAAGAACCTGGGAAATACCGATGACACTATCAATGAACTCGAATCGATTCTAAAAAAGAAAAAGGAATGGTTCATCCAAAAGGAACTTGCAGAGCTTTATTTAGAAAAAAATGAAACCGAAAAAGCATTTAAATTTAGCATTGAGGCCATTAATAATTTTGGCCCCCTAGAATTTAAAGTTGATCTTCTGTTCTTAATGGGGCAGATCCATCAAAAGAAAAATGAATCGGAATTGGCTTTCAAACATTTTACTTTATCAAAGCTGATTAGAGTTCAGGAAGGATGGAACATTCCTCAAAAACTCTATAATGAACTTTCTGGCTCTTCAGATCCGGAAATACCTATTTCAGATTTCAATAAGGTGAAATCTGAACTCAAAAGGTATTGGAAGAGTTTTGATAATACAAAAGATTCAAAATCCTACGGGCATTTAAAAGGAATGATAGTCCGGATATTAAATGACAACGACCGTGGTAAAGATGGTTTTCTTGAAAATAAGGGAAAAGAGATGTATTTCTCTGTTTCTTCTAATTTTCACTTAACTCCATCTATATTACCGGGAACTTCAGTTTTGTATACAGTTATTCCCGACCCTAAAGGCAAAGGTGATAAAGCAAAAATATTGAAAGTAATTAGATAGAAAAAAGGCAATTAAATTTTAAAATTCCAATCAAATGAGCACCTCCACCTCCCACCCTATAAAAGCCATCTACCGCCGGGAAATACAAGAAGCTTTTGAGCTTTTGGAAAGCTTGAAGAAAGATGGTTTTTACAACGTCCCAAAGATCACCTGGTGGATTTTGAAATATGAGGAGCTAAATGAATATAGTTGGAACCATCGACACGTTGGCTCCTGTATTGACGGGATGGGTTGCTGCTGTACAGATAAAAATCCGGAAAGTAAGTTTAGTTTCCTTTATTCTGCACTGGAAGAAGTAGTGGATCTTTATCAGCACGAGAAATATTTTAAAGAAGAGCTCAGCGTACTTGAAAAGTTGAAAGATGATCATCCCGCATTGATGCAGTGGCTGAAAAAGAATGAAAAATTGGGTAGTGAGGAGTTCCTGTTGTTCTGGATCGAGTGGCTTGAAGAAGAGCATACGGTAGTGCCTTTTTTGTTCGGTTTAAATGATCTCGGAATAAAATTCAGATCAGAAGATTGGAAAAATACGATCGAATTCTGCGAAGTCTTTAATGAAATCTACCGGACTTCCGATGTCTGCCCAAAACACAAAGACAAGTAATTTATCATGAGCAACCTTAAGCGTTTTCTTGATGCGCAGGAAAAAGATTATAAAAACGCCCTGGCAGAGATTCGCCGGGGAAGGAAAACCGGCCATTGGATGTGGTATATTTTTCCGCAGTTAAAAGATTCGGGTTATAGTCCTACTTCAAAATTTTATGGCATCCACGGAATAGAGGAAGCAAAAGAGTATATGGAACACCCTGTATTAGGTTTTAGGCTAAGAGAAATTTCTTCAGCCTTACTGGCTTTGGAATCAAATGATGCGCTACAAATAATGGGCAGTCCTGATCATCTTAAATTAAAATCCAGCATGACCTTATTAAGTTCAATTCCGGGAGCCGATTTAGTTTTTGGGAAAGTGATTGAAAAATTCTTTTCCGGAGAAAAAGATAAAAAGACTCTTGCAATAATTAAAAATAAGGAAGCTTAATGATATCAAATCTTAAGTTTCTAAAAGTCAATCTTCACTGGCAGATTAAAGGATGGCATTTTGATGAGCTCCTGCAACTGCGGAAACAGCTTTGGGAAATGGATCCTTTTTCAAATGTGGGCACCAAAGAAATTCAACAAGAGATTGGTGATCAAATAGATACCGGATTAGATCCTGCTCAATTTCTGGACCTAAAATATGTTCTTATAGATGATACAGATTTTAATGGCGACCTGGAATTTCTAAAACTTTGCCCCTGCCTAGAGCATTTATTCATCTGTGGAATTTCAGCAGCCGAAAAGATCAAAGATCTAACACCTTTGGCTTACCTGAAAAATTTAAAATTCCTACACCTGGAACACCATAATATTTCTGTAGTTTCGGCTTTAAAGGAACTGATCAACCTAGAAGAAATATATCTCTTTGAAAATCCGCTGCTGAACATAACTGGTATATTAAACTTAAAAAATCTGGAGACAGTTCATTTTTCTGAAGCTGAAGAGGAGGAAGTTTTTGAGCTGTTACAAAATTCTTCGGGCTGTGAGGTGCATTTCATAAATCGGGAATACGATACCGGATTCAGGGCCTGTAGACTTGGAAATTGGGCTTATATGTATTCCTATATTAAGGATTATACGCAGGTTAACACTCAAATTGCTCCTCTTTTACCTTTAAAATTTATTTCCTCTGCGCCAGCTGAAAAATTGATGAAAGAAAGATTACACCGGTTGAGCTTGTCGGTTTTAAGAGCCAATGAAGTACCGGAAACACCATCATTTATATACTCAAAAGACCCGGTGGCGGTTATTGGAAAAATGGTTTATAAATAAAGATGTTGATCTTTTTATGATTTTACTAAAGACTTAAAATTAGTAATCTATTTCAAACTGAATGCAGGATAAAAATTTTTATTAAAAATCTTGTCAATCAATATACCTTCTGTCTTTTTTTAAAATAATGTATCTTGGAAAACAATGGAGCAGGATAATCTACAACATAGCTGCAATAATATTATCGAGCTGATCAGATTTGATGAAAGAGGTTTAATATATCGCAAATACGAAAATTTCTTAAACTGGTTCGGAATGGGTGGCAGGAGGAAATTTGAAGTCATTGAGCAAATAGACACCCATTTCAAAAAAAATAATATTTCTATTTGGAAAGGAAGAAAAAAGCTGAACTCGGTTGCAGATTTTAAACGTGGAGAAACAATCACTTTGAGATATAATGGTCATAAAAGAAAAGAAACAACAATGAACGTAGGAAAGGAAAAAGTTAGCAATAATGATGCAGGAACAATTTCAGTGGTAAATGAGGACAGTGGTATAAGATTGTATAAACATCAGGAGGAAGCCATCCAAAAATTACATTCTCAAATTAGAAGATCTAATGGAAATATTTTTTCAGGCTTGCTGGTGTTGCCCACAGGGGGAGGAAAAACGCTAACGGCTGCATATTGGTTAGCTCAAAATTATTTGGCTGAAGGCAAGAAGGTTCTGTGGATCGCTCATAGGCATGAGCTTCTGGAACAGGCAAAGGCCACTTTTCACGAACGTCTCGCATATAAAGATGTTTTTGGTAAAAAATCTTCATTCAACTACAGAATCATTTCCGGGATCCATGATAAACCTGTAAATATAAAACCAACTGATGATCTTGTTATTTCAAGCAAGGACAGCCTTAATTCGGGATTTGACCACTTATACAACAATTGGTTAAAAGGTCAGGATGAAGTCTTTTTAGTTATAGACGAAGCACACCATGCAACAGCGAAAACCTATAAAAAATTAATAGAAAAGATAGGAGAAAAAGTTAGCAAATTTAAAATTCTAGGTTTAACTGCTACTCCATTTCGTACTGCAGAAAACGAACAGGGAGCACTTCAAAAGGTTTTTACTAATGATATTATTTATAAAGTAGATCTTCGAACATTAATAGCACGGGGTATTCTTTCGGAACCTGTTTTTGAAGAAATTCAGACCGATTTTGATATGACTAGTCAGCTTACAGAAAAACAACTGGATAATTTAAAATATTTTGATATTGAATCTATTGGTAAAGATGTAGCCG
Organism: Antarcticibacterium arcticum; assembly: GCF_007993795.1. Lineage (GTDB taxonomy): Bacteria > Bacteroidota > Bacteroidia > Flavobacteriales > Flavobacteriaceae > Gillisia > Gillisia arctica. Next base: position 638,446 of record NZ_CP042476.1, on the reverse strand, counting down.
ATTCAATCGCAAAGAATAGTCAAAGGAATGCTGTAATCGTTAATCAATATCTGAAGGAAAAACTAAGATACAAACAAACCCTTGTATTTGCTCTTAATGTAAATAATGCTATTGCTCTAAAGTCATTATTTAATGATCGGGGGATAAAAGCGGATTTCGTCGTATCTGCTATTAAAGATAGAATAACAGGCTCAAATATTTCCCAACAAGAAAACAAAGAAAAAATAGATCAATTTCGCCGTGGAGATATAGAAGTTTTAATAAATGTAAATATTCTTACCGAGGGAACCGATCTTCCCGAGGTGCAGACCATCTTCCTTGCCCGGCCAACTATTTCCTCAATTCTTATGACCCAGATGATAGGCAGAGGATTAAGGGGATTAAAGGCCGGGGGAACCGAAAAAGCTTTTATCGTGAGTTTTATTGATGATTGGAAGGATAAAGTAAGCTGGGTTAATCCTGAACAATTAATTGTTGAAGAACATATTGATAATACCAAGGATTCCGGCGAAAGAAACAAACACCTTACACGCCTGATATCTCTACAAAAAATTGAAGAGTTTGCCCTTCTTGCAAATAACTTAATAGATGAAGCAACCAGAAAGAAGCTGACTTCCTTAGACTTCATTGAAAGAATTCCGTTAGGAATTTATCATTTTTCACTTTTAAAACATTTAGTAGATGAGGAGCTTGAGAAGAATTGTGAAATATTAATTTATAATAATATTGAGCAATCTTACATTGATTTCATGAATGGTTTACCTTTCTTTTTTAAACATCAAAGTTTATCAGAAAGAGATGATCTAACCGAAAATGATTTAAACGATCTTGAGAAAAAAGTAGAGGAACTATTTTTCTTTGGCTGTGAGAAATATCCCGGTTATTCAGAACAAGACATAAAAGATGTGCTTTTGTTCTATGCTCAAACCGGCGAAATACCAAAATATATAGAATTTCAAAACCGAGAGAATTTTAATGTCACACGGATCGCACAAGATATTTATTCAAAAGATCTCCGCCAATCAGAAGCAATGGAGTTCAAAAACGAACTTTGGGAAAGTAATGAAACCGAATGGAAGGCTTTTTTTGGTTATAAAAAAGAATACTTCCTAAACGAAGTAGACTTGGCTATCCGCAAAGTTAGTAACCCGGAATTGTTCAAAAAATCATCCATCCTTCCAACAGATACTAAAGAACTTCGACCGCTTGAAAAGTTGTCGATGCATAAGATAAGAGAATTTAATCCACAGTATTGGAAATACCTTAGTGATAAAATCTATGAGAAAAATCGAGATAAAGATGGATATTATGTGAGCGCAACAGGAAATTTTAGAAGCAAAAATAAATTGGATTTTCAGATTGATCATATAATTCCAATAAGTTATCATGGTCTTACGGTAGAAGAAAATTTACAGTTATTAACTCGTTCCGAAAATGGTCTTAAAGGAGCAGGTGAACTTTAGGAGGAACTATTGGAGAACTCACTGGTGAGCTCACCGGGGAAATTACCAAAGATTAAATATTTGATAATATTTTATGAATTTTTTTCAACATGTTAGAATGGCTGTGTACCTAGATTACACCTCAATTTTCGGGAACCTCTAGTATTTTGGGAAAAGACAACTTCTGTATTGGGAAGTAAATCAATTCGTTAGAAGGCCGGGTGGTTTTTACTGAGCCGGAAGGCGAAAGAAATAATGAAGAAGCGTTCCTGATATAATTTTGAAATTCCGGCCTAAGCCTAAAAAAGCAGCAAAGGAGCAATAATCCCTGCTCTTACCTCATTTTTATTATAATTTGATGCCTCAAAATTTTCAATGGCATAATTTGAATGGTCAAAATACCGGCCAATATAGGCCAGGAAAAACCGCATATCAAAATTCTTAAACGGACTGTAATAAATGGTAGGGATTACGCCGTAGCTTCTTCTCATGTGTTTCTGGTTATCTTCAATCTTAGCGTAGGCACTGCTGGTCATAAGTGTTAATAACCCGCTTAATTTGGGATTAAATCTATATTCTGCCCGTAACCAGTTTTCAATATACAACACCTCCTCTGCTATGGAGCCGTCATTAAAAAGATTGGTCATAACACCCTTTGTATCCACTTCTTCAAAGCTATATTGAAAGTCATACATAAGGGTAAGGTCCCGGTTTTGGTATTTATTTCCCAATGTAAAAAATGTAGTGCCCCTGTTCTTCACTTCGTTGGAATGGCTCAGGCTATAAATGGTTTGAAATTTTCCATCAAAAAAGTTTCCACGCCAGTTTGCAACAACCGCTACCGGCCAGTCGGGCTCCCTAATATTTTCTGCCACAACATCGCCGTAAAGATCGTCATAATGCATGGTACGGGAGTTTAAAACCTGCAACCCAAAATTATGATTCTCAAAGGCCTGATACGTAATTCCGGCCCCTGTAACAAAAGCCAGGACATTGTTGAAAACATCATTATATTCCAGAACATACAGGGGGCTGAATTCATACTCATATCCCCCGTAAAAGGCATTCATTTTTCCCAATAGTAGATTAAACTTAGGGTTTAGCTCAATATTAATATTAGCCAATTCAATATCATTCCCTAAACGATCCAGCGTTTGTACATCCCTGTTTTTATTAAAGCGATTTCTGAAAGTAAAATGTACCCTCTCATGTACTTTCCCTGAAATTCCAAGGGCTGTAAAACCATTTTGAAATTGGATCCCATTGTAATAATTATCACCTCCCCTAAAAGTGTAAGCCTGGAATTCCACGCGCATATCAAATGTAAAATTTATATTCTTCAGGAGTTCGATCTTTTCTATTGGCAAAACCGGTCGAGCCACGCTGTCTTTAGCCTGAGGGTAAGACAACATATGGATTAATAAGAAAAAACCAATTAAAAAGGACTTTATCATTAAAAGGATGTATGATTAAAATATTAGCGGGATGGTGGGTAAAAGACCAACCATATGTACATGTTCTGGTATTGTATTTAACAGGATTTACCAAAGGCACCTTCTAAATTTACTGATAATAAATCATAAATAAAGTGCTTATGATTAATAATCAACCAGTTATTGGAGATTTGGGTGCAATTTTTATAAAGATTAATTGTGGGAAAGTTATTTTCGAAATTATTACTTTTGCAATCTTAAAAATCGAATAAAACTTCTGTAGGCCGAATCATTTTAAGGCAATACCCCCTACAGATCTTTAGGGTTTAATAAGTTTTCCTATAACGGCAAATGATCACATATTTTAATAATCATTACTACCCAATGCGATCAGAACCTGCTGTATCATCCATCATTACCCATAAATTATTCACCAAATTTAAAGGAAGCATGCTTTAGAGTAGCCTCCTGCCTCCGCCTGCCGGTAATTCACGCGCTTTATTGTGGGTATTAAATCCCCAACTTTGCCGGTTTCCCCACAATTTTTCCCCCATATTAATACGAAGTGAAGCTGATTAGCAGGGATTTGTTTCGCGGTATATAAATTGGTAATGAAAAGTGGAATTAAGAATGACCAATGTTTGATGACTTCAGCAGGAAGTCAATCCCCCCGAGAATTAATTGATTAAAATTTATATAATAAGATGATTGCAGAACAAATTAAATTAAGCTCTTCAGTTACGGCTGAAAAATTAAATTTTGTTGATACACCCACCCAAGAAGAACTTACCTCCGGAAAAACCGATCAGGAAGGGGTTTCCGGAAGCTATAAGAAAGCAATTTTCACTAAGCGACACGTTTCCATTTTAGCGGGGACTTTTGCACTTCTTATTGGCGCGGCATATTCTGTATACCTGTTGCAGCCGCAAATCGAGGAAATGAATATGAACCGAATGGATACCCTGGGAGGAATGATCCTGCTTATAGTTGGAATTTCCCTGTTATTGTTCAGGCTGGGGTTCCTTGCCTATATTGCCAAATTGTTCTTTCGGTACAAGCCTGTGGCTTCTGTAAGCAATGAAGAATTACCTACCTGTACCGTTATCGTACCGGCATACAATGAAGGGAAACTGGTTTATTCTACCCTTCAAAGTCTGGTGAACAGCAGTTATCCGGCTGAAAAATTACAATTGATCGCCATAGATGATGGTAGTAAGGATGATACCTGGGAGTGGATGCAAAAAGCAAAGAAGGAGCTGGGAGACCGTGTTTCTATTTATCAGCAGCCGCATAACCAGGGAAAAAGACACGCGCTTTACCGTGGATTCAACCTTGGAACAGGAGATGTATTTGTAACTGTAGACAGTGATTCTATCGTAGAAGAGGATACTTTGCGCAACCTGGTATCTCCTTTTATAACTAATGAAAATTGTGGTGCAGTAGCAGGAAATGTACGTGTGTTGAATAATCAAAAGGCGATCATTCCACGTATGCTGAATGTGAGCTTTGTGTTTAGTTTTGAATTCATAAGGTCTGCACAAAGTGTATTGGGATCTGTTCTATGTACCCCGGGTGCATTGGCGGGGTATCGCAGGAATGCGGTAATGAACTGCCTGGAAGAATGGATGAATCAAACTTTTATGGGTCAACCTACAGATATTGGAGAAGACCGGGCAATGACCAATATGATCCTGAAACAAGGCTTCCATGTAATGTTTCAGCGAAATGCCTATGTACTTACCAATATTCCAGAAAAATACAGCAGCCTGCATAAAATGTTTACCCGTTGGGAAAGGAGTAATGTGCGTGAGAACCTAATGATGTCCAAATTTGCTTTTAAACCATTCAGGGAAGGATCAAGGTCCGGGACCCGTATCTTATTGCTCAACCAGTGGATGGGTATGATCACCGCGTATCCTCTTATCCTGATGATGTTCATTTTACTTATTGCACATCCCGTTTTGTTTATAAGTTCAACACTATTGAGTATTTTAATTTTCTCAAGCCTTCCGGCATTCTTTTATGCAAAGAAGTATAATATAACCGAAGCGTTCTGGATCTACTCATACAGTATTTTCTATACGTTCGGGTTGTTCTGGATCACCCCTTATGCTATGGCCACCGCCAGCAGAAGAGGCTGGTTAACCAGGGGGTAACCAGATTTGAATTAAGAGCCTGCCTGCTACAGGCAGGTTAGGAGTTTAGATAAAAGTTAAGAGTTTGGAGTCAGGAGTGAGATATTAGAATTTAAAATTTAGATATTAGAAATTCATCCACCTGACTCCAGGCTTTTACTTTTATATTGCTCATTCGGGAGATCAGATCTGCCTTGCGGTTCAATACTACCCTTTAGATATTACTGTTACTTACTATTCAATAACCTCTACCCTTCCATCCTTGAACCGAAACCAATACCGTTCACTGGCAGCCACCGGAATAACCATATAGGCCATTCCATAAACTCGGGCTGAAGTACAGTATCCATTATTTAACCGCCGGCCGTTTGACTGTACAGCCAATGGCTTTGGTAGCAGTCACCTCAATATTTTCTCCCTTTTCCAGCGAAGCGATGGCGTTTTCCACATATTTTATCTTATCTGGATTATTGCCCTCGGTGTCATTATCTATAGCACCTGTATAAACTATCTTTAATAGCGCTCCCTCTTTTTGAAGCAGAAAAATATGGGGTGTCACCCGCGCTCCATACAAATTGGTGATTTTTTGACCTTCATCCAAAAGATATGGAAAACTGAAATTTGCTTCTTTAGCCTTGACCTGCATTTTCTCATAACTATCTCCGGCTGAAATTGATTGCGGATTAGGATTTATGGCAATCACGGGATACCCCAGCGAAGAGAACTTTTTATCAAGTTCAACCAGGCGCGACTCATAGGCGATGGCATATGGGCAGGTGTTGGCAGTGAAAACCAGGATAAATCCTTTGGCATCAGGATAATTTTTTGGAGAAACCATGTTCCCGTCAATATTCTTTAAACTGAAGCCGGGCGCGGCAGCACCTGTTTCAAGGGTGTTGATCTGGGCCGTGGCTAGCAGGCCACAAAGCAGGAATGCAAATAAAGCTGAAATCTTCATAGTAGTAATTATTTAATGAATTTGTTATATTCTGAAAGCAATTGAGAATAGGTGAATTCCTTTTCTATAAACTTTTGATTCTTTCCTTTTACAAATAATGTAGCCGGGATCGCCCCACTCCAGTCTTTGTGAATTCTGTCTATATATTCCTGTTGGTCCTTTTCATCCAGGAGAAAAACTTCATTTTTAAGACCGTGTTTTCCCACAAACGGGATCACCCTCTTTTCCAACTGCGACTTAAAATCTACACTCACCAGCAAAACTTTGAATTTTTCCTTTCGTTTCTCTTCCTGCAATTTTTCAAAATAAGGCAGTTCCTTTATACAGGGTGCACACCAGGTTGCCCAGAAATTCACAACATAAGTCGTATCCCTGCCCTGCTCCAATCGCTCATGCAGCTCATTGACCGTTAGCAATTTCACCTGCTGACTAAATGCCGCCGGCAGCCCGGCAAAAAAAATAAATAAAATCAGGAGATGCTTCACAATTTACTTTTTTGTTTATTCCAGCCAATTTAATCAAAAAATGAATTGCAAAGTTCATAAAATCAGGAACTAATAAATTCAACCCCCTGAAATGTGATCCTGAAAATTTGGGCATATCGAAAATTTGGCTGTCCTCCCTTAAAACAAGTACTCATTACTACTCCTTATAAGCCAATAGGCGCAGTGCATTAAACACCACCAGTAGGGTAGAGCCTTCATGTATCACTACCGCCACCCCAATATTGGCAAAGCCCAATATTGTTGCGGGAACCAACAATGCGACAATCCCCAGACTCACCCAGAGATTTTGTTTAATGATGGCTTTTGCCTTTCTGCTCAATCCAATAGCAAAGGGAAGGGTTTCCAGCCTGTCGGCCAGAAGGGCGATATCAGCGGTTTCCAGGGCCACATCACTTACGGCAGCTCCCATAGCAATTCCTACAGTGCTGTGGGCCATTGCCGGGGCATCATTCACCCCGTCTCCCACCATCGCCACCTTTGATTCCTCCTGCTTTAATTTTTTAATGGCAGCGACTTTTCCTTCCGGCAACAAACCACCCCAGGCTTCGGAAAGGCCAATTTCTTTGGCGATAGTGTTGGCCACCTGCTGATTGTCGCCCGAGAGCATGATCATTCGTTTGATGCCAAGCGCTTTCAGCTTCAGAAGGGTTGCTTTAGCTGCTTTCCGCGGCGTGTCCATTAAGGCCAGCACGCCTATATAGGTGTCATTTTTCCGAAGAAGCATTGTGGTTTTCCCGTCCGCCTCCAGCTCACGCACCATTGTTCTTATTTCTTCGGAAGGTTTAACATCATCAAGATCTTCATAGAGATCCAGGTTCCCAATATAAATGCGATCCTTCTCCAGGGTAGCTATTATTCCCCTGCCCAATACCGTCTCAAGCCTGGAGGCCTGCGATTGTTCAAATGCAGGCAATCGTTGTTTTCCATCCCGCACCACCGCCCTGGCCAGGGGGTGATCGCTGAGCTGTTCCACCGCTACCGCAATTTTGAGAACTTCAGTTTCGTCCAGATCTGCCAGAGGTAACACATTGATAAGTTTTGGTTTTCCTTCGGTAAGGGTGCCGGTCTTGTCAAAGGCCAGGGCGGTCAGGGATCCCAGGTCTTCCAGTGGCCGGCCACCTTTTATGAGCACTCCTCCCCTCGCCGCGCGGGCAACCCCGCTAAGCACCGCACTGGGGGTAGAGATTGCCAAAGCACAAGGGCTGGCAGCCACCAACACAGCCATTGCCCTGTAAAAACTTGCGCTGAAGGGCTCCTCTATCACCATAAAGGCAAACAGCAACAGGATCACCAGCAGCAGTACCGTGGGCACAAAATATTTTTCAAATTTATCTGTAAGCAACTGGGTGGGTGATTTCTGGGTTTGAGCCTCATTGACCAGTTGTACCAGGCGTGCAAGAGTAGAATCCTTAGCCTCTTTGAGCACCTTTATTTCAAGGCTGTTGTTTCCGTTAATGGTACCGGCAAATACCCGGTTTTTTTCGCTTATTTCCTCCCCTTCTCCATACTCCCGGGTGCTATCTTCTACCGCCACCTTATCTACGGGTACACTTTCCCCGGTAATGGATGCCTGGTCTACACTGCTGCTTCCGCTTATCACAACCCCATCTGCCGCGATCCTGCTGTGGGGTTTTACAAGGAGGATATCGCCAACTTTCAATGTTTCAATCCCTACCTCTTCGGTCTTTCCATCGCGTTTCAGTAAGGTTGTTTTAGGGCTAAGATCTGCCAGGGCAGCAATAGACTTTCGGGCCTTGTTCATGGCGAAATGTTCCAGAGCATGACCCAGACTAAAGAGAAATAACAATAAAGCCCCTTCGGCCCATTCCCCCAAAATTGCCGCACCTATTGCGGCAACCAGCATTAAAAAGTCGATTTCAAAACCTCCCCTGGATATTGTTTCAAACGCTTCTTTAGCGGTATAATAACTTCCGGAGATATAGGCCCCTATATAAAAGCCAAGGCTTACCCATTCGGGAACAGCATAGCTATAGGAAAAAGCGAAGCCTATGGCCAGTAGCGCTCCGGAAATAAAGGAAAATATAAGTTCGGTATTCCTTCCGAAGATTCCTCCATGGGCGTGCACGTGATCGTGGCCTGCTTCATGGATTTCCCCTTCCTTATGCCTGTGGACTTCTTTTTTTGAGGCTGATTTTTCGGAGTAGGGAAACACTTTTCTTTCAGCACCCGGTTGAAGATCCCTGGGTGTCAACGATCCATTTTTTATAGACAAACCTTCCTCTTTCAGGACAGTGACAAAACTTTCATAAGTTGTTTTGGCTTTCTCAAATTCGAGACGGATGAATCCGCTGCCGGTTACCGAAGCTTCCAATATCCCTTTAAGTCCTAAAAGCGCTTGTTCAGCACTCCGGGCATGTCTTACGTGTCTAACCCCTTCCACTTCAAACAGCAGGTGCCCGTAGGTATCGGTAATTCCGGCGCCGGTGCTTTTTGCCAGCGACCTTATGCGGTCCAGGGATATCAGGTCGCTGTTATAATGAAAACACAGCATTGGCTGGCCGGCCTCCTTCTTATCAGCCAGATGCACCTTCACGATCCCTTCCCGCGTCTGTAATTGCTCCATAAGCCGCTGTACGCAGGTATCCTTTTCATCTGGCACCTGGGGCAGCACAAGCGGTAATTCAATTTGCGTTTTGACCATGGGTAGTTAGGAGTTTAGTATTTAGTGCCTGCCGCTAGCTCTTTAGGAGCCTGCCTGCCGCAGGCAGGTTAGAGTTTAGATTGAAGTAAAGAGTTTGGAGTCCGGAGTTAGATATTAAAATTTAGATATAAAAAATTCATCCATCTGACTCCAGGCCTTTTCCTTTATATTGCTCATTCTGGAGATCAGATCTGCCTTGCTTGGCAATACTACACTTTACATAATACAGTTTCTTACTGTTCAATAACCTCTACCCTTCCATCCTTAAACCGATACCAATACCGTTCACTGGCAGCCACCGGAATAACCATATAGGCCATTCCATAAACCTTATCCACTTTCTCCACGACAAGACTTCCATCTCGGGCTTTATAAAGGTATACATATTCCTTCTGATAGCCCGCAACCGGATTTCCGGCTACACTACGTGGTTGAAAAGTGATTTGTAGTCCCTCTTTTTTCTGTTCCTGTTTAAGATCGAAATCTATATTTGATATTGGGACATATGCTGACATATGCTGTAGATAAAGAATCTGTTTTTCCTTTGCAGGTGTCGTTATATTTCATCTCGCCGGCATTAATAATAAAATGCTTTATACAATCTGCCTCTTTGGTACGTACTGCTGCACCACTTAATAGCGGGATCAAAGCTTCATTATAATATCCGGAATAATCTGCAGAAACATCTGGAATTATTGGTGACCAATGAGAGGGGTATGTAGATTTAGCCGAAGAACAGCTCAGGGAACCAAATTGCAACAGGAGAAACAAAGAGGTAAAAAATCCTCTTATTAGGAATTTAGAAACTGAACTGATTCCAACCCTGAAATTTTTCATTTTGATGTTGGCTCACCGGCCGCAAGCCAGATTAGAGGTTTAACTTCAACCTATACAAGTTACGAAATAATTAGCTCAGATTTTAATCGGGCGCTTTTAAAACCAGAGTGCTCAAAACCACCAGTTACAATATACCCTATACAATTTTTCAAAATCTCCTAGCTCAATTCCACCACCTAACCACTCCAAATTACAGAATTCTTATACGATCCAACTCAATACTCAATACTCACTACTCAATTCTCAATTCTCAAATACAAAATACAATCATGAGGGTACTCAAAACTAATTTTACCTATTTTTACCTGAATCCTACACCTACTATGGAATTTAAAAATATTGAGCAGGCCCCGGACCTGGAACCTTTTTTTTCACAATCTCAGGATTACCTGTGCATAGCCGGGTTTGACGGATTCTTCCGGGAGGTAAATCCCGCTTTCATTAAGTTAATGGGCTTTTCCCGGGAGGAATTATTTGCCAGTCCCATAAGCCATTTTGTTCATCCCGAAGACAAGAAGAACACTGCCGAAACCCGGGCAGCGATCCTGCAGGGAATACCTTTACTGCATTTTCAAAATCGCTATATCACCAAAACCGGCGAGATCGTGTGGCTTACCTGGACCTCCATCCCGGTACCCGAGAAAGAATTGATCTATGCCATTTCCAAGAATATTACCCATCTTAAAAAGCTGGAAGAAGATCGTCATTTTCGTATTAAGGACCTCACTTTTACAAACTCCGGACTCACAAAATTAAGTTATACTACCGCTCACGATTTGAGGTCACCGGTAAATAATTTAATCTCCCTGTTTAATTTACTCGACCTTTCCACAATAGAAGATGATGAAACCCTTATGTACCTAGAATTAATAGGGAAAGCGGTTCAAAAATTAAAGGACACTTTAAATGAGCAGGTAGACCACCTTAAGGAAAACCGGTTATTAAAACCCGGATTAGAGCAAGTAAATGTAAAGGAGATACTTCATACGATCATAGACTCCCTTCGCACTTTAATAGAGAATTCCAATACCAGATTCGTGATAGATCTTGGCGAGGTGGAATTCCTGGAGGTCAACAAATACTATCTGCACAGCATTTTTCTAAACTTAATCACCAATTCAATAAAATATTCCAAACCGGGAATACCACCGGTAATATCCATTACTGCCGAAAGAAAGGATGCTGGGACTCAAATGCAGTTTTCAGACAACGGCATAGGCCTGGATATGGAAAAAAACGGAAAAAAGTTATTTGAGCTGCACCAGGTGTTTACAGACCATCACGACAGCAAGGGGATTGGGCTGTATTTGGTAAAAAGTTATATGAATAGCCTGGGAGGTGAAATTAAGGCCAGCAGCCAGTCCAATGTGGGAACCACCTTTACCTTAAATTTTCGGCATTGATCCAGGTGGGTATGTATTTGTAATTCGTGATTTCGCAATACCACCTTTTCAATATCCCACTTCCAGTTTTCAACAATACCCGGATCTCCATAAGGCCTGCAATGTAATCCGAGACTTGTTTCCCATCTCATACGCATCCCTACTTTTATAAAACATACTACAAACAAAAAAACAGACCCCTTTTCAGGGATCTGTTGATTATTCTTTGGAGAAAAAAATTATTTATTTCAATTGCCGGAAATTTGTCCCCGTATTTCTCCGCCGGGATTTTGCGTGGTATGCACATTTACATACGTGCCGCCAGCAAGCATAATGTCTACAAGTTGGGCAAGGGTATAATTGGGAATATCCTCACTTGTAATAGTACCTTCTGCCAGAACACCGCTTGTTCTTCCCTCTATAAGTCCGGAATACAAAGTAACCGCTACGGGACCGTTATTTCCAACTTCCCCTACATGGATATGGGCTGCCATTACATTTTCAATATTTGCAACAATCAATTTGTAAGAAAGTGTGCTGCCATCTTTGCTAAGCTTGAAAATAGTTTGTCCCGTAGCATTGGTCTCTACAGGCGGAACTTCCTGGTCTCCGGAAAGATGAGCTTTAAAGCTCTGCACATTTTTAATATGGGCTTTTTCCCCATTTACCAGTTCAGTTTGAAGGGAAGCTTCCATAAGTTCCGGTTCCATCTCTTCTTTTTCACAGGATGTGAAAATGAATAAAAAAGCAGTGAGATAAAAAATGTAATTTTTCATAATGTAATATTTTAACTGGTTAATAATCAATTACTTAATTTACGAAATTTAATTACCTTAGGGTTTTTAAACCAATCCCAATGTTTTCCTAAATTTTTGAGACTATTTCCCGGTTATTACCGACCAATCTTCTGATTTCCAATATACAGGCCACATCCTGCAACAAGTATTTAAAACTGAATATTGTATAAAGTAAAGGGTAAACGGGAAACGAAAATTGCAATGCTTAACTCTCCATTACTGTTAAAACTTTCTTAGCTTTTATGTTAATTATTTTAAGAAAATTTTTAGATTTACTACCGCTTACTTCATGAGCTGCGACCCTACCTGCAGAATTTAGGAAAAGCAGTGTTTTTACCATTTAAACCCCTCGATGGCATTATTCCAAAGTTCGTACTGCCGATTAGGAAACTCAACTATGGACCAATAATCGGACGGAGATCTTTGCGGTCTTAATCGTGTGTGTCGCTAAAGTAGGTAACAATATATAAAAACAATGCTAAATTAGTGCTTAATCGAAAGTCCGTGCTCGTTTGCTCAGCGGATTGTCCTGCGGACAATCACGCTCGCCCGCTCGCACTGTTTTTATACGAGACGCTACCAACAAGCTATTACAACATCAGTAATTAGAATGAAAAAAAGATTCAGAATATTTTTAATAGGATTTCTAATAATTGGGTGTAAAGGAGATCTATCAAACGAGAAAAAGCCTCAGGAAAAACTGACCGAGCACCAAGAAAAGGTGAGCAATTTAAAAGCTTTTGCTAAAGCTTATGGTTATGTAAAATACTTTCATCCCAGTGATGAAGCCGCGAAAATAGATTGGAACAGTTTTGCAGCTTATGGAGCAGGCGAAATTTTAAAATGTAATAATACAGAGGAGGTAATTGCTACATTAAATGACTTGTTTAAACCTGTCGCGCCAGGAGTGGTATTCTCTAATACAAAGCAGGCTTATGATATGGCTATGATCACACCAGACGCTTTGGATGATTATAACCCAACCTACTGGCAACACAAAGGTGTATCACTGGGCATGAATAATCAGGGTGGTGTTTATAATAGTGTTAGAGTTAACAGATATACTGAAATTGATGAGTCAGGTAGTTTTGGTAGCCTCGCGTTATTTCTGGATCCTGAAAAATATTTAGGAAAGGAAATAAAATATACGGGTTGGGCAAAACTTAAAGAAGGCTCAAAAGGTACGGGGCATTTATGGTTAAGAGTTGATAAGGCTGTAAAGACGATGGGCTTTTTTGAGAATATGGATGCTAACCCTATTAAAAGTAATGAATGGGCCCAATATGAAATTGAGGGGACAATAGATGGTCTGGCATCAGGGCTGGTCCTGGGAAGTTTTATGAAAGGTAAAGGAACTTTGTTTATCGATGATGTCCATTTGTATTACAAAGAGAACAACGAATGGGTAGAAATACCAATAATGAACAATGATTTTGAAGCTAATACAATTGGGGTCAAAAATGAACAATCAGATTGGAGAGGGAACAGTAATGGCTATTCATATTCGGTTTCAACCAGCGAAAGAAAAGAAGGCAAACAAAGTGCGGTTATTGCTTATGAAGGAAAGATCAGGAAAGTAAAAGGAACGAAACTTTTTGACTACTTTCCAAAATTCGGGGAGCTCATAGAAAAAGAAATTGGTGACGGCATTTTTGCTCAGATACCTTTAAACCTGTATGGTAATGCTGAAATTACATACCCTGAAAGCACAGGCTTTGACTCTTTACAGGAGAAGTTGAACAGTGTAAATGAAAGTCTGGACAATCAATCGGTTTTCTTAGGAAATGTCATAAACACATACAATGTGTTCCAACATTTTTACCCCTACTTTGATGAAGTGGATGTGGATTGGGAAAAAGAATTAACAACCGCTTTACATAGAAGCTTCAATGACCAAACGGAATATGATCATCTTGTCACTTTGCAAAAATTTACTGCACCTTTAAAAGATGGGCATATCCATGTGAATGGTCCTGAAACCCGGGAATATATTCCACCCATTAACTGGGAGTGGATTGAAGGGAAGTTGGTTGTTACCAGGGTTAAAGATGAGAGTTCAGGAATACAAGTTGGCGATATAGTCACCAAAGTCAATAATCAATTACCAGAATCTTATTTTAAGGAAATTAATTCCAGAATTTCGGCAGGCACTAAAGGATGGTTAAATTATAGAGCGCAACACAAAAGCCTTTTGGGTGAAAAAGGCGAGCAAATGGTTTTAGAGATAAAAAATAAAAATATTACCCTGAACCGCGAACACAAATATGAATATGGTTATAATGATGTAGCCATGCAGGAAAATGATTATAAACTGCTGGATGAAAATATTTATTATCTCAACCTCAGCAAAATAGAGATGGACACCATTACTTCCCTTTTACCACAACTACAACAGGCAAAAGGAATAATTTGCGATCTAAGAGGTTACCCTAACGGAAACCATGGTTTTATCTCACATCTTTTGAAAGAAAAGGACGATTCCAAACAGTGGATGAGAGTTCCTAAAACAGTTTATCCTGATCAGGAAAAGAGTACAGGATTTGAATATTTTGGCTGGGAGCTACAACCACGGAAACCATATTTAGGAGATAAAAAAGTTGTATTTATTATTGATGGAAGGGCTATAAGCTATGCTGAAAGCTATATGAGTTTTATTGAAGGATATGAATTAGCAACTATAGTGGGTCAACCCACTGCAGGCACAAATGGGAATATAAACCCTTTTACACTTTTAGGAAATTTCAGTATTAGTTGGACCGGAATGAAGGTGGTAAAGCACGATGGTTCTCAACTTCATGCCATAGGAGTATTACCGGATATATATGTCAATAAATCTATTGTTGGCTTTAAAGAAGGACGGGACGAATTTTTAGAAAAAGCAATGGAGGTTATTTTGAATTAAACGACTTTGCGAAGTCTTCAGTCGCTGCACAAAGTTTGACTCCGCCGAATCTGCGATTTTATGAACATGCCTACCGGCAGGCAGGTTTGAGCTTGGTACAATTACGAAATAAACGAAAAGCGCCTTGAAGTCTTATGTCCTGTTACAATAGCGTTAGAAGCAAATAAAAATAAAATGAAATTAAAGAATCTAAAATACGTGTTCCTGCTCAATAAAGCTTAATGAAAAAACTATTCCTCCTCCCCGGTATCATCTTATTCACAGGTTGTGCTACCAGCATTTCAACCCAATTGGCCCATCAAAATTTCTCAAAGCTTCAAAACAGCGATCCTATAGTTGTTCTAACCGAAAAGGAAACCCTGCCTGAAAATTCTGAATTTGTGGGAGATATAAAAATTGGGGATTCCGGGTTTACAATAGAATGCGGCTACTTGAAGGTAATTGAGGATGCCACCGCAAAAGCCAGAGAGGCCGGTGCTAATATTATTAAAATTGTTGAACTAACAGAACCGGCATTTTTGGGCAGTACCTGTTACAGGTTACAGGCTAAAATATACCGGAATCTGGATGCGGTGGCTATAGCTAATATATCTAAAAAAAGGGATCAAAAAAACAAATCCAGACTTCCGGAGGACAGTAATTATGCATTAATTCATTTTTACAGACCTAAATTATCTGTAGCTGCCTTAGGATCCTTCGGATATAAAATAAAAGACGGAAATGACTCCATCCTGGGCCGACTGAGAGGAGGCGAAAAGTTTGTCCTCCAAACCAAAAATTTTGGAGATCAAAGTTTTTTTGCCATAACGGAAACTAAAGAAGAAATTAAGATCAAGGTTGAAAAAGGAAAAGAATACTTTGTAAGAGGGGGAGCTATTCCGGGAATAATTACTGTACGGCCACAATTAACCATCACCGAAAACCAAATAGGCCAAAAAGAATTTGAGGCTATGAAATAATGATAAAACCTCTCACTCCTCTTCCTTCGAAGCGCGATCTACGCAAGGTATAAGCGCTGAAAGTGCTAATATATTGATTCACAGTTTTCAACAATCCCCCATATCCGGATTTAAAGAGTAAACAATATAAAAAAATTTCTTAATTTAGACCATTCACATCTTTCATTATGGAATTAAATACTATTGAAACAGAAAGAATTAAAGCGGTAAACCGCTATGACATCCTTGATACTCCAAAAGATGGTAATTTTGACCGTATAACAGTTTTGGCCTCCAAGATGTTTAACGTGCCAATAGCAATCATAAGTATAGTAGACGAGGACAGAATTTGGTTTAAATCCCAATATGGACTTGAAGGTGTGAAACAGATTGACCGGGAGCCCGGCTTATGTGCTTCAGCAATACTTTCTAAAGATGTTTATCTTGTGGAAAATGCTATTGAAGATCCACGCTGCATGACAAATCCGCTGGTTTGCAGTGATTTTGGACTAAGGTTTTATGCGGCTGCTCCCCTGCAAACCAAAGACGGACACAATCTTGGTACACTTTGTATAATTGACAAGAAACAGCGGTTTATTCATAAGGGCCAATTGGATATCTTGGAGGAAATGGCAGCGATAGTAGTAGACGAACTTGAATTAAGGTTAGCTGCCCGGATAGCTATTAAAAAAAGTTCTGAAAGAATTGCTGAACTGGAAAACCAATTAAAGAACCGTTAGTCTGTCACAAAACACGGGTTCTGCCCCCGGCATCCATGCCGGATAATGAAATTTTAATATTATTGTCATTTAAATCTTACCATTGCAATTAAACCTGATTAATTCATTCAAAAACCGACTTCTTCGGTTAGTATTTGCAGTTTTAATAATAATGCCTTTTATATCCTGTAGCGTTGATTCTAAACCGGAATCAAATTGTTATTCACAAACCAATCCACCCAGGAACAACCAGAAAGTCTCCATTGAACAAGGACTGTGGGGAGACGTGTGGTTTTGGAGCGGCGATTTCATGCCGGTGGGACGAGGAACGATTTGCCAGGTTAAGAGAGAGGTATATGTGTATGAATTGACCACAAATGCTGATGTGGAACAAATAGGTTTCACCCCCTTTTATTCGGCAATAAATACAAACCTGGTAGCCATGGTAGAATCTGATAGCGATGGATTCTTTCAAGTTGAACTTGAACCCGGAGATTATAGCCTGTTTGTAAAAGAGGATGGTAAATTTTATTCAAACTTTCATAGTTCAACCGCGATCTTTCCAGTTACTATAAATTCAAATCAAGTTAGTGAAGTAAGATTTGACGTTACGTATAAAGCTACTTTTTAATCACTGCCAGATAATCATATATGGTTGCATTTGCCGGGAAATAAAAATGATTACATATTAAACCCTTCAACTGTTCGGAACAACAATTGCTGCTACTTATCGCTTTATAATCTCTGCAATTATGAAATATCTTTCCTTATTTTTCCGCCTTAGCCTTACCCTTTCCATTCAAGCCGGAAATTATGAATGTACTATGAGCGGGATACAGTTTTTTCCGCAGCAAAAGGAGATAAGCCTCAATCCTATGTTTATTGTAGAAGGTTATGCCTATAGTCAACCACAAATTGAAGCGCTTGGAACACGGGAAGTTTACCTGGAAACAGATGATGGGGAAAAGATCATTTTAGAGCTTAAGGGAATCCTTCGGGGGCAAATGATGCTTACCCAGGCTATATTTAAACCTGTTCAAAGCCTGTTGCCAAACAGGAAGTACTACTTAAAACTTTCAGCCAAACCTGATGAGGACATCCTGAAGAATTTTAACCAGCGATATAATCCCCTAAAAAAAGAAGATGAAATGGTCTATTGGGAAACAACTGGATTGCAAAATGCAGCACCCCTCGATAAAAATTTAAAAATTGTTTTTGCTGAAACCAATGTGCAATTCTATGGTTGTGGTCCCGAAGCAAATGCCATTTTTAATATTTCAGAAAAAGCTAATGCTCAAATATGGTTTAAAACTGAAGTAATGGATCTTACCACAGGGAAATTAACCACCTATTACATTCAGGAATGGAAGGGCAAACTCTACGTGGGTCATAACATGTGTTCCGGGGCTTTTACATATAACAAAAAGGGAAACTATAAAGTTAGGTTCACTCCAATGAATATTGACGGCAGGGAATTAAACACCACTTCCTGGACAACATTCGCCAGTCCTTACCTCAATGCTGAAGATCCATGGGGATTTTAAAGAATATTAGATATTTGAGCCGGAGGGTGCAGGGTTGAATTGCTCCATATTAGCGGTTTTCAAAACTCTTACTCCCTTTGGGGTTCGGGCATAATTTCCTTTCACCTTCCACTTTCTGCAAACTCTTTGATCACCTTATTCCGGTTTTCAAGGAACCTGGTCATATAGGATTTTAGAAATAAAGTATTTGCCAGTTTCCCCAGAACGCCCAGCGGAGACTGAAAATTAAACTCGTCTTTCATTATTGTGCCCTCTCCTGTAGCAATGAAATGGTGTTCATGTCTAAAACTTTTAAAAGCACCTTTCACCATTTCATCTGCAAAAAAATTGGGCCGGTGAAA